>NZ_JBRIIO020000016.1:0-147471 GCF_052976845.2 Nakamurella sp. GG22 | reverse complement strand
GGGGGGGCGGTGGTGCTGGGGTGGGGGGGGGGGGTGGGGTGGGGGGGGGGGGGGTTGGGGCGGCCGCGCCGGAGCCCCCCGCCGCAACACCCACCACCACACCACCCAACAACTCCGCACATGAGGCGTGGCAGCACATGACGTGCCGAATTGACTCGCCGCGCCGTCGGTGCGGTCGTACCCTGACGATCGCCCAAGCGGACGACCAGTGGTCGTCAACGTCGTTCGGCAGGAGGCAGCCCATGCCAGGAAGACCGCCCACATCGGCCCGAGCTGCGGCCGTCGCCGCTGCCCTGGCGCCGCTTCTGGAGCAGATTGAGGTCTTGAGCTCAAAGCGGTCGTTGCGAGGTATCAGTGATCTGCTATTCGGCAATCCCCAGGAGATGCCGCTGGCGGGATTCGTCAGCGCGATCCAACAACACGCCGAACCCAAGGACAAGGACTGGTTCGCCTACAAGCAGTCCGAGCCGGCGACCAGGGCCGTCGTCGCGCAGGCTCTCCGCGAATGGCGAGGGCTTCCCTTCGAGCCCGACGACATTGCCATGACGCCCGGTGCCTTCGGTGCACTCGCCGCTGCGTTTCGGGCGGTCCTCGATCCGGGTGATGAGGTGATCTACTCACTGCCGCCATGGTTCCTGTACGAACCGATGCTGCTGTCCGCCGAAGCTGTGCCGGTCAAGGTGCGGGTCCGTCCGGATGACCACGACCTCGACCTCGACGCGATCGGCGGGGCCATCGGTTCGCGGACGCGCGCCGTCATCGTGAACACGCCCAACAATCCGACGGGACGTATCTACCCGCCCAGCACCCTCAGATCACTGGCCGGGTTGCTGGCGGATGCTTCCGACAGGTTCGGCCGACCGATCTGGCTGATCTCCGACGAGCCGTACTCGCGGTTGGTCTTCACCGACGCCGAGTTTCACAGCCCGAGCGAGTACTACCCGTACACGTTGATCTCCTACAGCTATGGCAAGGTGCTGCTCACCCCGGGGGAGCGGATCGGTTGGCTGGCCGTTTCCCCGTCGGTCCCGAACCGGCAATCCGTCCGCGATGCCATCGAGGTCTCGCAGGTCGCGGGTGGTTGGCTGTACCCGAACGCGACGCTGCAGCGCTCCATCGCCGAACTCGAGCAGCTGTCCATCGATCTGCCGGCGATCCAGCGCAAACGCGACCTGGTCGTCGAAGCACTGCGGGGCTATGGATACGAGCTGCGTTCGCCGCAGGGCACGTTCTACCTCTGGGTGAAGGCACCCATCGCCGATGATCACGCGTTCTGTCGGGCTCTTGCAGAACGGGGCGTGTTGGTCCTACCCGGAACCATCTGCGAAGTGCCCGGCTACTTCCGCATCTCGTTGACCGGCACTCAGGCGATGATCGACTCCGCCCTCCCCGTTTTTCGGGCGTTCGCAGAGGGGTACCTCCCGCGCTGACTGCGAGAGAACGGGCCACTCGATTCGTGTTGTGCGGTCGGCGCTGTGACAGCGGTTCGGAGATTACTGGCTCGGCCGCACCAGGTCTGCGAACACGATGATGTTGTCCAGGTAGTTGCCTGTCTCGCGGTCGAACTTGCCGCCGCAGGTGATCAGCCGAAGTGCGGCGTGGTCGGTGTTGGCGTAGACGGCATCAGTCGGGAATTCATCCTTCGAGTACTGGCCCCGCTTGGTGACTGTGAAGCGCGCATCGCTGCCGTCCGCGCGGGTGACGGTGATGCCGTCACCCGGTTTCAGTTCGCCGAGATTGTAGAAACTGCCCAGTTCACCGGCCCAATCCACATGCCCCACGATGACCGCCGGCCCGAGCTCACCGGGAGTCGGCGCTCCCGTGAACCACCCGAGTGATGCGGCGTCCGGCGGCACTTCCATGGTGCCGTCGTCCTGTAAGCCGAGGGGCACCAGCGCCGTGCGTGGCCGCAGCAGTCGCTGCGCGGGGACGACTGTGGGCGGCGGCCGCCCCTGCGGGATGGGGAGGGCGGCACCGACCACCGTAGGGGCTCACCGCGGTCGCGGAGAGCTCTGCGGTGGAAGTCGCCGGCGACTACTTCTGGCGGTGGCACGGACGTCGGTATCCGCGCAGCTGCCGCGAGTGGGTCTACTGGCTGCTGGCCGCGGCAGAGCGCGTTGCTGCCCAAGATGTCTCGAGAACCTCGACGAAGACGGCCGTCTCCTGTGCGCCGGAGATCGCGTACGCGCGGTCGAAGACGAAGAACGGAACACCGGTCGCCCCGAAGCCCTGCGCCAGCGCGATATCGGCTCTGACCTCTTCGTCGAAGGCGTCGCCGTCGAGGACGGCTGCGGCTTCAGGTCCGTCCAGACCCACCTCGACCGCAAGGCGCAGCAATTCGTCGCGCTCCCCGATCGGGACACCTTCGTTGAAGTAGGCGTGCATCAGTCGCTCGGTGAGTTCATTGCCGAGCCCCTTCGACGCCGCGAAGTGCAGCAGTCGGTGCGCGCGAAAGGTGTTGGCGGGGCGCGCCTTGTCGAGATTGAAATCGAGTCCGACCGTCGCGGCGATATCGGTGACCCGGGCATTCATCTCCGCCGCCTGCGCGAGCGACCGGCCGTACTTCTCCGCCAGCATCTCCGTCAGGGTCAGATCGGAGGTCGTCGGGCTCGACGGGTCGAGCTGGAACGACCGGTAGGTCACCTCGACCTCGTCCGCGTGCGGGAAAACTGACAAGGCCTCCTCGAGGCGGCGCTTGCCGATGTAGCACCATGGGCAGACGACGTCGGAGAAAACCTCGATGCGCACGCGGGAGCCTTTCACTCGCAGAACTTGCTTCACCCTTGCCAACCCCTGCCCGCAGGCGCGCATTCCCGTCTCCGGGAGTGCCCCGACCCGGGCAGTGCCCGAACCGGGCACAGCCCCGGCCCCGGCACAGCCCCAGCGCTGGGGTGGCCGCGCCCTGACGCCGGCTCCGCCCGTGGGACGGCCGCGTCCCCGGGACACAGCCAGCACGGCCCCGGCACCGCCCCCTCGGGGCGGCCGCGCCTGCGGGAGACAGCCGACAACCGCCCGGCAGACGCCGTACCGGGCGCCAAACTGCGGCTCAGTCGGCGACTGCGGCTCAGTCTGCGAACGCCGGCTCAGTCGGCGAACGCCGCCCGGATCACCGCTGCCTGCTCCACCTCGTGCACCCTGGCCGACCCTGCCGACGGTGCGGCCATCGCCCGCCGCGAGCACCGCTTCAGCCCGGTGAGCCGGGGCAGCAGCTCGGGCAGAGCCAGGGCGAGGAACGTCCAGGCACCCTGATTCGCCGGCTCCTCCTGCACCCACCGGAAGTCGGTGACCTCCGGGTACGCATCGAGCAGGTGCCCGAGCTTCCGCCGCGGGACCGGGTAGATCTGCTCCAGCCGGACGATCGCGGTGTCGGTGACGTTGTTCTTCTTCCGGTATGCGTCCAGTTCGTAGAACAGCTTGCCGCTGGTCAGCAATACCTTGCGCACCGCGGACGGGTCGACGGAGGCGTCGGCGATGACCGACTCGAACTTGCCATCGGTGAAGTCCTCGACCGAGGAGACGGCGGCCTTATTGCGCAGCATGGACTTCGGGGTGAACACCACCATCGGCCGGTGCACACCGTCCAGCACATGGCGGCGCAGCAGATGGAAGTAGTTCGCCGGCGTCGACGGCACGGCGATCGTCATCGAGCCCTCGGCGCACAGCTGCAGGAACCGCTCGATCCGGCCGGACGTGTGGTCCGGACCCTGGCCCTCATGGGCGTGCGGCAGCAGCAGCACGACGCCGGACTGCTGTCCCCACTTGGCCTCTCCCGACGACAGGTATTCGTCGATGACCGACTGCGCGCCGTTGACGAAGTCGCCGAACTGCGCTTCCCACATCACCATCGCGTCGCGGTTGGCGACCGAGTATCCGTACTCGAAGCCGAGCGCCGCGTATTCGGTCAGCGCGGAGTCGTAGATCAGGACGCGCGCCTGCTCGTCCGAGAGGTGTTGCAGCGGAAGGAACTCGGCGCCTGTCTTGTGGTCGATCAGCACGGAATGCCGCTGCACGAAAGTGCCTCGCCGGGTGTCCTGTCCGGACAGCCGCACCAACCGGCCCTCCATCGCCAGCGACCCGAGAGCGAGCAACTCGCCGAAGGCCCAGTCGATGCCGCCCTTGCGGGACATCTCCACCCGGCGGTCCAGCACCGACTTCACCCGGGGGTGCGGAGTGAAGCCCTGTGGGAATTGCACCGCCGCGTCGGCCACCCGGTGCAGCACCGTCTCGGAGATCTTGGTCTCCACCTTCGGCGGGATCTGCTGTTCGGCCTCGACCGACGGAGACGGTGCGGCAACACCCTTCTCGAGCTCGCGCACCTCGTTGAACACCCGCTCGAGCTGGGTGTGGTAGTCGCGCAACGCCTCTTCGGCGTCCTCGGGGGAGAGGTCGCCGCGGCCGATGAGCGCCTCGGTGTAGATCCGCCGGACCGAACGCTTGCCGTCGATGATCTGGTACATCAGCGGGTTCGTCATCGAGGGATCGTCACCCTCGTTGTGACCGCGCCGGCGGTAGCAGACCATGTCGATGACCACGTCCCGGCCGAAGGTCTGCCGGTACTCGACGGCGAGTCGCGCGACCCAGACGGCCGCCTCGGGATCGTCGCCGTTCACGTGGAAGATCGGTGCCTGGATCATCTTTGCGACGTCGGTGCAGTACTCGCTGGACCGGGACATCTCCGGTGCCGTGGTGAAACCGACCTGGTTGTTGATGATCACGTGCAGGGTGCCGCCGGTGCGGTAGCCGCGGAGCAGCGACAGGTTCAGCGTCTCGGCGACGACTCCCTGGCCGGCGAACGCGGCGTCGCCGTGCAGGGCGACCGGCATGACCGTGAAGCCCTCCTCGCCGAGGTTCAGCATGTCCTGCTTGGCCCTGGCGACACCCTCGAGCACGGGGTCGACGACCTCGAGATGGGAGGGATTGGCCACCAGCGTGACGTCGACCTGACCCTCGCCGAACGGCCGGATGTACTTGCCCTCGGCGCCCAGGTGGTACTTGACGTCGCCGGACCCGTGCGCCTGGCCGGGGTCCATGTTGCCCTCGAACTCGCGGAAGATCTGCGAGTACGGCTTGCCGACGATGTTGGCCAGCACGTTGAGCCGGCCGCGGTGCGCCATCCCGATGACGACCTCGTCCATGCCGTACTCGGCGGCCTTGTTCAGGGCCGCGTCGAGCAGCGCGATGACGGTCTCGCCGCCCTCCAGCGAGAAGCGCTTCTGCCCGATGTACTTGGTCTGCAGGAACGTCTCGAACGCCTCGGCGCTGTTCAGCCTGCCGAGGATGTACTTCTGTTCCTCGACCGGCGGCTTCTCGTGCTTGACCTCGACCCGTTGCTGGATCCACTTGCGCTGCACCGGATCCATGATGTGCATGTACTCGACACCGACAGTGCGGCAGTACGAGTCACGCAGCACGCCCAGCACGTCGCGGAGCTTCATGAACTCCTGGTCGTTGAACCCGCCGACCGGGAACTCGCGATCCAGGTCCCACAGCGTGAGTCCGTGCGACAGCACGTCGAGGTCGGGGTGCCGGCGCTGCCGGTAGTTCAGGGGATCCGTGTCGGCCATCAGGTGACCGCGGGTGCGGTAGGCGTCGATGATCTCCAGGACCCGGGCGGTCTTGTCCACGGCGCCGTGCCGGCCGGCGTCGAGGTCCTTCACCCAGCGCACCGGCTCGTACGGCAGCCGCAGCGACGTGAAGACGTCGTCGTAGAAGCCGTCCTCGCCGATCAGCAGGTGGTGGATGCGGCGCAGGAACTCGCCCGATTCCGCGCCCTGGATGACCCGGTGGTCGTAGGTCGAGGTCAGCGTCATGATCTTGGAGATGCCGAGATCGGACAGCGTCTGGTCGCTCGCGCCCTGGAACTCGGCCGGGTACTCCAGCGAGCCGACGCCGATGATGGCGCTCTGCCCGGTCATCAGCCGGGGCACCGAGTGGTTGGTGCCGATGCCGCCCGGGTTGGTCAGCGAGATCGTGGTGCCCGCGTAGTCCTCGGTAGTCAGCGAGCCCGCGCGCGCCTTGCGGACGACCTGCTCGTAGGCGCTCCAGAACTGCGTGAAGCTCATCGTCTCGGCGTTCTTGATCGGCACGACGACCAGGTTCCGACCGCCGCCCTTCGCCGGCAGGTCGATCGCCAGCCCGAGGTTCACGTGCGACGGCGTGACGTAGGACGGCTTCCCGCCGACGACCTCGAAGTGCCGGTTCATGTTCGGATAGTCGCCGAGTGCTCGGACGATGGCGTACCCGATCAGGTGCGTGAAGGAGATCTTGCCGCCGCGGTTCCGCTTGAGGAAGTTGTTGATCACGATGCGGTTGTCGGCCATCAGCTTTGCCGGGACCGCGCGGACCGACGTGGCCGTCGGCACCTCGAGCGAACTCGTCATGTTCTTGACGACGACACCGGCGACACCGCGCAGCGGAGTAGTGGTGAAACCGGTGCCCTCGGCGTCGTGGGCGGCCTGGGCGGCCTTGGCGGCCTTCGCGGCGACCATGTCGTCAGGGGTGGCCGTGGTGGTCGGCCGGGCCGGGCGGGTGACGGCCGGCTTGGTGTCGGTCGATTCCTTCCCACCTGCCTTGGGCGGCGCGGGGGCGGTCGCCGCGGCCGGTGGCTTGGGGGCGCGGCTCTGGCCGCCTCCGTCGCCGCCGCGGAGGGGTCCGTTGCTCGCACCGGCGGGGCCGTTCCCCGCACCGGTGGGACTGTTCCCTGTACCGGTGGACGGCGCTGCAGCAGTTCGGGGTCGGACGGGCGGCGGAGGAGGGGGAGGTGCGCTGGCGGATTGACGGGCGGGACTGGTCATCGCTGTAGGTGTCGCTGCCTTCTCTGTCTGCTTCGCTGCTGCCTGGGTGGACGCTGATTTCGACGCGGAACCGTTGGTTCCGGTTCCAGTGCTTGTCGGGGTGCCGTTCGACGGGCCGCTTGCGGCCGTACCACCAGCGCCGTTGCCACTGACTCCCGCGGCATGCTCACTGGGTCCGCGCATGCCGGAACCCGAGTCGGCGAAGAAGTCGCGCCAGATCGGGTCGACGCTCTGCGGGTCGGCGAGGAACTGTTGGTACTTCTCCTCGACGAACCAATCGTTCGGACCGAATTCGGGCACGGCTTTTGACGACACGGTCGCTTTCCGCCTGTTCTGTGCTGGGGGATGAGTCAATCCAGGCTAAACCTGTTGTCCTCGCGACGGTCGTGCGGCCGCGTGGTCTGCGCGACAATCCCTCGCTCGGCGGCTGGTTTCGGCCGGTCCGTGGCCCTTGCGGGTACCCAAGGGCGCGGCACGACAACGTTTCCGACGACGGACGGGTGGCGCCGCTCACGGCGTCGCGGAGTCGACCAACAGGCCGGTGTCGGCCTCGGCATAGAGCCGCGCGTAGGCGCCGCCCCGGCGCAACAACTCGTCGTGCCGTCCGACCTCCGCGACGCGGCCGCGCTCCATCACGATGATGCGGTCGGCCCGCGCGGCGGTCGTCAGCCGGTGCGCTACGACGACGGTCGTCCTGCCCTTGGCCAGCCTGTCGGTGGCGGCCAGGACGGCGGCCTCGGCGGCCGGATCGAGGGCGGCGGTCGCCTCGTCCAGCAGCAGGATGTCCGGGTCGACCAGTTCGGCACGGGCCAGGGAGATCAGCTGGCGCTGCCCGGCCGACAGGTTCCGACCACGCTCGTTGACCGGGTGATGGAACTTTCCGGCCAGCCCGGCAACAGCCCCGAGGGCACCGACGGCCCTGGCCGCGGCCTCGACCTCTGCATCGGTGGCCTCCGGCCGGCCGTAGGCGATGTTGTCGCGAACCGAGCCGATGAACAGGTGCGGTTCCTGCGGCACCACCCCGAGCCTGCGGCGGTAGGCGCCCATGTCGAAGCGCCGGATGTCGACGCCGTCGACGAGGATCGAACCGGTCGTCACGTCGTAGAACCGCGCGATCAACTTGACCAGGGTCGACTTGCCGGCTCCGGTGGCACCGACGACGGCGACCGTCTGGCCCGGCGCGATGTGCACATCCACCCCGGTCAGTGCCGGGGCCGCCGCGTCGTCGGCCGTCGAGTACCGGAAGCCGACTCCGCTCGCGATGATCCCGCCGGCCAGTGCGGGCACCGGCAGTGGGTGCAGGGCCGCGGGGGTCGACGTCGGCGTGTCGAGCAGTTCGCCGATCCGGATCAACCCGACCTGGGCCTGCTGGAACGAGTCGAACACCTGCGACAGCTGCTGGATCGGCTGGAAGAACGAGTCCAGGTACAGCACGAACGCGATCAGCGTGCCGACCGTCATGGTGCCGGCGATGACCCGCAGCACACCTGATCCGAGCACCGCGGCGGCAGCCAGTTCGGACAGCAGCGCGACGAACGGGAAGTAGAGGGAGATCGCGGTCTGGGCGCGCATCCGCGAGCGCCGGTAGTCGTCGCTGCGAGCGGCGAACCCATCGGCGTTGGCGCGCTGCCGGCCGAGGGCCTGCGACACCCGCAGTCCCGCGACGTTCTCCTGCAGGTCCGCGTTGACGATGCTGACCTTCTCCCGGGCGTCGGTGTAGGCCCTCGTCGAGAACCGCCGGAAGACGATCGTTGCGACGATGACGAACGGCAGCGCGGCGAACGCAATCAGCGCCAACCCGAGGTCCATCACCAGCAGCACGACCGCGATACCGACGAACGTCGCCAGCGACACCACCGATGTCACCAGGCCGGTCTGCAGGAAGCTGGACAACGCATCGACGTCGGTCGTCATCCGCGTCATGATGCGGCCGGCCATCTCCCGCTCGTAGTAGTCCAGGCCGAGGCGCTGGAGGTGGGCGAACTCGCGGAGCCTGAGCTGGTAGAGGACGTTCTCCCCGGCCCGCCCGGCGACCTGCATCTGGAACCGCTGGATCAGGTAATCGGCGCCCACCACGGCCAGCGCGACCCCGGAGGCGGCCATCACCACCGACGTCGACCCGGCCGACACCCCGTTGTCGACGCCGTACCGGATCAGCACCGGCAGCAGCACGTTCGCGAGCGCATCCGCCGCGACGAGGATCAGCGCGACGACGAGCAGCCCCATCACCGGCCGCAGCGTGCGGCCGAGGGAGAACCTGCGGGTGTCCGGCGGCTGCTCGCGCGGCTGGTCCGTCGCGGCCGGCAGCGCGTCGACCTGGGCCATCAACTCCGGAGTGGCCGGACCGGCTCCGAACATCCCTGTCCAGCCACCACCACCGCCACCCGCGCGCCCGCCGACCTTGTTCGCGGCAGCCGCCGCAAGCCGTTTCGACCGGTCGGCCGCTGATTCCGTCTCGGCAGCCGCCGCCGGCCACAGCTCCGGGCTGATGCCATCGGGACCGGATGGCGCGTGGGCGGTCGTGGCCGCTCGCGCGTCGGGCGCCGCTGCTCGGGGGAGCACCGCCGGTTCGGACTCTTCGCCGCCCGGCGCCGCCAGTTCGCTGCCCAGCAGTTCGCGGTACGGCGCGCACCGCCCGGCCAGCTCGTCGTGGGTTCCGACGTCGACGACGCTGCCCCGCACCACGACGGCGATCCGGTCGGCCAGCGCGAGGGTCGAGCGCCGGTGCGCGATCAGGATCGTGGTCCGGTCGGCGGTCACCCGGCTGAGGGTGGCGTGGATCGCCGCCTCGGTGATCGGGTCGACCGCGCTGGTGGCGTCGTCGAGCAGCAGGACCCGCGGATCGGTCAGCAGGGCCCTCGCCAGGGCCAGGCGCTGGCGCTGACCGCCGGACAGGGTCAGGCCACGCTCGCCGATCACCGTGTCGTACCCCTCGGGCAGCGCCTCGATGAACTCGGCCGCTTCGGCGCCCACGGCGGCGGCCCGCACCTCCGCCTCGGTGGCATCCGGGCGGCCGTAGGAGATGTTCGCGGAGATCGTGTCGGAGAACAGGAACGCCTCCTCGAAGACGACCCCGACCGCGGCCCGCAGATCCGCCATCGCCAGGTCCCTCACGTCCACCCCGCCGACCAGGACGGTGCCCGCCTGCGGGTCGTAGAAGCGCGGCAGCAGCAGGGACACCGTCGACTTCCCGGATCCGGACGCCCCCACCAGCGCCAGTGTCGAGCCCGCCGGAACGTGCACGTCGAAGGACCGCAGCACCGGGTCGTCGGCGGAATACCCGAAGCTCACGCCGTCGAACCGCACGTCGAGCGGGCCGGCCGGCATCGGCAGCGGGTCCGGACGCTCGGTGATCACCGGCAGCGAGTCCACGATCTCCAGCACGCGCTCGACCGATGCGCGGGCCTGCTGGCCGAGCACCAGCAGCATGGTCAGCATCCGGGTCGGCGCCACCAGTTGCGCGAGGTACAGCGTGAAGGCCAGGAACGTGCCGAGCGAGATGGTGCCGATCAGTGCCAGGTAGCCGCCCAGGGCGAGGACCCCGACCTGACCCAGCGCGGTCAGCGCCTGCAGGGCGGGGCTGATCTTCGCCGTCAGCCGGACCGCCCGCATCCGGTCCGAGAACAGCCGCCGCGCTCCGTCCGTCAACCGCCCGAGCTCGCGGTCCTCCTGCCCGAATCCCTTCACCACCCGGACGCCGGTGACGTCCTCCTCGACGATCTCCGCGACCTCGGCCGCGGATTGCTGGGCCGCCCAGGTCGCCGGGAACAGCACCGTCCGGGTGGCCCGGGTGACGACCACCACCGCCGGCACCACCAGCAGCGCCATCAGGGTCAGCAGGGGCGACAGCGTCAGCATGATCACCAGCGACACGACGAACAGCACCACCTGACCGGCGGACAGCGGCACCATCGCCAGCAGCGACTGGACCATCTGCAGGTCACTGGACGCGCGTGACACAACCTGCCCGGTGCGCAGCCGGTCCTGCCCGGAGCCGTCGAGTCGCTGCAACGCGCCGAAGACGTCCTGCCGCATGTCGTGTTGCACGTCGAGGGACAGCCGGCCGCCCGCCCAACGACGCAGGAACGACGATCCGAACCGGATCAACGCGAGCGCGACCAGGGCGGCGATCACCCAACCGAGGTTCGCCGTACTGCCGGCCGTCGCGTCGTCCACCGCGATCTGGGTCAGCAGCGGGGTCAACGCGCCGAGCCCGACGCCGCCGACCGCCGACAGCCCGGCGAGCAGGGTGATCACCGGGTGCCGCCAGCAGTACCCCCACAGCCGGCGCAGCCACCGGGGGCGGTCGGTCGAACCGGCACTGCCGGGTGGCGTTTTCGGGGCGTCGACCGGGCCACCGTCCGGGCCGTCGGTGGAGAGGCCGGGGGAAGTTGTCGTCGACGGTGGCACGGTTGTCACGGTAGACGCGGACACCGACGGCGGGAGCCGAGCAGGCAGGAGCCGGGACGGAGCGGAGCCCGCAGACCGGCGTTCGTCACCCGGTCGGGTCTTCTTCGATCCGGGCGGCCGCTGCCGGGTCGTGTCGGGGATTTTCCCGGAGTCGTTCGGGGGTATGACGTGACAGTCTGACGGCGTGGTCCAGACGGATACCGCGGCCCGTCCCTGGTGGCGGCAGAGCCGGGTGTGGTGGCGCATCGTGCGCGACGCCGGTTCGCTCGTCCTTGCGGTGGTGCTGCTGATCTGGGGTCTGCCCAAGGTCGCGGGCGTCGGCTGGACCGAGATCCTCGAGCCGATGCGGTCCCTGAACCCGGTCGCGCTGGCGCTGCTCGGACTCCTGCAGTTGTGCGCGTTGTTCGCCTTCACCTTCACGATCACCGGGGCGCTGCCCGGTATCACTCACCGGCAGGCGTTGACGGTGAACCTCGCCGGGTCGCTGGTGGCGAACACGCTGCCGTTCGGTGGCGCGCTCGGCATCGGTGCGACCTATGCGATCTGCCGGTCGTGGGGCTTCGGCAGGGGAGCGATCGGGATCTCGGTGCTGCTCGGCGGAATCTTCGCCACCGCCGGGAAGGTCCTGCTCCCGATGGTGGGTCTCGCCGCGCTGCTGCTGCAGGGCGGGCACATCAGTCCGGCGGTCCGGGACGCGGCGCTGTTCGGCGTGCTGACACTTGTTGCGCTGCTGGTGCTGTTCGTCACGGTGATGGTCAGCAGCCGGGCCGCGCACGCTGTCGGCCGGGGGCTGCAGCGGTTCGCCGAGGGTCTGCTGAAGCTCGTCCGCAAGCCACGGGAACTCGCCTGGGAATCGGCGATCGCCGCCCTGCGCGACCAGACGCGCGACGTGCTGCGGACCGGCTGGCTGCAGATGACGCTCGGCACCCTGGGCTATTTCGTCGTCTACTTCGTGTTGTTCTGGCTGTGCCTGCACATCTGCGGCCTGGTGATCGGCGTCGGCACCCTGCTCGCCGCGTTCGCCCTCGGCAGGTTGCTGACCTCGGTGGCGGTGACACCTGGCGGGCTCGGTCTGGTCGAGGCCGGATCGGTCGCGCTGCTGGTGGCGCTGGGTGCCGACCCTGCACAGGCGGCCAGTGGCGTGCTGTTGTTCACGATCTTCACCCACGTGATCGAGATCCCGTTCGGCATCGTCGCCTGGTTGGTCTGGTTCTGGGGACGAGGCAAGAAACCGATCGCCGCGCTCCGATCCGCAGCCGCCGATGCCGAAGCAGCGGAGGACACCGGCGCCGGACTCGCGGTCGCCCCGACGACCGGCGGGTCGGTCGGCAAGGGAAGCGGCAGCCCCGGTCCGCCCGGCTGAGCGCTCAGAGCGTCTGGAAGATGTCGGTCAGCCGGTGATCCCCTGCCGCCCGTGACGGGACCGCCCGTGACGGGACCTCCCGTGACGGGACCGGGCGGGCCTGCCGGTACCACTCGCGGCCGAAGGCGATCCGGAAAAACGGCATGGGCACCCGGGTGAAGACACCCAGGGTGCGCGGTCCACCGGTGGCCTGGCTCGCGTGCGCCATCATCGATGCCCGCCGCTGCGGCGCCTGGGCCCGCACATCGATGCGATGGGTGATGTCCGCGGAACGCGAATAGGCGACCGCCCACGGACCGAGATCGATCCTGCGCGACGTCGGCAGCAGCCGGTTCACTGCGCGGGCCACCGCCAGCAACCTGTCCCGTGGAACGGTCGCCTCGAGCACGGTCGGTGTGCCTGCCATCTCGGCCGCCCGCGCCGCGATGGCGTGCACGGCGAGGTGGTCCGGGTGCCCGTACCCACCGGCGGCGTCGTAGCTGGTCAGCACCATCGCCTGTTCCTGCACGAGAATCTCGGCCAGCCGTCCGGCGACCTCGTCCACGTCGGCGTCGGCGAGGCGCGGCGGCGTCCCGGGCGGGCTCGGTGGCGACGGCTGCGCGGCGAGCCCGGAGTCGGCGTAGCCGAGGAATTCGGTCCGGGCGACCCCCAGGACACCGGCGGAAGAGCGCAACTCGGCGAGCCGTCGGTCGCCCAGCGTTCCGTCCGCCCTGAGTTCGGCCGCCGAGAGGCCCGCTTCCCCTGCGGTCGCCACCACCAGCACCACCCGATGACCCTCGGCCGCGAGCTTTGCCATCGTTCCCGAGGTCAGCAAGGCCTCGTCGTCGGGATGGGCGTGGAAGAAGAGAACCGTGTGCGGCACCGGGCTAGCATGTCGCAGGGTCCGGTCGGGGCCGGCGGGAGGCGGTGGGCGGTGCGGATCGCGCACATTTCCGACTGCTTCGTGCCCCGCCTGGGCGGTATCGAGATGCAGGTCAACGATCTCACCCGCCGGCAACTGCAGGCCGGCCTGGAGCCCGAGGTGCTGACCGCGACCCCGTTGCCGCGCCGGATGGCCGGGCGCACGTTCCCGGTGCCGGTGCACCGCTTCGGCATCCCGATCCCGGCGGAGATCGCCAACAACCCGATGCCGTCGCGTCCGATCGAGAAGGCGCTGCGGGCGGGCCGCTTCGACGTCGTGCACGTGCACGCGGGGGTCGGCTCGCCGTTCGCCGCTGCGGGCGTCCGGGTCGCGCTGGCCATGGGATTGCCGGTCACGGTCACCGTGCACTGTCTCCCGGCGACCTTCCGGCTGCCGTCGTGGCTGGTGCCGTGGACCGTTCCGGAGGTCGCGCAGCGCATTGCGCTGACCGCGGTCAGCGAGGCGGCCGCGGCGCCGCTCCGCAAGCAGACCGGGGTGCCGGTCACCGTGGTGCCGAACGGGCTCGACCCGCACGAGTGGGCACCGGACACCGGAACCGGGTCGGGCACCGCGGGGCTCGCCGGTCCGCCCGTCGTACACGCCGTCGCCACCATGCGGCTCTCGGTCCGGAAGCGGCCGCTGCCGCTACTGGCCATGGTCGATGCGGCGCAGCAACGACTCGGCTCCGAGGCCACGCTGCGGCTGTCCGTCTTCGGCGACGGCAAGCTGCTGCCGCGGATGCGCCGGTACCTGTCCCGGCACGGCATGCAGGACACCGTGACGCTGGCCGGGCGGGTGGACCGCGACGCGCTCAAGGCGATCTACCGCGACGCCGACCTGTTCATCGCGCCCGCCTACCTGGAGTCGTTCGGCATCGCCGCGCTCGAAGCACGGTCAGCCGGGCTCCCCGTGCTGGCGTTCCGCGGCACCGGGATCACCGAGTTCGTGGCGGACCGTCGCGAGGGGCTGCTCGCCGACGACGATGCCGGGATGACCGATGCGCTGGTGGAGATCAGCCGGAACTCCCTGCTGCGCCGCGACATCGCAGACCACAACCGGACGAGTACGCCGCCGACGGCCTGGCCGGCGGTGCTGGAGCGGGTGGACGAGGAGTACTCCAGGGCGATGTCCATCAGCCTGGAGCCGCGGAACAGCTGATCGAGCGGTACCCCGCACGACCCATCGCGTGAGTTCTGAAGGAGCTGGTGAGCAGTGACAACGGCTGACGTCGTGGTCGTCGGAGGTGGCCACAACGGCTTGGTGGCCGCCATTCTCGCTGCCAGGGCCGGGTCGCAGGTCACCCTGCTGGAGCGCTCGGAACGGCCGGGCGGGGCGACCGTCGGCGAGGTCCTGTTCCCGCCGCACCCCGCCAGGGTCAGCAGGTACTCGTATCTCATCGCGCTGATGCCGGACCAGCTGATCCGGCGACTCGGGATCGACCTGGACTTCGCCTCCCGCAGCGTGTCGTCCTTCACCCCGACGCGGCGCGGCGGCGTGTCCGGTGGCCTGCTGGTGGAACGGCACCCGGGCCCGGAGACCGAGGAGTCGTTCCGGCAGCTCACCGGTTCCGACGACGAGTTCCGGAGCTGGGAGCAGTTCTACGGCGAGATGCACCAGATGGCCCAGGCCCTCGAGCCGATGCTGACCGGCCCGCTGCCGCGCCGGGCCGATGCCCGGGCAGCGGTGATAGCCGCTGCGGGCGAACAGATCTGGGCCGACATCGTCGAGGAACCGCTGGGTGACATGATCGTCCGGCGGTTCCAGGACGACGTGGTCCGCGGTGTGGTGGCGACCGACGGGTTGATCGGGACGTCGACGTCGCTGTTCGACCCGGAACTGCTGGCGAACCGCTGCTTCCTCTACCACCTCATCGGCCGGGGCACCGGGGAGTGGCTGGTGCCGGTGGGCGGCATGGGTGCGCTGACCGACGCGCTGCTGGCGAAGGCGACCGAGCTCGGTGTGCAGATCCGTTGCGGGGTCGATGTTCTCGGGGTTGACGAGGTGCCCAACGGAGTGACGGTGCACGGCACTGCCGGCGGTCGGGAGCTGGCCGTGCCGGCCGGTCACCTGCTGGCGGCGGTCGCGCCGGCGGTGGTGGACGGGTGGCTCGGGCGGGAGCCGGTCATCCCTACCGGAGCCCAGATCAAGATCAACATGTTGCTGGACCGGTTGCCCGCTCTCGCCTCCGGGGTCGATCCGCGGACGGCGTTCGCGGGCACCGTCCATCTCGAGGAGGGCTTCTGGGACCTGGAGGCCGCCTTCGCGACCACGGCCGGCGGCAGCCTGCCGGCGGTGGTGCCGGCCGAGGTGTACTGCCATTCGCTGACCGACACCTCGATCCTGAACGGTTACCCGGGAGCCACTCTCACGCTGTTCGGCCTGCACACCCCGGTCGACCTGTTCCGCGCCGACCCGGAGGGCAGCAGGGCCAAGGCGGCGGAGGGCGCGCTGATCGCCCTGCAGAAGCACCTCGCGGAGCCGCTGCTGGACTGCCTGGCCCGCGATGCCGACGGCCGGCCCTGCCTGGACATCGCCTCGCCGCTGGACCTCGAGACGAGCCTGGGCATGCCGGGCGGGAACATCTTCCACGACGATCTCAGCTGGCCATGGCTCGCCGACGGCTTCGCGACGGACACCCCCGCCGAGCGATACGGCGTCGACATCCCCGGCAGCACACGCATTCTGCTCGCCGGCGCCGGCAGCCGTCGGGGTGGTGGGGTGTCCGGGCTCGGCGGCCTGGCGGCGGTCGATGCGCTGATGGAGATGACCGGACAGGCTGCGCGGTAGCGTGATCGTCGCCGCCGCGAGAACCGCACTCTGACAGGAGTTCGACAGATGACCCAGGATCCCGTCGCGGACAGCCATTCGCTCGATGTCGAGTTTCTTGCCGCGGCGGTGCGGGCGGCCCGGCAGGGCCTCGCCGAGGGCGGGATCCCGATCGGCGCCGCCCTGGTGGTCGACGGCGGGGTACTGGCGACCGGCTGGAACAAGAGGGTCCAGCTCGGCAGCGCCATCCGGCACGGCGAGACGGACTGCCTGGAGAACGCCGGTCGGCTTCCGGCCACCGTCTACGCGAGATCGACGATGGTGACGACCCTCTCGCCCTGCGACATGTGCACGGGCGCGATCCTGCTGTACAAGATCCCGCGCGTCATCATCGGCGAGAACCGGACGTTCTACGGCGGTGAGGACCTGCTCCGCGCCCGCGGTGTCGACGTGGTGGTGCTCGACGACGAGCAGTGCGTGACGATGATGATGGACTTCATCGAGGACCGGCCGTCGCTCTGGAACGAGGACATCGGCGTCGCCGACTGACGACCGGCGCGGGGCCGCGGGCGCTGAACGGGAGGGCGGCGATCAGCCGGTCAGCGTCTCCAGCCACAGCCCGGCGTAGCCCCGGGCATCGACGTGAACCGCGACGTCGACCCAGGTCGGTGAGATGGTCTGTGGCCCGCGGACCGGATCGAGCGGCGGTTCCCGGCGGTCGACCACCGTCTGGCCACGGGTGTAGCCGTGCCCGGTCTCGACCAGTACGCCCCACCGGTGAGTGGTCAGGCCCGCGGGATCGACGACGGCGCACAGGGTTCCGGCGTCGCCGATGGTCACGGAGTCCTCGTCCAGCTTGTCGCACTGCCGGGTGATCAGCGCTCCGGCGAGCTGGCACGCGGGATCCAACCGGTCCCGCAGCCGTGCCGCGTGCTCCCGGTCGACCCTGACCTGGTCGAAGACATCGAGTCCGTACATGGTCGCCGGAATGTCCAGGTCGCGTATCGCGGCGAGGGCGATGGCCGTTGCCTCCGGGTCGTGAAAGACGTTGAACTCCGCGACCGCTGTGACGTTGCCCACCGACGCCGACCCGCCCATGAAGACGACCCGCTCGATGCCGGCGGCGACTTCCGGGTGGGCGCGCAGCAGCAGCGCGATGTTCGTCATCGGAGCGGTCGCCACCAGGGTCACCGGTTCGCCGTTGGCCACCGCCGACAGCAATTCGTGCCGCAGCAGGTCGACGGCCGACTGCTGGGAGGTCCGCCGGTCGGACGGCCGGGAGAAGCCACCCAACCCGTCGCCGCCGTGGAAGTGCCCGGCGTCCTCGGCGGCCACCAACAGTGGGGTTGCGGCGCCTCTGGCGACCGGGATCTCCCCGGCACCGGCGGCGTCGAGCACGTACCGGGTGTTCGCGACCACCTGGTCGACCGCGGCATTGCCTGCCACGCAGGTCACCGCTCGCAGATCGATGGCAGGCGAACGAACCGCGAACATCAGCGCGAAGGCGTCGTCGATGCCGGTGTCGCAGTCGATGATGACCGGGACCGGCGTCACAGGCGTGCCCCGTGCAGCGCCTCCACCATCCGGCGATGGCGCAGGTACCGCAGGGTTCCCAGCACGGCGACCACCGCGGCGAGGGCCACCGGGATCGCCCACCAGACGAGCGGCGCCTGGAAGGTGATCACCATGCAGAGGGAGAAGAACGCCAGCATGGTGGCGACGAGCATGACATTGCTGGACGCCGGCACGGTGGACATGGGGCTAAGACTGCCACCACTTCGCTCCTGACCGGAACCCGCGTAAGCTACTGGCGAGTAACTTATCGATCGCCCGGCTTCCGCTGCCTTCAGGGCATGATGGATCGGCCGGGCCGACGAAGCCCAGGACGGTCGACGCTCGTCTCCCGACGAGTTCCTATGGAGAGGTGATCCGGCGATGAAAATCGCGGTGTTGATCAAGCAGGTGCCGGACACGTGGTCCGAGCGCACCCTGCGCGAGACGGACTGGACGCTGGACCGCGACGCCGCAGACGCGGTGATCGACGAGATCGACACCCGCGGGGTCGAGACGGCGTTGCAACTGGTCGAGAAGCACGGCGGTGACGTCACTGTCGTCACGATGGGTCCGGAACGGGCCACCGAGGCACTGCGCAAGGCACTGGCCATGGGCGCCGACGAAGCGGTGCACATCACCGACGAGGGCCTCGCCGGATCGTGCGCGCTGCAGACGTCGGCGGCGCTGGCCGCGGCGATCCGCCCGCTCGGGGTCGATCTGGTCATCACCGGCAACGAATCCACCGACGGCCGCACCGGTTCGGTCCCGTCGATGCTGGCCGAACGTCTCGGTATGCCGCAGGTCACGTCCATCCGCACCCTGGACATCGACGGCACCTCCCTGCGGGCGGAGCGGGTGAAGGACGGCGGCTACAGCGAGGTCACCGCGACCCTGCCGGCCGTCATCTCGGTGACCGAGAAGATCAACGAGCCCCGGTATCCCGGGTTCAAGGGGATCATGGCCGCGAAGAAGAAGAAGGTCGCGACCCTGGGCATCGGCGACCTCGGTCTCGATCCCTCGACCACCGGGCTGGCCAACGCCTCCACCGTCGTGGTCGACGGCGCGCCGAGGCCCCCCCGCCAGTCCGGCGAAAAGGTCACCGACGACGGCACCGGCGGCAGCCGGATCGCGGAGTATCTGGCCGCCGCACGGCTCATCTGACGGTTCGACCAGCGAAAGGAAACACACGCATGTCCGAGGTACTGGTACTGGTCGAGCAGCACGACGGCACGATCGCCAAGGTCACCGGGGAACTGCTGACGGCGGCCGCCCGGCTGGGCACACCGGCCGCTGTGGTCGTCGGAAAGCCGGGCACGGCCGAGTCGCTCGCCGGCGATCTCGGCGCACTCGGAGCGGCCACCGTTTATGCCGCCGAGTCCGACGAGGCCGCCGGATTCCTGGTGACCCCCGCAGTGGCCGGTCTGGCCGCCGCCGCTGCCGCCGCGTCACCGACCGCGATCCTGATCGCGTCGACGGTCGAGGGCCGGGAGATCTCCGGCCGGCTGGCCGTCCGGCTCGAGTCCGGGCTGCTGGCCGACGCCGTGGACGTCGTCCTGGTGGACGGCGTGGTCGTGGCGACGCAGTCGGTGTTCGGTGGCGCCTACTCGGTCCGCTACCGGGTGGCCGTCGGTACGCCGATCATCTCCATCCGGCCGGGCTCCATCGAGCCGTCGCCAACACCCGCTGCGGTGCAGGTGATCCCGCTCGACGTGACCATCGATCCGGCGGTGTCGGCCGTTGTCGTAGCCGATCACCCCGAACCTGTCGGCGACCGCCCGGAGCTCAACGGCGCCGCCGTCGTGGTGTCCGGCGGGCGGGGAGTGGGTTCGGCCGAGAACTTCCGGGTCGTCGAAGAGGTCGCCGACGCCATGGGCGGCGCGGTCGGCGCGTCACGCGCAGCGGTGGATTCCGGCTACTACCCGCATCAGTTCCAGATCGGTCAGACCGGCATCAGCGTCTCGCCGCAGCTGTACGTGGCGCTGGGCATCTCAGGCGCGATCCAGCACCGGGCGGGCATGCAGACCTCGAAGACGATCGTCGCGGTCAACAAGGACGCGGATGCGCCGATCTTCGAGATCGCCGACTTCGGCGTCGTCGGCGATCTGTTCACCGTCGCGCCGCAGCTGGCGGAAGCCGTCCGCGAACGCAAGAGCTGAGCGTGGTGGGCCGCCGTCAGCCGGTCTGACGGCGGCCGCACACACGGATCGGACTGGATCGCACCGCCGCGGATTGGGTGCTCAGCACGGGGGCACCTACCCTGGATAACGATGACCTACCTCGACCATGCCGCCACCACCCCGGTTCTGCCGGAGGTGGTTGCAGTCATGTCGCAGGCCATGTCCGTGACCGGCAACGCGTCGTCGCTGCACACCTCCGGGCGGGCCGCACGCCGGCGGGTGGAAGAGGCCCGGGAGAGCATCGCCGCCTCGCTCGGCGCCCGGCCGAGTGAGGTCCTGTTCACCTCCGGCGGCACCGAGTCGGACAACCTGGCGGTGGCGGGCATCTTCCGAGCCCGTCGCGCCGCCGACCCGGCCCGACGGCGGATCATTGCCGCGGCCGTCGAGCACCACGCGGTGCTGGACGTCGTGGAGTTCCTGGTGGCGACCGAGGGCGCCGAGGTCAGTTGGCTCGAGGTCGACGATTTCGGCCGGGTCCACGCGGACACGCTTGCGGCGGCGATCGCCGAGAATCCGTCGGATGTGGCCGTGATCAGCGTCATGTGGGCCAACAACGAGGTCGGCACGGTCAATCCGATCAGGGAACTCGCCGACGTGGCCCACGCGCACGGCATCCCCTTCCACACCGACGCGGTGCAGGCGCTCGGGCAGCTGCCCGTCGACTTCACCCGATGCGGCGCCGATGCGCTCACGGTCACCGGCCACAAGGTCGGCGGGCCGACGGGGAACGGCCTGCTGCTGTTGCGTCGCGAGGTCGCGGTGGTGCCGCTGATGCACGGCGGCGGCCAGGAGCGCGGAGTGCGCTCGGGGACGCTGGACGTCGCCGGGATCGCCGGGCTGGCGGTCGCGGTGCAGGACGCCGTCACCCACCGCGCGGAGCGGGCCGCGACGCTGACCGGGCTGCGCGACGGCTTGATCAGCACCGTGCTGGCTCTGGTTCCGGACGTCGTACTGTCCGGCGACCCCGGCCAGTCGCTGGTCGACGGTGCGCCGTCACGGCTGCCCGGCAACGTTCACCTGCGGTTCCCCGGCTGCGAGGGCGATTCGTTGCTGATGCTGCTCGACGCCAACGGCATCGAGTGCTCGACCGGCTCCGCCTGTACCGCGGGTGTCGCGCGGCCCTCCCACGTGCTGCTGGCCATGGGGGTCGGCGAAGAGGCGGCCAGGGGTGCGCTGCGGTTCACCTTCGGGCACACCTCCACCCCCGCCGACGTGCAGGCAGTGGCCGAGGTGCTCGTGCCGGTGGTCGAACGGGCCCGGCGCGCGGCCCTGGCCGGGGCGCGACGGCGGTGACGGCGGCAGGTTCGATGTCGGGTTCGATCGCGGCGGGTGTGACGGGGGCGGGTTCCTGATGCGCGTGCTGGCCGCGATGAGCGGTGGGGTCGATTCCGCGGTGGCTGCGGCGCTGGCGGTCGACGCCGGCCACGACGTCACCGGTGTGCACATGGCCCTGTCCCGCAATCCGGGGACGCTGCGGACCGGCTCCCGGGGTTGCTGCACGGTCGAGGACGCCTTCGACGCCCGGCGGGTCTGCGATCTGCTCGGCATCCCTTACTACGTCTGGGACTTCAGCGAGGACTTCCTCGAGGACGTGGTCGCCGACTTCCTGGCCGAGTACAGCGCAGGCCGGACCCCCAACCCGTGCCTGCGCTGCAACGAGAAGATCAAGTTCGCCGCGCTGCTGGACCGGGCCATCGCGCTGGGATTCGACGCGGTCGCGACCGGCCACCACGTCCGGTTGCAGGACGGGATCCTGCACCGCTCGGTCGATGTCGCGAAGGACCAGTCCTATGTGCTGGCGGTGCTGACCGCAGAGCAATTGGCGCACAGCATGTTCCCGCTCGGCGAGATGACCAAGCAGGAGGTCAGGGCCGAGGCGGCCCGCCGGGGATTTGCGGTGGCGGCCAAGCCCGACTCGTACGACATCTGCTTCATCCCCGACGGTGACACGCACGGCTACCTGGTCGACAAGCTGGGAGCACGAACGGGTTCCGTCGTCGATTCCGAGTCCGGTGAGGTGCTGGCCGAGCACGACGGGTTCTTCGCCTACACCATCGGCCAGCGCAAGGGACTGAACCTGCAACGTCCCGCGCCAGACGGCCGCCCGCGTTACGTCCTGGGCATCGAACCGGTGAGCGGAACCGTGACGGTCGGACCGGCGACCGGACTGGACGTCGGCGTCATCACCGCGGACCGGGTGGTGTTCTCCCGTGGAGTGCCACCGCAATTCCCGTTGCGCACCGTCGCGCAACTGCGGGCGCACGGCGGCACCGTCCGCGGCTCCGCCGACCTGGTAGACGGAAGGATTCGCTTGATTCTCGACGAACCGATTCGCGGGGTGGCCCCCGGTCAGACCGTGGTGCTGTACGACTCCGCCGACGAGTACGTCATCGGTGCCGGAACGATCGTGCGGGCCGCGTGACCGATCAGGGCCTGCCGCGGATCGAGCTGCCGGGGGACTCCCGGCGGCCGCCGCTGACCGAGCTGTTCCCGCCGAAGCGCACCTGGAACCGCACCGCCGCAACGGGTGTCGGTTCCATGCCGGGCACGTCGCCGGGCGAATCCGCAGCCATGGTCGCCGGCGAGCTGCCGGCGCTGCCGCACCTGGTCGAGCTACCGGACCGGGGAGTCGGGGCCGACATGATCGGCCGGGCCATTGGGATGCTGGTCGACATCCCGGCCGAGGTCGTGCCGTCGGGCTGGCGGATCTCGCGACGGCCGGGACGGGATGTCCGGCGGGCCATCGACTTCCTGGCCTGGGATTCCGACGCCGCCGAGCAACAGTTCGCCGGCGCCGAATGGGTGAAGGTGCAGGTCTGCGGGCCGTGGACGCTGGCCGCCATGCTCGAGGTGCCGGCCGGGCACCGGGCGCTGACCGATTCCGGCGCCGTCGATGACCTGGCGACGTCGTTGGCCGAGGGGCTGGCCGCACACGTCGCACAGATCGCCGCCCGGGTGCCGGGCGCGGGGATCGTCGTGCAGATCGACGAACCCGCCCTGCCGGCGGTGCTGGCCGGAAGTCTCAGCACGGCAGGTGGTTTCGGGACCGTCCGCGCGGTACCGGCGGTCCGGGCGATCGAGGTGCTGTCCCGGGTGACCAGCAGCATTGCCGGTCGCCCGTCCATCGCACACTGCTGCCATCCGGCGGCGCCGCTGCGCCTGCTGCGGGCAGCCGGGTTCGACGCTCTGTCGATCGACGTGACAACTCTGACCGCGGCGGCGGCGTCGCTGGATCCGATCGGCGAGGCGGTGGAGACCGGCGCTGTCCTGCTGGCAGGGGTCGTGCCGTCCCTGGCGCCCGCGAATCCCGATGTCCCGGTGCTCGACTGGGCCGCGCCCCTGCTGCAGGCGTGGGACCGCCTCGGCTTTCCGCGGGAGCAGTTGGCAGCGTCGGTGGTGCCGACCCCCACGTGCGGGCTGGCCGGCGCCGACCGCGAGTGGGCGGTCCGCGCCATGAAGGTATGCCGTGAACTGGCCGACGCACTGCCGGACCTGCCGGAAAGCCGGTAGCCGGGTTACCGGGAGATCAGCGTGGGCTGCGGCGGAGTTCTTCGGCGACCAATTCCGTGACCTCGGCCCGGCTGGGCCGCCAGCCCTCGTAGTAGCCGACGGAGAGCCGCGCGATGAGCCCGCGCCGCCGCCGGTTGCTCAGCGGTGCCAGCAGATCGGCGAAACGGTCCGCGATGCTCGGGGTAGAACCGCTGCCGCCGGAACCGCTGCCGCCGGAACCGCTGCCGCCGGAACCGCTGCCGCCGGAACCGCTGCCGCCGGAACCGCTGCCGCCGGAACCGCTGCCGTTGGACCCGTTGGTGTGCAGGCCGTTGGTCTGCAAGCCGTTGGTCTGCGAGCCGTTGCTGCCCGAGCCGTTGGTGTGCGATCCGTTGGCGACGGATCCGGCGGTGTTCCGGATATGCGGAGTGACCGGGCGCTCGTCCACGACATCGTTGACCCGGCGAATGACCTCGGATTCCATTGCTGCGCTCATTTCAGAGTTGTCGTAAGCCCGGCGGGTGCGAAAGACGGCTACCGACTGCTTCACACGCTAACTAGCCGTTAGGGCGAATATGTCAGGAAAATGTGACGACGCCCAGGGACCTAAGGCCCCCGGGCGTCGAGACGAGCGATGCTGCAGCGGCCGTGTCAGTTCTTGGGAGCCAGGACCGAGATCAGCTTGTCGGTGGTGGCCCGGTGCTGGGCGAGAACCTTCTCGGCGAAATCGAACGTCACCGTGGTGACCTCGCCCGCGCTCGGCAGGTCGGCGGCGGGGGTCGCGACGGGGGCCTGCGGCAGGGCCGGAAGCTGCTTGACGAAGGTCTCGACGGCCTTCACGAACTCTTCCTGGCTCTTGGCCAGGGCGGTCAGGTACTGCTCGGTGGCCTTATTGGCTTCTGCGATGTAGTCGGTCATGGGAGTTCCTCTCGGGCTGCTGTTCGGTGGTCAGTGCCCAGTATGCCAAGCAAAGCGCGGTGTGTCAAGCACAGACTTTGGTAGACCACGCACGCCGGCACCGATCAGCCGCGCAGTGTCCGGTACATGTGCAGGAGCGCTTCCTTCTTGTCCTGGCTGAGATGCTCGTCGAGCCGGATGGCCTCTTCGACGCTGATCTTCGGCGTGTGGTCGTCGTCGGTGTCGAGCAACCCGAATTGGGCGAAGAGGGCGGCCGGCGCGATACTGAGGGCTTGGGCGATGCCGCGCAACACTTCTGCGGACGGCTTATACTGGCCGCGCTCGATCTGGCTCAGGTACGAGTCGGACATCCCGCTGGCCGCCGCGAGTTGCCGCTGCGAGATGTTCGCCAGCTGACGTTGGGCCTTGACGAATGCGCCGAAAGCCTCTGCCATGTCGTTCGACTTGTTCATGATGACCCATGGTAGGGCCGTCTGCGATGTAAACCAAGCACCGAGGGGTCGTCCCGACCGGCTCAGGCGTGCCCGAGTATCCGGTCGACGGCGATCGTCAGGACGACCCGTCGCGGATTCACCCGTGGTGTCCGGTACCGAATGCTGTAGCGCCGTTCGGCATCGGCAACGGCGGCCGGGTCGCGACTCACTGCCGCGGTGCCTTCGAGGGTCAGCCAGCGGCGCCCGTCGACCTGGCACACCGCGGCTCGCCCGGGAGTGCCGTCAGCCGGTTTGCGTTCTGCATTACGGACTTTCACCGATCCGTCGCCGGTGATCACCCGGACCGTGAGGGTTTCCGGATCGTAGGTGAATCCGACCGCGACCACATGCGGCGAGCCGTCACGCCGCAAGGTGGTCAGGGTTGCCAGGTGCCGCTCGGTCAGAAATTCGAGCACGTCGTCTGTCAACCGCGCCGGATCGATCGTCACCCGGCCAGCGTGCCACGAGCTTTCTGCGGTGTGATGTCAGCTGGCCAACGCCAATTCCGTGCGGAGCGGTGCGAGCCCGATATCGGTCGAGGCGAGTTCGTCGAGCATGGCGGCCAGCGAGGCCTCGTTGGCACCGGTCGGCATGAAGGTGCCGTCGATCAGCTGGGCCGACGCCCTCGGAATGGCCACGGCGGCATCCGTCGTCACCAGGCCGAGCGCCGCAGTCACCGGCGCCAGCATGGCGGCAGCGCCCGCGCCGCCGCGCGGCCCGCCGCTGTAGGTCACGAAGCCGAGAGCCTTGTTGCGCCATTCGGCGTGCAGGAAGTCCAGCGCATTCTTCAGCGGTGCCGGGAACCCGCCGTTGTACTCGGGGGTCACGATGATGAGCGCATCCGCCGTGTCGATGTCCTGCGACCAGGCCAGCGTGTGCGGGTGGGTGTAGCGGCCCAGTCGCGGGTGCTCCGGTTCGTCCAGGAACGGCAGGTTGACCTGGGCGAGGTCCAGCACCTCGACCCTGTCGAACGCCTCGGCGTTGCGCGCCCGATCGGCGACCCAGGCACCGATCGCGGGTCCGGAACTGCCCGGACGGGTGGAAGCAAGAATGATCTTGACCGTTGTCATTGTCGTCGCCCTCTTCGATGTGGCTGTCAATCGGCGCCGGTGTCTCGGTGCCCCTTCATGAGCGTTCAACAGTTGCGCAGGAAACTTGTTCCGGCCCGACGGGTGACAGTCGTCTCCTCTGTCGGGGTCCGGTCCTAGGGTGTCGGGGTGAGCAAGAGCACCCGCAGTCGCCAGGGTTCCGTGCAGGAGTCCACCGAGCAGTCCACGGGGGCCGACGCCCTGACGGCGGCGGAAGCCGCCTCGGTCGCAGCGGCTGCCGAGGACTCGGAGGAGGCCGTCGGCACGCCGGCAAGCAGCGCGGACACCGGGGTACCGGAAGCCGCCGCCCAGCGGCACGCCGAGCTCGCCGACCGGATCACCGACGCGCAGTTCCGCTACTACGTCCTCGATTCGCCCACCATGTCCGATGGCGAATTCGACACTCTGCTGCGCGAGCTGGAGGACCTGGAGAGCAGCTTTCCGGTGCTGCGCACGCCGCAGTCGCCCAGCCAGCGGGTGGGCGGCGGGTTCGCCACCGGCTTCGCCGCCGTGGAGCATGCCGAAAGGATGCTGAGCCTGGACAACGTCTTCTCCACCGACGAGCTCACCGGATGGATCGAGCGGACGGCGCGTGATGCCGGCGCGCCGGTCAGCTGGCTGACGGAGCTGAAGATCGACGGCCTGGCCGTCAACCTGACCTACCAACGCGGCCGGCTGGTGCGTGCGGCGACCCGCGGTGACGGACGGGTGGGCGAGGACGTCACGCTCAACGTGCGCACCATCGACGCCGTCCCGGAGCGGCTGCGTGACGACGGCGAGCACGACGTGCCCGAGCTGGTCGAGATCAGGGGCGAGGTCTTCTTCCCGCTGGCCGGATTCGCGGATCTGAACGCCGCGCTGGTGGCCGCCGGCAAGGCGCCGTTCGCCAATCCGAGGAATTCCGCTGCCGGCTCGCTGCGGCAGAAGGACCCGCGGATCACCGCGTCCCGGCCGCTGACCATGCTCTGCCATGGGATCGGCGCCCGGAAGGGCTTCGACATCAGCCGGCAGTCCGAGGCCTACGACCGCCTCCGGTCCTGGGGGCTGCCGATCTCCGAGCACAACCGCGTCGTGCAGTCGGCGACCGAGGTGACGGAGCGGATCGCCTACTGGCACGAGCACCGGCACGACCTGAGTCACGACATCGACGGAATCGTCGTCAAGGTGGACGAGACCGCCTTGCAACGCCGGCTCGGATCCACCTCCCGCGCGCCCCGGTGGGCCATCGCCTACAAGTACCCGCCCGAGGAAGCGACGACCCTGCTGAAGGACATCAGGGTGAATGTCGGGCGAACCGGTCGGGTCACCCCCTTCGCCTTCCTCGAGCCGGTGCTGATCGCCGGGTCGACCGTCTCGCTCGCCACCCTGCACAACGCCGACGAGGTCACGCGCAAGGGCGTCCTGATCGGCGACACGGTGGTGGTGCGCAAGGCCGGGGACGTGATCCCCGAGGTGCTCGGGCCGGTGGTCGATCTGCGCGAGGGACGCGAGCTGCGCGCCTTCGTGATGCCGACGCACTGTCCCGAGTGCGGAACGGAACTGCGGCGAATGCGCGACGGTGATGTCGACATCCGGTGTCCCAACTCGCGCAGTTGCCCGGCGCAACTGCGCGAGCGGGTCTTCCACCTGGCCGGTCGTGGGGCCTTCGACATCGAAGGGCTCGGTTACGAAGCCGCCACCGCCCTGCTGGCGGCCGGTGCCATCACCGACGAGGGCGACGTCTTCCCCGGCAGGGACGCGGAGGGCAACGCCTTCGGCCTCGACGAGGAACGGTTGCTGACGGTTCCGCTGTTCCGGACCAAGGCCGGTGCGCTGTCCGCCAATGGCCGCAAGCTGCTGCAGAACCTCGAGAAGCAGAAGGCGCAACCGCTGTGGCGGGTGCTGGTTGCCTTGTCGATCAGGCATGTCGGGCCGACGGCGGCCCGCGCGCTCGCCCAGCAGTTCGGGTCGCTCGACGGGATCAGGGCGGCCTCTGAGGAAGAGCTGGCCGCGAGTGAGGGAGTGGGCCCGACGATCGCGGCGGCCGTGATCGAGTGGTTCGACATCGATTGGCACCAAAGGATCGTCGAGCGATGGAAAACGGCAGGCGTCCGAATGCAGGACGACCCGACCGACCGACCGGAGCAGACGCTGGCAGGACTGTCCGTGGTGGTCACCGGGAGCCTCGAAACCTTTTCCCGGGACGAGGCCAGGGCCGCGCTGCTCGAACGCGGTGCGAAGGCCGCCGGGTCGGTGTCGGCGAAGACCGCATTCGTCGTCGTCGGCGACAGCCCCGGCAGCAAGTTCGACAAGGCCGTGTCGCTGCGGGTTCCCATTCTGGACGAGGGCGGATTCCGCATCCTGCTGGAGCAGGGACCTGATGCGGCGCGCGAGGTCGCCCAGGTCGGCGAGGAGGCCGGGCCGGAATGACCGGGTCCCCGCTTCGCCGCATCGATGGGCCGCGCGGCGGCGACACCGCTGAGATCGATTTCGGTGCCGTGGGTTTCGATCCGTCCTCGACCGCGTTCATCGCCGACCCGTACCCGGTCTACCACGCCCTGCGCCATGCGGGACCGATCCTGTACTACCCGCCGCGCGGGGTGTATCTGCTGACCAGGTTCGAGCACGTGCACACCGCGCTGCGCGACCGGCGGCTCGGCCGCGGCTTTGATCACCGCTACACCGAAGAGGAATTCGGGCGCCCGGCCCGTGACGAGCGGTGGCCGCAATGGTCGGCGTCGGAACGATGGTCGCTGCTGAACCTGGAACCGCCCGATCACACCAGGCTCCGCCGGCTGGTGACGGCCGTCTTCACACCGCGGGCGGTCGCCGCGTTGCGTTCGGTGATCGAGGACCTTTCGCAGCGCACCCTGCGTGCGGCGCTGGATCGCGGCACCTTCGACCTGATCTCCGATTACGCCCAGCCGTACTCGGTGTCCGTCATCTGCCACCTGCTCGGGGTCCCGCTGATCGACGGCCCGCGACTGCTGGCCTGGTCCCATGCGATCGTGAAGATGTACGAACTGCACACCGACGTCGTGCAACAACAGGACGCGGAACGCGCCGCTGGCGAATTCATCGACTACGTCAGGGAGATGATCGCGGTCCGGCGGAGAGCTCCGACGGCCGATCTGATCACCGAACTGATCCAGGTGGCCGATCAGGGTGACCGGCTCACCGACGACGAGATCGTCTGCACGGTAATCGTTCTGCTCAATGCCGGCCACGAGGCGACGGTGAACACCCTGGGCAACGGGATGCGCGCCCTGCTGACCCACGCCGACCAGTGGCAGCGGGTCTGCGAAGGCGAGGTCGAACCGATGGCCGCGGTGGAGGAGATGATCCGCTGGGACGGGCCGCTGCAGATGTTCGAGCGCTGGGTACTGGACGACGTGGAGATCGCGGGCCGCCGGTTGCGCGTCGGCGAACGGATCGGGATGCTGTTCGGCTCCGCCAACCGCGACCCGGCCAGGTTCCCCGAGCCCGACGTCTTCGACATCGGCCGCGGCGACAGCACCCACATCGGTTTCGGCGGCGGCATGCATTTCTGCATCGGGGCGCCGCTGGCCCGACTGGAGATCGCGGTGTCGCTGGCCCAGTTGCGGGCGTCGGCGCCGGGGCTGCAACTGGCGACCGAACCTCGATATCAACCCTTCTTCGTGATCAGGGGGCTGACCGCGCTCCGTGTCCACGTGCTGTGAACCGGCGATCGACTCTCCGGGTCACATCGACGGATTGATTCCCCGTGCTGCTAGTTTGAGCCCGGGAAACCCGGTGCCCGCGGATCATTCTCGCTGACAGTGATCCGGCACCGAATTGATCGGCGGTCTTTTCGTCCGGATTCGCAGCAATACGCGTGGTGACGTCACATCCGCGCGGCTTTCGGGCACCCGTATCACGAGCAACACGAACACCCTTCGCCACGATGAAGTGAGGCTCGGGCATGCCAATCCGCGATCGTGTCCCGGTGCAGCCAGGATGTCTCGCCCGATGAACGACGTTTCGCGGGCATCGGGGTCCGGCATCCGGGCCCCAGAGTTGGTGCCGATCATCGTGTTGGCGCTGGCCGGCTTCCTGATCAGCCTGCACGTCGCATTTCTTGCGGGGCCGCTGTGGGATGTCGACGAACGTTCGCATGCTGCGTACTCGGTGTCGCTGCTCTTGGGCGACCTCCCGACAATCGACACTCCGGTCGTCGACGAGCCCGCGAGGTTCCCGCAGATCTCAGCCTCACTCGCCGGGCAGGACGAGGCACACAGCGACATCTGGACCGCCAACCACCCGCCGCTCTACTACCTGGTCTCATTGCCCTTCGTTGCGCTGGCGGATGTACTCGGGACGCCCGGCGCCGGACTGCTCGCCATGCGGGTGATCAACGCGCTGGGCACCGCCATCGGGATACTCCTGGTGGGTTTGATCGCCCGTGAACTCGTCCCGCGCCGGCCGGCGGTGTGGGCCCTGTCCACAGTCTTCGCCCTGTCCTGCACGACGGTCACCCACCTGGGCGGATTTGTCTTCAACGACGGCCTTGGAGTTGCCGGTTCGTCGTTGACGGTGCTGCTCGGTATCCGGATTCTGAAGAATGGCGTCACTGCCCCCCGGCTGGCCGGGGCGGCCTGCGCCGGAATTGTCGCCGCCTCGGTCCGGGCGCCCGGAGTTCTTGCGGTGATCTTCTGCGCCGCAGCGGTTCTCCTGACCGGATTGCAGGACGCGCGTCCGCGGCATTGGTATCGGGCGATCGCGGGCTCGGCCCTGGTGGCGGGAATTCCCGCCATCTCGATCAGCTGGTTCTATCTGCGGAACATCGCGCTCTACGGTGACGTCGGCGCCACTGCGGCCCTGCTCCAGAAGTTTGACCGGTCTCCGCGCGGCAACGCTCTGGATGTACTGCTGGATCCCTCCTTCTACCGGACCCAGTTCGTCGGTCTCTGGGTTCGGACCACCCTCGCCGGCACATTTCCGGGATCGGCCATATCGAGTGCTGTGATCTGGGTCGGTCTCGGCGCGGCAACAGGGTTGATCGTCCTGTTCCTCGTCTGGCTCGCATCATCGCGCCTGCGGCCGCCGTCAGCGCGTCTTGCCGGTGTGCTCTCACGTCCCACGACCCAGGCCTGGATCCTGCTCACCGGATTCGTCATCGCCATCGAGATATCGGCCGGTAGTTTCCGCGCCGCCGGTGGCAGCGCCCACGTTCGCTATGTGTTCCCGATCCTGCCGCCGATCGCGGTCGCGGTCGCGGTCGGCCTCCTGGGCTTGTTGGCGTGGATTCCGCCTCGATGGGCCAGCCTGCGGGACGGCCTCGGCCTCGCGGGATTCGGACTTTTCTTCCTGACCATTGCGTTGGCGGCCCAATCCATCTCGAGTGCCCAGATTTCTTCCCGCGGTCGGCCATCCACCCTGGGCGGCATGTGGCCGTTCGCAGCCGGGCTGCTGGCTGCGCTGTTCGCGATTGTCGGCCTGGCCATCGCGGTCCAGCAGATACTCGAAGGAACTGTCGGTCCGATTCGAGCGAGCGGGACCACGGCTGTTTCCATCGAGGTGGATCAGCCCGACGACGAGGTGGATTCCGGCCGGGCTCAATCCACCGGCGTCCGAACCTCCTGAGGAACGGTCCGGCAACGCCGTGACGGGTAGCGTGATCGGGTGCCCGAAAACCCGCCGGACCCACCCGACAATCGCACCCCGCACCAGGCGCCCCGGACCCTGCTCGACGTCCGACCGCCCTCGCCGTTCATCTCCGTGGTCAACAACGGCTGGCTGATGATGGCGGCCGTGCTGGTGGTGGCGTACCTCTTCGCGACTCTGTTCCCGACGCTCGGCGGTCTGCTGCTGATCGGCGCGCCGCTGGCAGTCCTCGGCGCCGTCTCGCTGGCGGCATTCCAGGTGCGCAAGGTCCGGTTGACGGTCACCGACGAGATGGTCAGGGTCTCCAACGGCAAGACCGGGATGGCGACCGATCGCTCGGAGATCAGGTCGGCCGTTCTCGTCGAGAGTCTCGCGCGCAAACGGTTCGGGCCGCGCACCACCGACCTGATCCTGCTCGACCGGGACGGCCGCTGCGCACTGCTGCTCAGCGGGAACCTGTGGCCGGTGGCCACCCTCGAGCGGGTCATCGGTCTGCTCGGCACCGTGCCGCTGGAGCGGGTCGGGGGCCGGCAGACCCCGCTCACCCTCGCGGCGCGCTACCCGAAGATCCTGCAGAACACCGACAACAGCCACCGCTACCAGCCGAAGCCACGGATGTACTGAGCTCGTGCGGCCGCCCGGGGGGCACCGGTGAGCCAGGGCGTGGTTGAACACCGTCCGGCCGGTGTGCTCGACTGGTCGGCATGATGCTGCTCCCGCTGTACCGCAGTGCGCTCCACCAGTTCGACGCCCGGATCCGGCTGGTGCGCCCGGAGCAGTGGACGCTCAGCACACCTGCAGCGGAATGGGACGTGCACCGGCTGGTCCGGCACGTCATCCACGGTCAGCGGCTGGTTCCGCGCACCCTCGACGGCTCCGACCTCGAGGAATCCATCCCGTGGGCCGAGGAGAGCGGCACCGACCTCATCGACGACTGGGCTATGGCCGCCGAGGCCGCCGTCGCCGCGTTCGGCGCCGTCTCGGACTGGGACCGGAAGGTCGCGCTGTCCGAGGGAACCGTCCCGGTTCACGAGTACGGTTGGCGGCTGGCCACCGACCTGACCGTGCACGCCTGGGACCTGGCACGGGCCATCGGAGCCGACGACGGGTTCCCGAACGACCTGCTCGGCGCCGTGTTGGCGGAGACGAAGGGTTCTGCCGAGCGGTGGCTCGGCAACGGTCAGTACGCGCCGTCCATCCCGGTACCGGGATGCACCGACGACCTCACCGAGTTGCTGGCGCTGACGGGTCGGAACCGGTGGTGGCGGCGGGCCTGACGGTTCGCCGGCTGGCCCGCGGGCTCGCCGCCCTGGTCAGGATCCGTTCGACCGCCTGGGTTGCCCGGCGCTCCCGCGTCGCCGGCCGCTTCGCCTCACCGACCCAGTCCGCGTACTCCCGGCTGTGACTGAACGACAGACTCTCGAAAGCCTCCGCGGCATCCGGGTTCTGGGCCAGCGCGGCACCGAGCTCGGGCGGCACCTCGGCCACCCTGGGCACCTCGTCGAACTCGACGGTCATGGTGATCTCGTCACCGGCCTCCACCATCAGGTCGTCACGCTGTGCCTTGCGCAGCCCGATCCACCCGCTGCCGCCGTAGCTGGCGATGGTCGTCCGGAACGGGTCGTGCCCCGGAACGGTGACCAGCACAGGGGCGCGGGACCGTCCGAAGACCTCGACCGGGTCGAACGGGACCTCGACAGCGTGACCGGGTCCGTCGTCCGGTTGCTGGATCATTGCCGTAAACGTTCGAGAGGCCATGCCGTCACCGAGCCTTTGAGGTGAAACGTAGGTAGTAGCCGTCCGGGTCCAGCACCCGGAAGTCCTGCAGCCCCCATGGCCTTCGCACGATGTCCTCCTCGATCGGCCAGCCGGCGAGCCGTATCCGGTCCCGTTCGGCGTGCAGGTAGTCGACCTCCAGCACGATCTCGACGCCGGTCGGCGGCCGCCGGTGGCCGGGGTTTCCACCGGGCACCACGGCAGCGCCGATCCGGACATCATCCCGCTGCAGAGCCAGATAGGGCAGTGCGTCGGCCCGCCTGTCCGTCGCCAGCGAGAAACCCAGCAGATCGACGTAGAAACGCACTGTCGCGTTCAGGTCGGCGGGGAAAATCTCGAGGCGGAGACTGGTCGGCACCCTCCGACCCTCTCACGAGCGGGGCTCAGGTATTCGCCGAAGTGCCTCCGCCGGCAGATCCGATGTGCACTTCGGTGCCGTCGGGATCGCTCACCCGGGCCACCCGCTCGCCCCACGGCTGATCCTCGGGCTGGGCCAGCACGCGGACGCCGGCGTCGGCCAGCCGGCGCACCGCCTCGTCGCAATCGTCGGCGTACACCCAGATCGAGAACGGTCGGCCGAGGTCCGGTCGGGCCGCCGCCGGCTCCGTCACACCGTCCGCGGAGGACGGGGGTGCCGCCTGGCCGATGCCGATCGCGCTTTCGCCGATGCGCAGGGCGACGTAGACCGGCGGGCCGCTGTCCGGGAACCGGTAGGTCTCTGTTGCCCCCAGCAGATCGCGGTAGAAGTGCAGCGATCGGTCCAGGTCGGTCGTCGTCAGGATGGGGAACATCGACGTGAACATGGCCGCCTCTCGTCATCGGGCCGAACGGTGTCGTCCGTCACCATGCTGACGGACGAGTGCGGCGGAGATCGACCCGCCGGCTGGATGTTTCCCGGTCCTCATGGTCCTGGTGGTTCCGCGCCAGGGTGGGTACGGGATCATCGACCGATCACGCCGTCGGCACGGAACACCGGACCGCGGCACCGTCACGGCGTTTCGGGGGACAACAGATGCAGCGCCAACCGGGACTGCCGGTCGACCTGCCGATCGATGGTCGGGCGGTGCTGGTGGCCGGCGGCGGCCCGCGTGCGCTCGGCAAGGTTGCGCTGCTCCGCGACCACGGCGCGGTCGTGACGGTCGTGGCGCCGGCGGTCGACGCGTCGATCGCCGACCTGGCCGATCGGGCGCTGATCACCTGGCACCCGCGTGAGCCGGCCGCGGCCGACCTCGACGGGGTATGGCTGGTGGTCGCGGCGACCGGGGACCCGGCGGACGACGCGCGGATCTCCGAGCTGGCGGCGACGCGGCAGCTGTTCTGCCTGCCGGGATCGGCGGGCGAGTCCGTGGGCGCGCCTTCGGCGGACCCGGGTGTGCCGGGCACCGGGGCAGCGGCCCCTCCGGATCCGGGCACGGTGATCCTCGTCGGCGGCGGCCCCGGGGATCCCGGCCTGCTGACGGTGGCCGGACTGGCCGCGGTACGCGCGGCCGACGTCATCGTGCACGACCGCCTCGCGCCGCTCGCGGTCCTGGACCAGGTGCGGCCGGGGGCAACGATCATCGACGTCGCCAAGGTCCCCGGCGGCCGGACGACCCCGCAGCACGAGATCAACCGGCTGCTCGTCGAGCACGCCACCGCCGGGCACACAGTCGTCCGGCTCAAGGGCGGCGACAACTTCGTCTTCGGGCGCGGCGGGGAGGAGTGGCAGGCGTGCGCGGAGGCAGGCATCGAGGTCCGGGTGATCCCCGGGGTCAGTTCCGCACTGGCCGTGCCGGCCCTGGCCGGGATCCCGCTGACCCACCGCACCGCCAACCAGGGATTCACCGTGATCACCGGGCATGTCCCGCCCGGTGATCCCAGGTCCACCCTCGACTACGCCGCGCTGGCCAGGTCACGAACGGCGCTGGTGATCATGATGGGCGTCGCGAATCTCGGCGCGATCGCAGCGGCGCTGATCGCGGCGGGCATGGATCCGCGGACACCCGCCGCCACCGTGGCCGACGGCAGCCTTCCGGGGCAGCGGCTGGTGAAGGCGCCGTTGGACCGGATCGCCGCCGCCACCGCCGACGCCGGGATCCGCGCCCCGGCGATCAGCGTCATCGGCTCGGTCGCCGCCTTCGACCCCTCGATCGCGAGCTGAGCACCCGCCGGAACTGTCGGGATCAGTCGGCGACGATGGCCAGCGGCGTCCGGCCGGCCACCACGGAGGTCAGGCCGGCGAGATGCGCGAGCCGGGCCACCTCCGAGTCCCGCATCGCCGGCCCACCGGGGCGGCCGACGATCACCGCGGTGTCCGGGTCCCACAGCGGCGCGGCCGCCATCTCGGTGCCGATCGCCTTCCAGTCCTCGGGCACCCAGGCCGCGTCCGGATCGAGCACCTTCGCCTTGTCCACCGGTGCCCACCCCGGGATGACGCCGGTCAGGTTCGGGATGCCGCCACCGCCGGCGAGCAACCGGATGGTGCGGCCGTCACCGTTGGTCTGGACGCGGACGACGATGGCCCAGCCGGCGCGCAGCACCTGCGGGAGCATCCGGGCCAGGATGGCGACGGCGTCTTTCGGGTCTGCGGCGATCGCCTCGACCAGCTCCCACTCCCGGTGCCGCGCCGCAACACCCGGGTCCGGTCGGACCGATTCCACCCGCACTCCCGGCACCGTCTCGGCGGCCGTGATCAGCACGTCCGGCTGACGTCCGGCCGGCAACGCGACGACGATGTCGTCCACCGCCTGGTCGGGGGAGCGCTCGACGATGTCCATGGCGAGGATGTCCGCGTCGACCAGCCCCAGCGCGGTGGCCACCGCACCGAGGGTGCCTGGCCGATCCGGTAGCAACAGGCGGAGTACGTATGACATGGCGGTTCGCTCGCCTCCCAGAATGGCGGCCCGGTACTGCTCGCTGTACCCCCTCATGCCTGCTCACGCAAGGCCACGACCGGGTACCTGTCGGACGTCATTGTCGCCGAAACGCGTTTCCGTGAGATCACCACGGTGGTCACGCCCGATTACCACCGGAGTGACGGATCAGCCCCGACGGATCGACGCTGACCGATCGACGCTGACGGATCGACGCTGACCGATCGACGCTGATCGATCGACGCGGCGACGGCCCGATTCTGCCGCACGTCGTGTTGTGCCGGACGGCAGCGCGCGCGGCGGGATCGGCCGGGTGCGGCACGCCCTAGGATCGAATCGGTCCGGCGTCATCCGACCACCGGACAGCGGAGCCCGTCGACGTGACGGAGATTCCGATCAGCCTCGCCGAGATCCAGGAGACCCGTGTCCAGCGTGCCGCCCACCACCGACGAACCCACCGGGGACGGTGCCGCGCCGCCCGTGCTGACCCGCGATGACGTGGCCCACCTGGCCCACCTCGCGAGGTTGGAACTGACCGACGCGGAGCTGGACCTGTATGTCGGGCAGCTGTCGGTGATCCTCGACTCCGTCGCGACGGTGAGTGCGGTCGCCGCCGCCGATTCCGACATCGAGCCGACGACGCACGCGGTGCCGCTGACGAACGTGTACCGCGATGACGTCGTCCGGCCCGTGCTGAGCCACCAGGCGGCGCTCTCCGGGGCACCGGCCGCCGAGCAGGGCCGGTTCCGGGTCCCGCAGATCCTGGGAGAAGAACAGTGAGCGCGCCGAGCGACCTGACCCACGCGACAGCCGAGTGGCTGGCCGGCGCCATCGCCGGCGGTGAGGTGAGCGCCGAGGAGGTGACCAGGGCACACCTGGACCGGATCGCGGACGTCGACGAGGCCGTGCACGCCTTCCTGCATGTCTCGACCGAGTCCGCGCTGGACCAGGCGAAGGCGGTCGACCGCGCCCGCGCCGACGGCGCCGCGCCGTCCTCGCCGCTGGCCGGTGTCCCGCTCGCGCTCAAGGACATCGTCGTGCAGGCAGGCATCCCGGCGACCGCCGGATCGAAGATCCTGGAGGGCTGGATCCCGCCGTATGACGCCACGGTGACCCGCAAGCTGCTCGAGGCTGGCGTCGTCATCCTCGGCAAGACGAACCTGGACGAGTTCGCGATGGGGTCATCCACCGAGAACTCCGCCTACGGGCCGAGCCGGAACCCGTGGGATCTGTCGAAGATCCCCGGCGGCTCCGGCGGCGGCTCGGCGGCCGCACTGGCCGCGTTCGAGGCCCCACTGGCCATCGGCACCGATACCGGCGGTTCCATCCGGCAGCCGGCCGCCGTCACCGGCACCGTCGGCGCCAAGCCGACCTACGGCGGCGTCTCGCGGTACGGCGTCATCGCGCTCGCGTCCTCGCTCGACCAGGTCGGGCCCTGCGCCCGGACCGTCACCGACACGGCGCTGCTGCACGAGATCATCGCCGGTCACGACCCTCTCGACTCCACCTCCATCGACCAACCCGTTCCGCGGGTGGTGGACGCGGTGCGCCGCGGACAGCTCGAGGGTGTCGCCGGCATGCGGATCGGCGTGGTCAAGCAACTCGGCGGCAAGGGTTATCAGGCGGGCGTCATCGCCTCCTTCGAGGAAGCGGTGGCCACCTTGAGCGCTGCCGGCGCCGACATCGTCGAGGTGGACTGCCCGCACTTCCAGTACGCGCTCGCCGCGTACTACCTGATCCTGCCGAGCGAATGCTCCTCGAACCTGGCCAGGTTCGACGCCATGCGGTACGGCCTGCGGGTGGGTGACGACGGTGTCGCGTCCGCCGAGGAGGTCATGTCACTGACCCGCGGCAAGGGCTTCGGGCCCGAGGTGAAGCGACGGATCATCCTGGGCACCTACGCTCTGTCCGCCGGGTACTACGACGCCTATTACGGCTCGGCGCAGAAGGTCCGCACGTTGATCAAGCAGGACTTCGACCGTGCCTTCGAGACCGCCGACGTGCTGATCTCGCCGGCGTCGCCCGTGACGGCCTTCGGAATCGGCGAGAAGGTGGACGACCCGATGGCGATGTACCTCAACGACCTCGCGACGATTCCCGGATCGCTCGCCGGGATCCCCGCGCTGAGTGTCCCGAGCGGCATCGCCTCGGATACCGGACTGCCCGTCGGACTGCAGATCATGGGCCGGGCGCTCGGCGAGGAAGACATCTACCGGACGGCCGCGGCATTCGAGAGTGCCTACCTGGCCGCCCATTCGCGGCTCGTGCCGGACCAGGCACCGGAGCTGGAAGGAAGCGTGCGATGACCGCCACACCGACGACGGCGACAACGACGGCGACACTGCGTGCCCCGGACGGGCTGATGGACTACGACGAGGCGATCGCCCGCTTCGATCCCGTGCTGGGTCTGGAGGTGCACGTCGAACTGGGCACCGTCACCAAGATGTTCTGCGGCTGTCCGACGGACTTCGGCGCGCCGCCGAACACCCAGGTCTGCCCGACCTGCCTGGCGCTTCCGGGGGCGATGCCGACGATCAACCGGACGGCGGTGGAGTACGCGATCCTGATCGGCCTGGCGTTGAACTGCACGATCGCGCCATGGTGCCGGTTCGCCCGGAAGAATTATTTCTACCCGGACATGCCGAAGAACTTTCAAACCTCGCAGTACGACGAACCGATCGCCTACGACGGCTACCTCGACGTCGAGGTCGAGGGCGAGACGGTGCGCATCGAGATCGAGCGGGCACACATGGAGGAGGACACCGGCAAGTCCACCCATGTCGGTGGTTCGACCGGCCGGATCTCCGGCGCGGAATACTCGCTGCTCGACTACAACCGGGCCGGCGTGCCGCTGGTCGAAATCGTCACCAAACCGGTCACCGGCACCAAGGCGCTGGCGCCGGTGGTGGCCAAGGCCTACGTCGCCGCGCTCCGCGACCTGCTCAAGACCCTCGGGGTCTCCGACGTCCGGATGGATCAGGGGTCGCTGCGCTGTGACGCCAACCTGTCGCTGACGCCCGCCGGGAACCCGGTGTTCGGGACCAGGACCGAGACCAAGAACGTGAACTCGCTGCGCTCGGTCGAGCGGGCCGTCCGTTACGAGATCACCCGCCAGGCCGCGATTCTCGCCGCCGGCGGCCGGATCAAGCAGGAGACCAGGCACTTCGACGAGTCCACCGGGACCACCGCCCCTGGCCGCTCGAAGGAGACCGCCGAGGACTACCGCTACTTCCCCGAGCCGGACCTGGTGCCGCTCGCACCGGAGCCGGAGTGGGTGGAGCAGCTGCGGGCGAGCCTGCCGGAGTTCCCCTGGCTGCGCCGGAACCGGCTGCAACAGGCCTGGGGACTGACCGATCCGGAGATGCGTGACCTGGTCGCAGCCGACGCCGTCGAACTCGTCGCGGCAACGGTGGATGCCGGCGCGTCACCGTCCGAGGCACGTTCCTGGTGGGCGTCCTACCTGGGTCAGCAGGCGAACAGCCGCGGCGTGGCATTGGCCGACCTGCCGATCAGCCCCGCTCAGCTTGCCGACGTCATCGGCAAGGTCTCGTCCGGCGCGCTGACCACGAAGATGGCCCGGCAGGTCGTCGACGCTGTGCTGGCCGGCGAGGGCAGCCCGGACGAGGTGATCGCCGCCCGCGGCCTGTCCGTCGTCTCGGACGACTCCGCCCTGCAGAAGGCGGTCGACGAGGCGTTGGCGGCGCAGCCGGCGGTGGCGGACAAGATCCGGTCGGGCAAGGTGCAGGCTGTCGGCGCGATCGTCGGCGCAGTGATGAAGGCCACCCGCGGGCAGGCCGATGCCGGTCGGGTCAGGGAACTCGTGCTGTCCACGCTGGGCGTACAGGGCTGACCTCCACGCGCGACCAGCTGATCAGCCGGACACGGGAAGAAGGCTGCACATGAGGATCGCACTGGCCCAGATCGTCAGCACCACCGATCCCGGGCGCAATCTCGAGCTGGTGGATGACGCCGCCGCCCGGGCCTCCGAGGCGGCCGCCCGGATCGTCGTTCTCCCGGAGGCCACGATGTGCGCCTTCGGCGTGTCGCTCGCGCCGGTCGCAGAGCCGCTGCTCGGGCCGTGGGCGACCGCCGTACGGGCGATCGCGGCCGACCGCGACATCACCATCGTGGCCGGGATGTTCACCCCCGGCACCGGCGGCCGGGTACGCAACACGCTGCTCGCCACCGGCCGCGGCGTGGAGGCGTCGTACGACAAGATCCACCTGTTCGACGCCTACGGGTTCCGGGAATCGACCACGGTCGCGCCCGGCACCGACCCGGTGACGATCGACGTCGACGATGTCACGATCGGCCTCACCACCTGCTACGACGTCCGCTTCCCGGGTCTCTACCAGGCACTGGCCGACCGGGGCGCGGACATCATCCTGCTCGCGGCGTCCTGGGGGAGTGGGCCCGGAAAACGTGAACAGTGGGACCTGCTGACCAGGGCGCGGGCGCTGGACAGCACGTCGTTCGTGCTGGCCGCCGCGCAGGCCGACCCGGAGTCCGTGGGCCTGCCGGTGCGGGGGGCGGCACCGACCGGGATCGGCGGGAGTGTGGCGGTGTCACCGACCGGTTCCGTGCTGGCGCAGCTCGAGGACAAGCCGGACCTGCTGGTGGTCGACGTCGACCCGCAGGAGGCCGCCGACGTCCGCAGTGCGCTCCCGGTGCTGGCCAACCGGCGGTTCTGACGCCCGGCGTTTTCGGGATCACTGCGGGACAAGCACCGATCGCACCAGCATCGACCGCACCAGCATCGACCGCACCAGTCGACTCAGTCCGGGCCGCCCTCGCCGCCGGCACTGCCCGAGGGAACGACCACCACCCGGTCATCGCTGGGCACCGGCTTGCCCTTGCCGTCCTTATTCGACGTGGTCAGCCAGAGCAGGCCCTGCTGGTCCGCGGCCACCGTCAACAGCCGCCCGTACCGGTCGTCCAGCAGCACCGTCGGCGTGCCGGTGAAGGTGCCGTTCGGGCCGAGCTGAACGGCCGTCAACTGTTGCTTGTCCAGCGAGGTGTTGGCCAGCAGTCCGTTGCTGATGGAGCAGTCCTCCGCGCCTCCGTCAGCCGCCGTCCAGGTCCACAGGGCGCTGCCGTCCTTGACTTTCGCGTAGTTGCGACCCGCGGCGAGCGGCAGCAGCACATCCTCGCCGGGCCGTTGGTCCAGGGCCGCCATCGCCCCGTCCTGGGTGGGGCACATGCCGGTGACCTGGGTGAACCCCGACGCGTAGATGGGCGAGCCCTTTCGCGGGTTGGACTTCGCCGGCTTGCCGAACTCGTCCAGACGCAGCACCTTGCCGGCGAGCGATGTCGGATCGGCGGCGGCCTTCGGGTTCCCCGTGTCGCCGGTGCCGACATACAGCGACCGGTCGGCCGCGAAGGCGATGCGGCCCCCGTTGTGCTTGCTGCCCTTCGGTATTCCGGTGAAGATCGGCTTCGCGACGTCCCCGCTGGCGATCCGGACGATGCGGTTGTCGGTCTTGGTGGTCACGTAGGCGTAGATGAGGCCGTCCTCGTCGTACGAGGGTGACAGCGCGATCCCGAGCAGGCCGCCGTCCCCAGAACCGTCAACGCCCTCGAAGCGTGCGACCTCCACCGGTTCGGTGCCCTTGGCCACCTGCAGCAGGCGCCCGCTGGTGCGTTCGCCGACCAGCGCGGAACTGCCGTCGGCCATCGGCACCAGCCCCCACGGTGCGTCCAGGCAGGTGGCGATCACCGCCTCGTCGGTCGGCGCGCACGGATCGGGCGGTGCTGCGGAACCGCTCGGCGGAGGCGACGCGGGCGTTCCCGAAGGGCTGCTCGGCGCCGACGACGATTCGCGTGGCGACGTCGGGTCGGGGAGCGCGGCGCGTGCCGTGAGCGACGGCTGGACGGTGAAAGTCGATGCCTCGCTGGAGAAGTCGGCGCAGCCGGCGACCAGGCTGAGCAGCACCGCGCCCAACAACGCAGGTGCCGCCCGCCGGGAGAAGGCGCTGGATACAGACATCGCTGTCAACGGTACTGGCCGACCGGATCGGGCTCGGCGGGCGCGATCGGCTGCCGACCGACGACGTGCAACAGCAGGAGCGCGTCCTCGTCGATCATGTAACGGATCCTGGCCCGGCGCCCGGAGGAGAAGTGCATCTCGAAACCCGCCACACCCGCCCTGGCCTTCCACGGCGAACTCGACCACTCCGTGCGCTGTGCACCCGTGCGGTGGGCGATCACGGTGTTGCGACTGAGCACCCGCCGCCAGCGCAGCAGCACCGCCCGCTCATCGAGTTGCCATCGTGCCTCGCGGGCCCTCAGGACACCCAGCAGGTAGGCGGCCGGCAAGGGGACCGCGGCCAGTAGACGCCACCATCCCGGGAGCAGCAGCAACAGCAGGGTGAAGCCGGCGCCGTATTCGAGTGGGACGGTCAGGTAGCGGCGGTGCACCCGGACGGGCAGCGGGCGTGGCTCGCCGACCGGCCATCCGAGCTCGGGGAGCGCCCGGCGGATCATCGCCTCGGCCCGGTGCGTTCGCAGTAGCGGGAACAGCATGCGCTGGCTGGTGTTCGCCCTGCCGATGCCGGCGACCTCTACCTGAAGGCTGCACAGGCCGAACGGTGCGCGCCAGAATCCCTCGACGATGCGAACCGCCTGGATGCGGCGCACCGGGATGGTCGCGGACTGCTTGCTGAGCAATCCACGGGAGTTGCGCAGGACGTCGCCGTCGCGGACCAGCGTGAACCGGTTGAGCCGGAGGGCGCCGAACACCACGCCACCCACGATGGCGATGACGGTCAAGGCGATCAGCACGGCGATGGGCCCGCGCGGCTCGACGGTTTCGTGCATGAACTCCGCTGCCCGGCTCGGGACGTATTCCGAGAAGCGGTACCAGATCACCAGGGCCGCTGCGAGGATCAGCAGGATCGAATTGTTGGTGATCGCCGCCATCAGCATCCCCGGCGTGCCGAGCACCGCGATGACGTCCGGCCCCTTCCTGGGGGTGGCGGCCGAGGTGCTGCGGCGCCACGCGAGATAACGCTGCAGCGGCGACGGCGGATCCGGTGCCGCCGAGTGTGCCGGCTGGTCCTGATCGGGTCGGTCCACCGGCCGCGATCGGTGCCCCGCCTCCAGCGCAAGGCGCAACTGGTCCAGCCGCCGGCCGGACAGGCTGCCCAGAACGACGGCCGACCCGTTCCGATCGCCGGGTGATTGGACCTTGAGTCCCCAGACACCGATCAGCCGCTGGGTGAACGACCGGTAGGCGTCGAGCGCCGTGATCCGGGTGATCGGTACGACCCGCACCGTCCGGTTCCAGATGCCGGCGCGCAGCCTGAGCACCCCGCTGATCACCGAGTACTTCTTGACGTGCCACTGCGCGACGGCGACCACCATGACAATGCCGAACAGGATGGCGTTCACCCACCATGCCGCTCCGCCCAGAATCGTCACGACGAGGAAGGGGATGGCCTGTCGGAGGGTCTTGGCCGTCTCGATGACCAGGTAGATCGGGTGCAGACGGGTGTCCGGCACCGTGACACCCAGCCGGACGCCGGCGTCGACGGAGTGCGCGACACCGTCCGTTCGGAGCGCGGCGGCCTGTTCAGCCATCGCCCCGCCTGCCCACAAAAGGCCTGCCCACGGACCGCGTGCCCAGGAAGCGCCTGCGCACGAATCGCCTGCTCGCGAGTCGGCCGCTCACCCGTCGTCGCCCGTCAGACATCGTCGGCGACGTCGGCCAGCCGGCTGATCCGGTCGCACAGTTCGTCGGCCTCGGCCCGGTCGAGGCCGCTGAGGTTGACCGACCCGGCCGCGGTCTTGATCTTCAGGTTGGTCATCCAGTAGTGATCGGCCAGTGGGCCGCGTTCGGTGCGCAGGTTCTGCACGCGGTGGACGGGCACGACGGTCCGCTTGACGAACACGATGCCGTGCTGGATGTCGATCTCGGTGGAGGAGATCGCGTACCAGAACACCCGGTAGCGGATCGGCGGGAGCACCACCATCGCGATCACCACCGCGACGACATAGCCGACCACGATCGCCCACCGGATCCACCACGGACCCCAGGCGAGGACGATCGCCATGCTGATCAACAGCAGCAGGAACGGGACGGCCGAGAAAACTGCCCGCCAGCGCCAGTAACTGACGACCCGCGCGGAGAGCCGGTGACGCTCGACCGGGTCGTCGCCCGCAAGCGGCGGTGCGGTCGGCGTGTTCGCCGGCGCCGGCGCGGCGGCCCCCGGCTGGGGCTGTGCCTGCTGGGCCTCCGCCTGCTGGGCGTCCGCCGGCCGGGATTGCGCCAGCTGGGCGTCCGCCTGCTGGGCATCCGCCTGCTGGGGTTCCGCTCGCTCGGAGTCCTCCGGCTGGGGTCCGGCCGGCACAGGTGGCCCGCCCGGCGGCGCGCCGGTGGCAGGTCGGCTCGTCACGGGGGTCAGCCTACGGCGCGAATTGTCCGGTGAGGTGCTCCCAAAGGTCCCGGAACCGTTCCGGGAGGACGGTGACGAAGGAGGATCAGGACGCGGTCCGGGCGGCGGGGTCTCCGCTCTCCGCCGGATGCGGCTGGAGCGGCTCATCAGGAACCGCAGGCAGGTCGGATGCGACCGTGCCAGGTGTTCCGTTCAGGGGTTCCTGCTGGCTCGCACGTTTCCGATGATCAGCAGCCTCTGATTGGACGGCACCTTCCTGCTGGACCGCATTTTCCTGCTGGACCGCATCTTGCTGCTGGACCACACCCTCCTGCTGGACAACACCTTCCTGCTCGACCGCACCGGCGTCCTGGTTGTGTGCACCGCCCTCGACCGATGCGCCGTCCTCGACCGATGCAAGGTCCTCGACCGGCCCGCCCAGGCTCAGGCTGCCGCCGGACACGGCGGCAAGCCGCGGCAGGTCCCGGGGGCGCACCATCGGCAACCGGACCCGCTGGCCGTCGAGACCGACCGCGGTCGCCCAGCGGGCGTCCTTGAGTTCGAGCCCGGCCATGTCCGTCCACGCCATTCGCTTTGCGCCCAACAGGCCGTAGGCGGTGACCTCGGTCGGTGTCGCCCTCGTTCGCGTCACGATCACCCATGCCAGCGCGGCGACCGGAACCACGAAGAGCACGCCCCAGGCTCCGCCGACGGTGGCCAGCGGCATGACGCAGAACAGCAGCAGCACGGGGAACAGCAGCGCCGGGAAGGGCAGCCTGAAGGTGACCCGCTCGGGTCGGGTCGTGGCGGGTCGGGGCATGGGTCCATGGTGACACTGACTCTGGTGACACTGACCTTGGTGACACTGCGGCCCCTGGTGACACTGCGGCGCTGCGCTCCGCGGGACCGCGGCCGGCGCTCGACAGATCTGTCGCCGGCAAGTCCGGGGAGTGACCGCCCTGTCCACATGGTGAGACGGATGTCCCGTCCTGTTGACACCGTGACGGCACCGGTCCTAGTCTGCGGGCATGGCTTTCCTCCTCGTAATCAGCTAGCGCGTCCTCGCCGAAAGGCGGAGGCGCGCAACCCCTTGGTCACCCCGGTGACAAGGGGTTTTTTCTTGCCCCGACCCGGTCTGCACCGCCAGAACGGGGCCGGGACGCCGTACCAGCCGGGTCCGCCCGGTGCCGACACAGCAGTCCCAACAGCAGTCTCCAGGCAGCACGTTCGCAGCAGCACTCTCGAAGAAGAGGATCCGATGACGCAGGGTCGCATCGCCGAAGTCCGCCCGCCGGCCGTCCATCCGCCGGCCCCGGTTGTCCCCAGTAGCGCGGCCGTGTCCCGACCGGTGGAGCGACTCAGCGGCGCGGCATCGGTCGTCCGCTCGCTCGAGGAGGCCGGGGCCGAGATCGTCTTCGGCATCCCCGGCGGCGCCGTCCTGCCCGTTTACGACCCACTGCTGGACTCCACCAAGGTGCGGCACGTGCTGGTCCGGCACGAGCAGGGCGCCGGTCACGCGGCGACCGGCTACGCGCAGGCCACCGGAAAGGTCGGCGTCTGCATCGCCACCTCCGGCCCGGGCGCCACCAACCTGGTCACCCCGCTCGCCGACGCCCAGATGGACTCCGTTCCGCTGGTCGCGATCACCGGCCAGGTCGGCCGGTCGATGATCGGCACCGACGGCTTCCAGGAAGCCGACATCTGTGGCATCACGATGCCGATCACCAAGCACAACTTCCTCGTCACCGATCCGGCCGAGATCCCACAAACGATCGCGGCCGCTTTCCACCTGGCATCAACGGGCCGACCCGGCGCCGTGCTGGTGGACATCCCCAAGGACGTGCTGCAGTCGGAGACCACCTTCGTCTGGCCGCAGGACGTCCACCTCCCCGGGTACCGGCCGACCATGCGGCCGCACTCGGGGCAGATCACCGCCGCCGCCAAGCTGATCGCTGCCGCGCGACGTCCGGTGCTCTATGTGGGCGGCGGTGTGCTGAAGGCCCGGGCAACCGAGGTCCTTCGACAGCTGGCCGAGCTGACCGGGATCCCGGTCGTCACCACTCTCATGGCTCGCGGCGCCTTCCCGGACTCCCATGTCCAGCACCTGGGCATGCCCGGGATGCACGGCACCGTGACGGCAGTGGCGGGGATGCAGCGCGCGGATCTGATCATCGCGCTGGGTGCCCGGTTCGACGACAGGGTCACCGGCCAGCTCTCGACCTTCGCGCCGGGCGCGACCGTGATCCATGCGGACATCGACCCGGCCGAGATCGGCAAGAACAGGGTCGCCGACGTGCCGATCGTCGGTGACGCCCGCGAGGTGATCACCGAGCTGATCGCCGCCGTGACCGCCGAGCAGCGGTCCGGCGTGGTCGCGGACCTGACCGCATGGTGGGCCGAACTGGACGGGCTGCGCAGCACGTTCCCGCTCGGCTACGACTGGCCGGCCGACGGGTCGCTCGCGCCCCAGTACGTCATCGAAAGGCTCGGCGCCATCGCCGGTCCGGACGCGATCTACGTGGCAGGCGTTGGGCAGCACCAGATGTGGGCGGCGCAGTTCGTGTCCTACGAGAAGCCCGGAACCTGGCTCAACTCAGGCGGTCTCGGAACGATGGGATACGCGGTGCCGGCCGCGATGGGCGCCAAGATGGGCCGCCCGGACACCACCGTGTGGGCCATAGACGGTGACGGCTGCTTCCAGATGACCAACCAGGAGCTGGCCACCTGTGCGATCGAGGGCATTCCGATCAAGGTCGCGGTGATCAACAACGGCAACCTGGGCATGGTCCGGCAGTGGCAGACGCTCTTCTACGGCGAGCGGTACTCGCAGACCGATCTCGGTACACACAAGCACCGCATCCCCGACTTCAAACTGCTCGCCGAGGCCTACGGCTGCGTCGGGCTGCGGTGTGAGTCTCGGGAGGACGTGGACCGCACGATCGAGGCCGCGATGGCTATCAACGACCGCCCGGTGGTCGTCGACTTCGTGGTCGGCGCCGACGCGCAGGTCTGGCCGATGGTGGCCGCCGGCACCGGCAACGACCAGATCATGGCCGCCCGCGGCATCCGGCCCCTCTTCGACGAGGAGTGAGTCGATGACGCAATTCGGCTACGCGCCATGGCCGCGGGCATTTACCTCGCTCGCCGCGCCCGACGTCCACACCAAGCCGGTGCCCGCGCTTTCCCCGGGTGCCGTTCCGACCACCGCGCCCGGCGCCGGCGCCCGCCCGTCCGCCCACCAACCCGCCGGTCGCGATCAGCGGCCCGGCCCCGTTCAAGGAGCCCATGCCGCTGTGACCCGCCATACGTTGTCCGTGCTGGTGGAGAACAAACCCGGTGTGCTGGCGAGGGTCTCGTCGCTGTTCTCGCGGCGGGGATTCAACATCCACTCGCTCGCTGTGGGGCCGACGGAGAACCCGGACGTGTCCAGGATGACGATCGTCGTGGCGGTCGAGGGACTGCCGCTCGAGCAGGTCACCAAGCAGCTGAACAAGCTCATCAACGTCCTCAAGATCGTCGAGCTCGCACCGGCCCAGGCCGTGCAGCGCGAGCTGCTGCTGATCAAGCTGCGGTCGGACGCCAGCACCCGGCCGCAGATCGTGTCCATCGTCGAGATGTTCCGGGCGCGGGTCATCGACATCACCCCGGACGCGGTGACCGTCGAGGCGACCGGTACCAGCGACAAGCTCGAGGCGCTGATCAAGATGCTCGAACCCTTCGGCGTGCGCGAGCTGGTCCAGTCCGGGATGGTCGCCCTCGGGCGCGGACCGCGCTCGATCACCTCGGGCAGCAGCAGGGCAGACTGAGCCCGCGTCAGCGCCATACCGTCACAGCGCCATACCGTCACAGGGCCACACCGTCACGGGACCGGCACCGAACCGAACGACCCGATTCACCAGCCCCCGATCACCAGCGACTCGACCCACAAGGAAGCAGGCACACCAGCAATGGCAGCGGAGATTTTCTACGACGACGACGCCGATCTGTCGATCATCCAGGGGCGCAAGGTCGCCGTCATCGGGTACGGCTCCCAGGGCCATGCCCACGCGCTGAGCCTGCGTGATTCCGGCGTCGACGTACGGGTCGGCCTTCCCGAGGGGTCGAAGTCCCGGGTCAAGGCCACCGATCAGGGGCTTCGCGTGGTCACTCCGGCGGAGGCCGCGGCCGAGGCCGACGTGATCATGATCCTGACGCCGGACCACGTGCAGCGGCACGTGTACGCGGAGGCCATCGAGCCCAACCTGAAGCCGGGCAACGCCCTTGCCTTCGGACACGGCTTCAACATCCGGTTCGGCTACATCAAGCCGCCGAAGGACGTCGACGTCATCATGATCGCGCCCAAGGGGCCCGGTCACCTGGTGCGCCGCGAGTTCGTCGACGGCAAGGGCGTGCCCTGCCTGATCGCCGTGGAGCAGGACTTCACCGGTGGCGCGCAGGCGCTGGCGCTGTCCTACGCGCGGGGCATCGGCGGTGCCCGCGCCGGCGTCATCAAGACGACCTTCCCGGAGGAGACCGAGACCGACCTGTTCGGCGAGCAGGCCGTGCTCTGCGGCGGCATGTCCCGACTCGTGCAGCTCGGCTTCGAGACCCTGGTCAACGCCGGCTACCAGCCGGAGATCGCCTACTTCGAGTGCCTGCACGAGCTGAAGCTGATCGTCGACCTGATGTACGAGGGTGGCATCGCCAAGCAGCGCTGGTCGGTCTCGGACACCGCCGAGTACGGCGACTACGTCTCGGGCCCGCGGGTGATCGACGACCACGTCGCCGAGAACATGCAGGGCGTGCTGGCCGACATCAAGGACGGCACGTTCGCGGCCCGCTTCATCGCCGATCAGGACGCGGGTGCGCCGGAGTTCAAGAAGTTCCGCGCCGAGCAGGAGAAGCACCCGATCGAGGAGACCGGCCGGCACCTGCGCGGGCTGATGAGCTGGGTGGCCAAGGAAGACGACTACACCGGCACCGCAGACCGCGGCTGATCGCCCGCACCGACGTCATGCCGAAGGCCCCGGGGAGAAGATCCCCGGGGCCTTCGGGCGTTCAGGTGCACGCGACCGCGCGCCGGGCGCTCAGAACGTCTTGCCGCCCTTGGCCTTGAACCACGCCCTGGACTGACCGTTCAGCATGAACACCACGATCAACACCGGGATGACGAAGCCCAGCAGCGAGGTGAAGCCGAAGCTGGATGCGATGGCCGAGATGATCGCCAGCAGCGCGTACACGCCGCACGCGATGACCAGGATCTGGCCGTTCTTGCCGTTCAGGGCCACCACCCCACCCCAGATCATCAAGCCGGCGACGACGATCGTGCCCAGCGTCACAATGATCAGGAAGGTGCCGATCCCACTGACCGAGTCGCAGGCGGCGGCGGTGTCGAAGTCGAGCGACGTGTCGTTGCAGACGGCGCTGCTGGCGGTGCTCAGCACACTGCCGGCGAACAGCAGGATCAGGCCGAACAGGATCCCCAGGCCGCCCCAGATGAAGGCGAGCACCGCGGCCGCGGTGACCATCCCGGGCCGCGCGCTGCCGGCCGGGGCACCGTAGGCGCCGGAGGGATAGCCACCCTGGCCGTAGGCGGGCTGAGCGTATTGGGGCTGCTGATACTGCGGCTGGCCGTACTGGGGCTGGTATTGAGACTGCTCATACGGCTGTTGGTACTGGGGCTGCTGATATTGCGGCTGGGAGTACGGCTGCTGGTACTGGCCGGGAGGCTGCTGACCCGCGGACCCGTAGGGATCGTTGCTGGCCGGGTAGCCGGTGGGTGTGGTCATGGCGGGTCCGTTTCTTTGCCGCTCTGGTCGGCACCATGCCGACCCAGCCACCAAACCGGCCTGTGCCGGCCTGGATTGTCGACAGGGAGGTCGACGTGAGTCAGGAGGACGATAACGCCCGAATCGCCTTCAGGAGCAGGTTCAGGACAGCGTGATACCACCGTGCATGCGAATCACCCGAAGAGGCACGGATAGCATGGGCCGCCGGGCCGCCTGAGCCGGCCGACGCACTGCCTTCGCCGGGACCCCCGGCCCGCGGCCAGACCGCCGCCCCGCCCACGTAACGGAGATGACTGCTGTGCCCAAGCCCGTCGTGCTGATCGCCGAGCAGCTTGCCCAGTCCGCGATGGACGTCCTCGGGACCGAATTCGAGATCCGGCATGTCGACGGCGCCGACCGGTCGGCGCTGCTGCCGGCCCTGGCCGACGCCGATGCGGTGCTGATCCGGTCCGCCACCACCATGGACGCCGAGGCACTCGCCGCCGCACCGGTGCTGAAGGTGGTCGCCCGGGCGGGCATCGGTCTGGACAACGTGGACGTCCCCGCGGCCACCGCCCGCGGTGTGCTGGTCGTCAACGCCCCGCAATCGAACATCATCACCGCCGCCGAGCACGCCATCGCGCTGCTGCTCGCGATCGCCAGGAGGATCCCGGCGGCGGACGCCTCGTTGCGGGCCGGCGAGTGGAAGCGCAGTGCGTTCACCGGTGTCGAACTCGCCGACAAGACCGTCGGTGTGGTCGGTCTCGGCCGCATCGGGCAACTGTTCGCGGCCCGGGTCGCCGGCTTCGGAACCACCGTCATCGCCTACGACCCGTACCTGCAGCCGGCGCGGGCCGCCGCGCTCGGCGTCCGGTTGGTCGACCTGCCGACGCTGGTGTCGACAGCGGACGTCATCTCCATCCACCTGCCGCGGACCCCGGAGACGCTGGGTCTGATCGGCGCCGCCGAGCTCTCCACCGTCAAGCCGGGGGTGCTGATCGTCAACGCCGCCCGCGGTGGCCTGATCGACGAGCAGGCGCTCGCCGACGCGCTGGTCTCCGGCCGGGTCGGCGCGGCCGGTATCGACGTGTATGTCAAGGAGCCGCTGCCGGCGGACAGCCCGCTGCGGACCGCGCCGAACACCGTGCTCACCCCGCACCTCGGGGCGAGCACCGCTGAAGCGCAGGACAAGGCGGGAACCGCCGTGGCCCGGTCGGTCAGGCTTGCGCTGCGTGGCGACTTCGTCCCCGATGCGGTGAACGTGCAGGCCGCCGGTCCGGTCCCGGACGAGCTGCAGCCGTGGATTCCGCTGGTGTCCAGGCTGGGCACCATCCTGACGTCGGTCGCCGGCGGCGTGCCGAGTCAGGTGGTCGTCGAGGTGCGCGGCGACCTCGCCTCCCAGGACACGTCGATCCTGCAGTTGGCCGCGGTGCGCGGCATCTTCGGCGGCGTGATCACCGAGGCGGTCACCTTCGTCAACGCGCCGGCGCTGGCCGCAGAGCACGGGCTGACGCTGACCGGCACCGTCACCGAGGAGATCGGTGACTACCGCTCGTCGGTGACGCTCCGTGGCGCGATGGCCGACGGCGAGTTCCGCACCGTCTCCGGGACGCTGTCCGGCGAGACCCAGGTCGCCAAGCTGATCGAGATCAACAACCGGCACTTCGATCTGCGCGCGGCGGGCAACCTGCTGGTGGTTGCCTACGCGGACCGGCCCGGTGTGATGGGCACGGTCGGCGCGCTGCTCGGCCGCGACGACATCAACATCGAGGCGGCGCAGATCTCCCAGGAACTGGACGGCCGGGCATCGATCATGGTGCTCCGGGTCGACCGGGTGCCCAGTCAGGAGCTCCTCGAGACCATCGGGGACGCGGTCGAGGCAAGCGCCATCCGGGGGATAGCTGCAGGCTAGGGGCCTACCCTGCGTCCGGATCGTCCCTCGTACGGATACCCTGACGCGTGCTCGGGTCGGTTTCGGCCGTCCCGGGTGGCCAACAGCGACGACCCGTGAACAGACAGAAAGGCCGCCCCGTGCGGGAGCGGTCCCGCGACAGCGCGGCAGAGAGGCAGCCATGAAGCTCGCGGTCATCCCAGGTGACGGCATCGGTCCAGAGGTGGTGGCCGAGGGCCTCAAGGTCCTGCGGGGTGTTGTGCCCGGGGTCGAGACCACCGAGTACGACCTCGGTGCGGCCCGGTGGCACCGGACGGGGGAGTTGCTGCCCGACTCGGTGCTCCGGGAGATCCGGGAGCAGGACGCGATCCTGCTCGGCGCCGTCGGTGACCCCACGGTCCCGTCCGGCATCCTCGAGCGGGGGCTGCTGCTGCGGATCCGGTTCGAGCTCGACCATCACGTCAATCTCCGCCCCGCCCGGCTGTACCCGGGGGTGCCGGGGCCGCTGGCCGGGGACAAGGCGATCGATCTTGTCGTCCTGCGGGAGGGGACCGAAGGGCCGTATGTCGGCAACGGCGGCCTGCTGCGCAAGGACACCCCGCACGAGATCGCCACCGAGGTTTCGCTGAACACCTACTTCGGCGTGGAGCGGGTGGTGCGGAACGCCTTCGAGCGCGCGGCCCGCCGACCGCGCAAGCACCTGACGCTGATCCACAAGACGAACGTCCTGGTGCATTCCGGTCAGTTGTGGAGCCGGGTCGTCGAAGAGGTCTCGATGGAGTACCCGGATGTCTCGGTGGCGTACTCGCACATCGATGCGGCGATGATCTATCTGGTCACCGATCCGGGCCGGTTCGACGTGGTGGTCACCGACAACCTGTTCGGCGACATCTTCACCGACCTGGCGGCCGCGGTCTCCGGCGGCATCGGACTGGCGGCATCCGGCAACCTCGACGTCTCCCGGACCAACCCCAGCATGTTCGAACCCGTGCACGGGTCCGCGCCGGATATCGCCGGCACCGGCACCGCCGATCCCACCGCAACCGTGCTGTCGATCGCCCTGCTGCTGGACCACCTCGGTCTGCCCGAGGCGGCCCGCAGGGTGGAGGCTGCCGTCGCCTTCGACCTGGCGACCCGGCAGAGCGGATCCGTCGGCCGGACCACCGCCATCGGCGACCGGCTGGCCGCGCTGGCATCCAGCTGACCTCCACACCGAGCCGACCCGAAACCGAGTTGAATCGAGCAATGACCGCTCCTGTGAGCCGCCCGTCCACGCTGGGTGACGCGTTCCACGTCTTCGACACGACCCTGCGGGACGGCGCGCAGCGCGAGGGCATCAGTTATTCGGTGGCCGACAAGATCGCCGTCGCCACCCTGCTCGACGAACTCGGCGTCGGCTTCATCGAGGGCGGCTGGCCAGGGGCAATGCCCAAGGACACCGAGTTCTTCGCCCGTGCCACCTCCGGCGAGCTGCCGCTGCGCACCGCACAGCTGGTCGCGTTCGGCGCCACCCGGAAGGCGGGCATCAAGGCCGCGGACGACCCGCAGGTCCGGGCGCTGCTGGCGTCCAACGCGCCGGTGATCACCCTGGTGGCCAAGTCCGACGTCCGGCACGTCGAACGGGCCCTTCGCACCACCCAGGAGGAGAACCTGGCGATGGTCGCGGACACCGTCGCGCTGCTGGTCGGCGAGGGCCGACGGGTGTTCCTGGACTGCGAGCACTTCTTCGACGGGTACGCGGCAGACCGGGACTACGGACTGCGGGTCGGCGAGGCCGCGATGTCGGCCGGCGCCGACGTCATGGTGCTGTGCGACACCAACGGCGGGATGTTGCCGATGTCGATCGAACGTGTCGTGCGAGAAGTGTTGGACCGCACCGGGTTCCGCCTCGGGATCCACTGCCAGGACGACACCGGTTGCGCCGTCGCGAATTCCGTCGCCGCTGTGCACGCCGGCGCCACCCACGTGCAGTGCACCGCCAACGGCTACGGCGAGCGGGCAGGCAACGCCGATCTGTTCGCGGTCGTCGGCAACCTGATGACGAAGATGAACCTGCCGGTGCTGCCCGAAGGTGGGCTCGCGGACATGATGCGGGTCTCGCATGCCCTGGCGGAGCTGGCCAACATCGCCCCGAACACCCACCAGGCCTACGTCGGATCGTCGGCGTTCTCGCACAAGGCGGGTCTGCACGCCTCCGCGATCAAGGTCGATCCCGACCTCTACAACCATCTCGATCCGACGTTGGTCGGCAACGACATGCACATTCTGATCACCGAGATGGCCGGCCGCGCGTCCGTCGAGCTGAAGGCCCGTGAGCTCGGCGTCGATCTGACCGGCAGGCACGACGCGGTCGGCCGGATCGTCGACGCCGTCAAGTCACGGGAGGCGGGTGGCTGGTCGTACGAAGCGGCCGACGCCTCGTTCGAACTGCTGATGCGCGAGGAACTCGCCAAGGATTCCGATCCCGGTGGGGCGGAAGTGGTGTCGCCACGGGCGTTCCGGCTCGAGTCGTACCGGGTGATCGTCGAGAAGACCGAATTCCCGGTGCCTGTCGTCAGTTCCGAGGCAACCGTGAAGGTGCATGTCGGGGGGCGGCGGATCATCGCCACCGCCGAGGGGAACGGCCCGGTGAACGCGCTGGACTCTGCGCTGCGCTCGGCGGTCGCCGAGGAGTTCCCCGAGTTCAGTGATGTGGAACTCGTCGATTACAAGGTCCGGATCCTCGCGGGATCGGCCGGGACCGACTCCATCACCAGGGTGCTGGTGTCCTCAGCGCGCGGCACCGAGGAATGGACCACCGTCGGTGTGCACGCCAACGTGGTCGAGGCGTCGTGGCAGGCGCTGGTGGACGCGCTGGTCTACGCATTGCAGCCGGACGGCACGAACTCGGGGCACCAGGAAACCGCCCAGGTAACTGCCGGGGAGAATGCCAAGGAAACCGCTCGGGAGACCGCCGCCGGGGTCCCGCTGTCCGTCTGAGCGCCGCCTCCCGATGGCGGCAACCCGGGCCGGTGTTCCGGGTCGGGACCGACGTGGTTGAAAGGATCAGCGAATGCGTCTGGCCAGGATCGCTCACCCGGACGGGGTGGCGTTTGTCACCGTCGACGGCCGGGAGGGCGCGGAACGGGCTCGCGAGATCGCTGACCACCCCTTCGGCACGCCGACGTACACGGGGCGCTCGTGGCCGCTGGCCGATACCCGGCTGCTGGCGCCGATCCTGCCGTCCAAGGTGGTCGCGATCGGCCGCAATTACGCCGACCACGCCGCCGAGCTCGGCAACGAGGTGCCGGCGTCGCCGATCATCTTCATGAAGCCGTCGACGTCGGTGATCGGTCCCAGGGTCGCCATCCAGTTGCCGCCGTCATCCCAGCGGGTGGACTTCGAGGGCGAGCTGGCCGTCGTCATCGGCCGGCCGTGCCGGGACGTCAAGGCGGAGAACGCCTCGTCGGTCATCCTCGGGTACACCGTCGCCAATGACGTCACCGCCCGCGACCAGCAGCGCGCGGACGTCCAGTTCACCCGCGGCAAGGGCTATGACACGTTCTGCCCGCTGGGGCCGTGGATCGAGACAGAACTCGACCCGTCGGACCTGTCCGTGCGGACCGAGCTCGATGACGAGGTGCCCCAGGACGGCCGGACCAGCGACATGGTCTTCACCGTCGGTGAGATCGTCGAGTTCGTCTCGGCGATCATGACGCTGCTGCCCGGTGACGTGCTGCTGACCGGCACGCCCGCCGGGGTTGGCCCGATGGTCGCAGGGCAGACCGTGTCGGTCACCGTGGAGGGCATCGGCACGCTGACCAACCCGGTCGAGCCGCGCCGCTAGGGTTGGTCTGCCATGACACAGACCCCCTCATCCCCGTCGCCTGCTGTTCCGCCGGTCCCTGGAAAGCGCCCGGTGCGCGCCCGCTTCTGTCCATCGCCCACCGGAACCCCGCACGTCGGGCTCGCCCGGACGGCGCTGTTCAACTGGGCCTTCGCCCGTCACCACGGCGGCACCCTGGTGTTCCGGATCGAGGACACCGACGCCGCCCGGGACTCCGAGGAGTCCTACGCGGCGCTGCTGGACGCGATGACATGGCTCGGGCTGGACTGGGACGAGGGACCGGGGGTCGGCGGGCCGCACGCCCCGTACCGGCAGAGCCAACGCGGCGGCATCTACCGCGAGGTGGCCGCCGAACTGCTGGCCGCCGGCCATCTCTACGAGTCTTACTCCACCAATGACGACGTCACCGCGCGGTCTCTGGCCTCCGGCCGCAACCCGCAGCTGGGCTACGACAACTACGACCGGACACCCGATCCGGTGCTGATCGAGTCCGCCATCGCCGCCGGTCGCAAGCCAGTGCTGCGGCTGCGGGTGCCGGACCGGGACATCACCTTCGATGACCTGGTCCGCGGGCCGATCACCTTCCCAACGGGCTCGGTGCCGGACCCGGTGCTGGTCCGGGGGACCGGCGAGCCGCTGTACACACTGGTCAACCCGGTCGACGACGCGCTGATGGGGATCACCCACGTGCTGCGCGGAGAGGACCTGCTGCCCTCGACCCCGCGGCAGATCGCGCTGTACGAGGCGCTGATCGCCATCGGCCGGGCCGAGGTGGTGCCGGAGTTCGGGCACCTGCCGTTCGTCACCGGAGAGGGCAACCGGAAGCTCTCCAAGCGCGACCCGCAGTCCAACCTGTTCCAGTACCGCGACGACGGCTTCATCACCGAGGGGATGGTCAACTACCTCGCGCTGCTGGGCTGGTCGATCGCCGAGGACCGGGACATCTTCACCCCCGCCGAACTCGTCGCCGCATTCGACGGCCGGCGGATCTCCGGCAACCCGGCCCGCTTCGACCGGAAGAAGGCCGAGTCGATCAACGGCGTCCACCTGCGGATGCTGACGCCGGAGGACTTCGCGCAGCGGCTGGAGTCGTATCTCGTCGCGCGGAGCCTGCTGCCGCCGGAGCCTGATGCGGAGCAGCGGGGGCTCGTCCGGGCGGCAGCGCCGCTGGTGCAGGAACGGTCCGCGCTGCTGTCCGAGGCGGCCGCGATGGTCCGGTTCCTGTTCACCGCGGAGGACGACTTCGTGGTGGATCCGGCCGCCGCCGGCAAGGTGTTGACCCCCGCGTCGAGGCCGGTGCTGGAGGCCGCCATCGCCGCCGTCGAGGGCCTTGCCGCGTTCGATGCGGCGTCCCTGGAGGCCGCGCTCAAGGGCGCGCTGATCGAGGACCTCGGGCTGAAGCCCAAGGTCGCCTTCGGACCGGTGCGGGTGGCCGTCACCGGCCGGACCATCTCGCCGCCGTTGTACGAGTCGCTGGAGCTGCTGGGGCGTGAGGTGACGGTACGCAGGCTCAGGTCGGCGCTGAGTTCGCTCGCCGGCTGACCGTGGGATCGGCCTGTGTGGCGGGCGGTCCGGTCGCTGCGGATTTTTGGGTTGGGCTGCGCGGCAGGTAGTATCGTTCCTCGGCGCCCGCCCTGGTCAAGTCAGTGGGGGCGGCCTTTGGGGTATGGTGTAATTGGCAACACTAGGGATTCTGATTCCCTCATTCTAGGTTCGAGTCCTAGTACCCCAGCGGTTCGGCAGTGAGTCGCCGACAACGACCGTTGTCCTGCGAGGCGGGGCGAGTCGTGTAGCATTTCCCATCGGATCGGGCACGTCAGAGCTGCTGCGCGGTCCGATGAACAGCAGTCAAGAAGTTTCTAGGGCCCCGTCGTCTAGCGGCCTAGGACGCCGCCCTCTCACGGCGGTAGCGAGGGTTCGAATCCCTTCGGGGCTACCAGCACCGGATCCCGGAGCGCATCACGCGCTCCGGGATTTTCCGTTTCCGTCCGCGGTAGGCGTAGCGGTGCACGATTCGAGCCGCCAAGGTCGGACGTCAGCCCGCCGCGAAGGGTCCGACATCGGCGAATCAGCAACGACGCGGCTCCAGCGGAGACCGCTCGACTCCCGTCGCCTATGGTCCGGTCATGAAGTTCAGGCGATATGTCGTGATCTGCCTCATGACCGCGGTCCCGCTGCTTGCCGCGTGCGGTGGAAGTGATCCGGCAGCCGAGCCCAGCAGTGCGCCAGCACCGGACGGAACCGCCGCGGTGGACGGCCCGGCAACGCCCGCAGGGACGGCCAATTCGGTCTCCGCGGTGGACGTCTGCGCCCTGCTCACCTCGCAGGATGCCGCTGCTGTGGCGCAGGAGCGGGGGTTGAGCGGGGGCTCCGGAAATCCCACGTACACCTTGACCTCGACGAAGCAGGACTACCCCAACTTGGCCGTCCCGACCTCAGGCTGCAAGTTCACGATCGCAGGCGGCGGCGCGTCCGGCACCGTGGTCATCGAGGTTGTGTCCGCAGAGAACTTCGCGCTGTACTCCGGTGGAGAGGTAGTCCCCGGTCTTGGTGATGAGGCAGTCAGCCAGGGCGGCACGACCGTTGTCCGGGTAGGCGATCTCATGCTGCAGACGTCGGAGAACTCCTTCACCGAAGCATTCGTCGTCGCTCTCTACCGGAAGATGATCCCGAACCTGTCATGACCTCCGCGGGCACCCGCCGCCGTCAGAGCCGCGCCGTCAGAGCCGCGCCGTCAGAGCCGCGCCGTCAGCGCGTCCGCCGCTTCCACCAGGTCCCCGGCCCACCGCGCCCCCGGCCGCCGGCCGATCCGCTCCACCGGCCCGGACACCGACACCGCGGCGATGACGGCGCCTTTCGGGTCGCGCACCGGCGCCGAGACCGACGCCACACCCGTCTCCCGTTCGGCCACCGACTGCGCCCAGCCGCGTCGTCGGACCTCGGCCAGGGTGCGCTCGGTGAACGTGGCGTCGGATGCCAGCACCGCACGTTGGACGGACGAGTCGGCCCAGGCAGTCAGCACCTTGGCGCCCGACCCAGCGCTCATCGGCAGCCGGGATCCCAGCGGGACGGTGTCCCGCAGTCCGGAGGTCGGTTCCGCCACCGCGATGCAGATCCGGGACAGCCCGTCGGGGCGGTAGACCTGCACGCTCTCGCCGGTGCGGTCGCGCAGTCGCGGCAGCACATCGGCCGACGCGGTCACCAGCGGATCGGGAGCGCCGGCCGCGAGGACCGCCAACAGCGGCCCCGGGCACCAGCGGCCGTTCGCGTCGCGGGTGAGCAGTCCGTGCACCTCGAGCCCGACCGCCAGTCGGTGTGCCGTTGCCCTGGGAAGCCCGGTGGCCGCGCAGAGGTCCGCGAGACCGGTCGGCCCGTCCGCACTGACCTGCAGCACCTGCACCGCTTTGTCGAGCACCCCGATGCCGCTAGACTTTCCCATGCAGCGATACTAGATTCCCGCATGTTGAGATGTCCAACAGCTCGTGGGACCAGCAGTCAGAAGGAGTCGCAATGGGGCGCACACTCGCCGAGAAGGTCTGGGACGCACACATCGTGCACGCCGCTCCGGGTGAGCCCGACCTGTTGTTCGTCGACCTGCACCTGGTCCACGAGGTGACCAGCCCGCAGGCGTTCGACGGCCTGCGGCTCACCGGCCGCCCGGTCCGCCGGCCCGATCTGACGCTCGCCACCGAGGACCACAACGTCCCGACCGAGTTCGGCGGCGGGTCAATGCCCCGCGGCCCCTTCGTCGGCAGCAATCTGTTGATCAAGGACGCGGTTTCCCGGCTGCAGGTCGACACGTTGCGCGCCAACTGCGAAGAGTTCGGCGTCCGGCTCTACCCGATGGGCGACGCCGAGCAGGGCATCGTGCACGTTGTCGGCCCGCAGCTCGGGCTCACCCAGCCGGGGATGACGATCGTCTGCGGCGACTCGCACACGTCCACCCACGGCGCGTTCGGCGCGTTGGCCTTCGGTATCGGCACCAGCGAGGTCGAACACGTCCTGGCGACCCAGACGCTGCCGCTCAAGCCGTTCAAGACGATGGCGATCACCGTCGACGGCGCGCTCGCCCCGGGCGTCACTGCCAAGGACATCGTTCTGGCCGTCATCGCGAAGATCGGTACCGGCGGCGGCCAGGGCTATGTGCTCGAGTACCGCGGCGAGGCGATCCGGGCGCTGTCGATGGAGGGCCGGATGACGGTCTGCAACATGTCCATCGAAGCCGGTGCACGAGCCGGGATGATCGCGCCTGACGAGACGACCTTCGCCTACGTGAAGGGCCGCGACCACGCGCCGAGCGGCGAGCTGTGGAACGAGGCGGTCGCCTACTGGTCCACTCTGGTCACCGACGACGATGCCGTCTTCGACGCCGAGGTCGTCCTGCACGCCGACGAACTGGCGCCGTTCGTCACCTGGGGCACGAATCCCGGTCAGGGACTGCCGTTGTCGGCCAGCGTCCCCGACCCGGAACTCATCGTGGACGACAACGAGCGGGGCGCGGCCGAGCGGGCGCTGGAGTACATGGGCCTGACCGCCGGCACGCCGCTGCGTGAGATCCATGTCGACACGGTGTTTCTCGGCTCGTGCACCAACGGCAGGATCGAGGACCTGCGTGCCGCGGCCGATGTGCTGCGCGGCAGGCACATCGATCCGACGCTGCGGATGCTGGTGGTACCGGGATCCATGCGGGTCAAGGCGCAGGCCGAGGCGGAGGGTCTGGACGCCGTTTTCAGTGCCGCCGGTGCCGAGTGGCGCAGCGCCGGATGCTCGATGTGCCTGGGGATGAACCCCGATCAGCTGTCCCCGGGCGAGCGCAGTGCGTCGACGTCGAACCGGAACTTCGAGGGCCGGCAGGGCAAAGGTGGCCGCACACATCTCGTGTCGCCGCTCGTCGCCGCAGCGACCGCCGTGCGCGGAACGCTCTCCTCGCCGGCCGATCTGGAGCCGGTCGACGCACTTGCGGCCCGCTGACCTTCGCCCCCGGCATCGCCCCACCCGGCCCCACATCCCGCCCAGCAGAAGAACCAGGACACCGCAATGGACGCCTTCACCACGCACACCGGCATCGGGATCCCGCTGCGGCGCAGCAACGTCGACACCGATCAGATCATCCCGGCCGTCTATCTCAAGCGGATCAGCCGGACCGGTTTCGAGGACGGGCTGTTCGCCGCGTGGCGTGCCGACCCCACCTTCGTGCTGAACCATGCCGCCTACGCCGGCGGGTCGGTGCTGGTCGCCGGTTCCGACTTCGGCACGGGATCCTCACGCGAGCACGCGGTCTGGGCCCTGATGGATTACGGGATCAGGGTGGTCATCTCGCCGCGGTTCGCCGACATCTTCCGAGGCAACGCGGGCAAGGGCGGACTGCTGGCGGCCGAGGTGTCGCAGGACGACGTCGAATTGCTGTGGAAGCTGCTGGAGAATCAGCCGGGAACCGCGGTGACGGTGAACCTAGAGCAGCAAACGATCTCGGCCGGCTCCTTGGTGATCCCCTTCTCCGTCGATTCCTACACCCGCTGGCGGCTGATCGAAGGCTGGGACGACATCTCTCTGACACTGCGGCACGCCGATGAAATCAGTGAGTTCGAGACCCATCGTCCGAAATTTCTTCCGACCACCGGGTGACCGTCGGCGGGCGTCCCGATCCCGGCTGGTCAGCCCGGTGGCGCCCGTGAAATCTGTTGTTGCACAGTCTGTTTCACTTCCAGATCCGGTTACTCAGTGCGACATTCCGCAGCCCGATCCAGCCTTGTCGAGGGCTCCGAATAGTGTGAGAACCGTTAGAACACACTGACTCCTGGGCGTGGTGCACTAGCGCTTCGGCGATTTTGCGCCTACCGTGAGCGACCAATCGGCCCCCATTTGTCGTGGGCCGGAGAGTCCTGGGAGGGACAGTGAACAAGACCGATCTGATTAACCAGCTCGCCGAGCGGTTGGACGGGGACAAGAAGGCCGCGCAGGTCGCCGTCGAAGGCTTCATTGATCTGGTCCAGCGCGAAGTGCAAAAGGGCCGCAACGTCTCGATCTCCGGCTTCGGCGTCTTCGAGAAGCGCCTGCGCGCAGCGCGTACCGCGCGGAATCCGCGGACCGGCGAGGCCGTCAAGGTGAAGAAGACGACGGTGCCTGCCTTCCGGCCCGGCAAGTACTTCAAGGACGTCATCGCCGGGACGGTGAAGTTGCCCAAGCCGACCGGTAAGCCCACCAGCGCGCGGGCAGCCGCCGCCGCCGCGAAGGCAGGCACCGCTCCGGCGGCTGCCGCCAAGACGACAGCCACCAGGGCACCTCGGGCGACTGCCGCGTCGAAGACGGCTGCCACCACCACGACTCGGACGCGAGCGGCCGCCAAGCCGGCCGCGGCCAAGCCCGCTGCGGCTGCACCCGCGACCCGGACCCGCGCTGCCGCCGCCAAGACCACGTCAGCGGCCGCCGCACCGAAGACCACCGCCGCCAAGACCACCACCACCCGCACCCCGAGGGCGACCGCCGCCAAGACGGCGCCCGCCACCAAGGCCGCGGCCGCCCCGAAGGCTGCCGCCAAGCCGGCAGCGCGCCGGACGACGGCGAAGGCGAAGTAGCAGCAGCGTCAACAGATTCGGCGGGCGACGGCACCAGCCGTCGCCCGCCGAACGCTGCGTCTCACGAGTCTGTACGGCCCGGCGCGGGGCGGAGTAACTCAGACAACCGGCGACGGGTACGAATCCGCCTGCACCATCCGGCGGTCGTCGAACGACAGGAACCAGTACGCCGCCTTCGGTGTGCTGACCTCACCGATCGGCACGTCGGACCGGCCGGCCAATGACTTCACCACCCCGGGGATGACGCCGCCCTGGCTGCACACCAGCACTGTCCCGCCGTCCTGCTGTTCCGCCGCCAGTTCGACGAGCCGGCGCCGGGCGCCCGCCGGATCGTCCCGGTAGGCGTCCTCGGCGAGTACCGGCTCGAAGAACACCTCCTTGCCGAGGGTCTCGGCCAGCGGCGCGACGGTGGCCCGGCACCGTTCGAGCGGTGCGCTGTGCACCGCGTCCGGCGCGAAGGCGGCCAGTTCCCCGATCAGAGCCTGAGCCTGCTTGCGTCCCTTGGCGTCCAGCGGGCGCAGTGCGTCGTCGCCGTTGTACTCCTCGCGGTGACCCGCCCTGGCATGACGCAACAGGACCACGCCGGTCAGCGCCGGCGGCTCGAGCGAGAAGGTACTCAGCACGGACTGGTCGAACTCGTAGGTCATCATCTCCGCAGCCTTTGCGGGGGGTAGCCACTCGAGCTGATCGACTTCCTTGTTCGGCGTGAACGTGCCGCCGATGCGTTTCGCCGCGAAGTAGTGCACCGTCTTCGGGCCGCCGTTGGCCTTGTACGAAACGGTTGTCAGCGACCGGCCGATCGCGGCGCGGCAGCCGGTCTCCTCCTGCACCTCCCGGGCAGCGGTGACGATCGGCACCTCGCCGGGCTCAGCCTTCCCCTTCGGCAGTGACCAGTCGTCGTACCGCGGCCGGTGCACGAGGGCAACCCGGACTCCGTACCGTCGCGAGGGGCGCCACAGTACGGCGCCCGCTGCGTGGATGACGGCGCTCGAGGCGTCATTCGCCACGGGCGACGCCCCGGCGGAGCAGCTCTTCCTGCATGTCCCTGCCCGGGCCGTCGGCCGGCGACTTGAACCATCCGTCTGGACCCAGCACCCAGCAACGTGTCTCGGGAGCGGCGGCCATCTTGAACAGTCCCGCCATCACGTTGGTCGCATCCGGATCCTTGACCTGCACGAGCGCCTCGACCCTGCGGTCGAGGTTGCGGTGCATCATGTCCGCGCTGCCGATCCAGTACTCCTCGTTCTCGCCCCCATCGTTCGAAGCACCGTTGCGGAAGTAGAAGATCCGCGAGTGCTCGAGGAACCGGCCGACGATCGAGCGGACGGTGATGTTCTCGCTGAGTCCGGGAACGCCGGCCCGCAGCGCGCAGATACCCCGGACCGTCACGTCGACCTGGACACCCGCCCGGGAGGCCCGGTAGAGCGCGTCGATCACCTTCTCGTCCACGATCGAGTTCATCTTGAGCCGCACCAGACCGCCCCGACCGTTGCGCTGGTGGTCGATCTCGCGTTCGATGCGGGCGACGATGCCGCTGCGGATCGAGTGCGGGGCGACCAGCAGGTTGCGGTACTCGGTCTGCCGCGAGTACCCGGTCAGCACGTTGAACAGGTCGGTCAGGTCGGCGCCGATGTCGGGATCGGCGGTGAGCAGGCCGAGATCCTCGTAGATGCGGGCGGTCTTGGGGTTGTAGTTGCCGGTCGCGATGTGGCAGTACCGGCGCAGGGTCTTGCCCTCCTGCCGGATCACCAGCGCGGTCTTGCAGTGCGTCTTGAGGCCGACGAGCCCGTAGACCACGTGCACGCCGGCCCGTTCCAGTGCCTTCGCCCAGGAGATGTTGGCCTGCTCGTCGAAGCGCGCCTTGATCTCGACCAGCGCGACGACCTGCTTGCCGGCGGCGGCGGCGGAGATCAGCGCATCGACGATGGGGGAGTCACCGGAGGTGCGGTAGAGGGTCTGCTTGATCGCCAGCACCTGCGGGTCGGCTGCCGCCTGCTCGATGAACCGCTGCACCGTGGTGGCGAACGACTCATAGGGATGGTGCAGCAACACATCTCCGTCCCGCAGGGTGGCGAACACGCTCTTCGGCGTCTCACCCTCGGCGAACGCGGGGTTCGTCCGCGGCACGAACGGCGCGTCCTTCAGTGCCGGCTTGTCCAGCCCGTACAGCTGCCACAGGCTCGAGAGATCCAGCAGGCCGGGGACTTCCACGGCGTCCGACGGGTCGACGTCGAGTTCTCCGAGTAGCAGCGCCAGTACTCGTTCGCTGGTGGTGTCGGTGATCTCGAGCCGCACCGGCGGGCCGAAACGGCGGCGGGCGAGCTCCCGTTCCAGCGCCTGCAGCAGGTCCTCGTCGCGGTCCTCCTCGACCTCGAGATCCGCGTTGCGGGTGACCCGGAAGACCTGGTGCTCGACCACATCCATGCCGGGGAACAGCTCGGCCAGATGAGCGGCGATCAGGTCTTCCAACGGCAGGAAGTCGTTGACGCCGCGGCGAACCCGCACGAACCGGTCGACGTTGTTGGGCACCTTCACCCTGGCGAACCGCTCGGCGCGGGTCTCGGGGTCGCGGACGATGATCGCCATGTTCAGGCTCAGCCCGGAGATGTACGGGAACGGGTGCGCGGGGTCGACCGCGAGCGGGGTGAGGACGGGGAAGATCTGCGACGTGAAGTAGTCGGCCAGCCGTTCCCGGTCCTCGGGATCGATCGACTGCCAGTGCACGATCCGGATGCCCGCCTCGGCCATCGCGGGCAGGACGTTGTCGGTGAAGCAGCGGCCCTGCCTGTCGACCAGTTCCTGGGTGCGCGCGGAGATCAGTGCGAGCTGTTCGGACGCCGTCAACCCGTCGGCGCTGGTGACCGACAGACCCATGTCCCGACGGCGTTTCAGGCCGGCCACCCGGACCATGTAGAACTCGTCGAGGTTCGAGGCGAAGATCGCGAGGAACTTCGCCCGCTCGAGCAGTCGTTGTTCCGGATCCTCGGCGAGAGCCAGAACCCGGGCGTTGAAGTCGAGCCAGCTCAGTTCCCGGTTGGAGAACCGGTCCTCCGGCAGGGGTTCGTCATCGACGACGGTCTTGCCGACGGCTTCCGACGCCCCGCCGTGGAACGGCTCGACGGCCGTTTCCTCGACGATCAATCTGCCGGTGAATGTGCCGATGCCGTCGTTCAGGACGGGGAAACGCGCGGCCGCCGGGGGCTGCCCGTTCGAATCCTGTGCCTTCGGATCCTGCCTGTTCGGTTCCTGCCCGGTCGAAGTCGGTGCGGCCGAACCCTGCTCGGGAACGCTGCGCTCCTCGACCGCCGGCTCGCCCGCGGGGTTCGCGCCGCCCGCCGAGTTCTGCGCCGGCCTCGGAGCCCGCTGAGCCGTCCCCTGGGACCGGCCCGACCGGGGCGCGGGGCGCGGAGCCGGGGTCGAGCTGGAGTTGTTCCGGGAACCTCTGCTGGCAGTCACCGGGACATTCTCCCGTGTCGATCGCTTTCCATGCCACACCACCGGTGATTCGGCCCGCCGACGGCCGGGATCGGCGCGAGTGCGCGCCCCCGGGCGGGAGGCGCCCGCGTCGACCCGCAAGGCCTTAGGGTGATCGGCACACATGCCGGCGCGGCGCTGACCTCTGCAGACGCCGGCGTTCGGAGTGGGAGAAGGAGCCAAACGGTGGCGCGGAGTCCGGTGCACGAGAAGGGCAATGCCTGGCTGACGTTCTGCCAGATCGTGATGTATCCGCTGTCATTCCTGCTCGGGCGCAAGCGGATCGCCGGGACGAAGAACATCCAGATCGAGGGCGGCTACCTGCTGGTGGCCAACCACGTCTCGCACCTGGACCCGCTCTACGACTCGGTGGCCGTCCGGAAGTCCGGCCGGATTCCGCGTTTCCTCGCCAAGGCCTCGCTCTGGAAGGTTCCGGTGCTCGGCCAGGCGCTGGCGAATTCGGAGCAGATCCCGGTGGAGCGCGGCGGTGCGGGCGCCGGCCAGGCGAGCCTCGAGCTGGCCACCGAGTCACTGCGCAAGGGCAAGGTGGTGCTGATCTACCCGGAGGGCACCGTCACCCGCGATCCCGGGCACTGGCCGATGAAGCCGCGGCCGGGAGCCGGCGCGCTGGCCCTGGCGGGCGATTTCCCCGTCATCCCCGTCGCGCACTGGGGGACGAACCTGGTCTACGACTCCTACGTCGAGGGCCGCAAGTTCCACCCGTTCCCGCGCAAGGACATCCACATCGTGTTCGGCGAGCCGATCGACCTCACCGAACTGCGGGCACGGCCCGTCGACGCCAGATCTATCCGGGACGCGTCACTGCTGATCATGACCAAGGTCCGCGACATGGTGGCGGAGATCCGTGGCGAGACACCGCCTGTCGAGTTCTTCGACCTGAAGAAGGCCGAGCGCATCGCGAAGCGCGAGGCCGAAGCGGCGAAGGCCGATCCGGCCGTCGGCCAGGAAGAGACGGAGAAGGCGGTGGCCGCCGCCGAGTCGGCGGCGGCCGCGGTGGCGGACGCCGGGTCGGCCGTCCCAGCACCGGCTGTCAAGGCACCGCCGGCCGGGGCACCGCCGGCCGGGGCACCGCCGGCCGGGGCACCGCCGGCCGGGGCACCGCCGGTCGAGGCGAGCGGGGACCCCGCGCGGTCCGGTGGGCGGACGCCCACAGACGGGTCGATCAGTTGACCGCAGCAGGGCGACCGATCGAGCGGGTCGCTGTCCTCGGCGCCGGATCGTGGGGAACCACCTACGCCAAGGTGCTGGCCGATGCCGGGCGCTCGGTGACTCTGTGGGCCAGGCGGGACTCCGTCGCCGTCGCGGTTCGTGAGACCCATCACAACGTGGACTACCTCCCCGGGATTCGGCTCCCGGACTCCGTCGGCGCGACCTCCGACTTCGATGAGGCGCTCGACGGTGTGGACGCCGTCGTGCTCGGCGTACCCAGTCAGGCGCTGCGCGAGAACCTCCGGGTGTTCCGCGATTCGATGCCGCCGGCCGTGCCGATCGTGTCGCTCGCCAAGGGCGTCGAGATCGGCACCGGCCTGCGGATGAGCGAGGTCATCGAGCGGGTGGGGCAGGTCGATCCCGAGCGGATCGTCGTGCTGACCGGGCCCAACCTGGCCGTCGAGATCGCCCTCGGCCGGCCCACCGCGACGGTGCTGGCGTGCACCGACCACGAGCGGGCGATGGCGGTTCAGGTGGCGAGCGCCAATCCCTACTTCCGGCCGTACACGATCACGGACGTCATCGGTGCGGAGATCGCCGGCACCGGCAAGAACATCGTCGCGCTGGCCTGTGGCATCGCGGACGGGCTCGGGCTGGGGCTCAACACCTCGGCGTCGCTGATCACCAGAGGCCTGAACGAGGTCACCCGCCTCGGCGTCGAGCTCGGTGCGTCACCGGCCACCTTCGCCGGCCTGGCCGGGCTCGGCGACCTGGTGGCGACGTGCTCGTCACCGCTGTCCCGCAATCGCACGCTCGGCAGCCGACTGGCGGCCGGTGTCGGCCTGGACGCGGCGCTGGAAGCCACCGGCGGGCAGGTGGCCGAGGGTGTGGTCAGTTGCCGTTCCGTGCGTGACCTCGCGCTCCGGCACAAGATCGACATGCCGATCACCGAATCCGTGTACCAGGTCTGCTACCGCCACCTGCCGCCCGGCCAGATGATCCGCTACCTGATGGACCGGCCGCACAGCCCCGAGTAGCCGCTGCCCCGAGTAGCCGCACAGCCCCTGGTAGCCGCTGCCCTGAGCAGCAGGCCCACGGACCAGCCCCGAGCAACCGGGCACGGGACGCATTCTGCGCGTCGGGTCGGCGACCGACCGGGCCGGCCCTAGGGTATGTGCTCATGAGTTCCGAGCGCATTCGGGTGGCCGTCGTCTTCGGGGGACGCAGCGGTGAGCATCCCGTTTCGTGCATCTCGGCGGCCGGCGTGTTGGCCAACATCGACACCGACCTGTTCGACGTGACGGCGGTGGGCATTACCCCCGAAGGCAGCTGGCTGCTGATGGACGCCGGCGAGATCCCGGCGGCGGTCGGGCGCGAACTGCCGACCGTCACCACCGGGACAGCGGTGGCCCTCACCGCCGACCCGACCGCATCGGCAATGGTGTCGCTCGACCCCGGGGCGGCGCGCGCCGTCACCGACGTCGACGTGGTGTTCCCGGTGCTGCACGGGCCGTACGGCGAGGACGGCACCATCCAGGGACTGCTGGAGCTGGCCGGGGTGCCCTACGTCGGCGCAGGTGTGCTGGCCTCCGCCGCGGCGATGGACAAGGAGTTCACCAAGAAGCTGCTGGCCGCCGAGGGCCTGCCGGTCGGTAGCTGGGCTGTGCTGCGGCCGGGGGTGAAGGCCCTCGACGAGGCGGATCGAAACCGGCTGGGGCTACCGGTGTTCGTCAAACCGGCGCGGGCCGGCTCCTCGCTCGGGGTGAGCAGGGTCGACTCCTGGGCCGATCTCGAGGCCGCGATCGATCACGCCCGGAGAACCGACCCGAAGGTCCTGGTGGAGGCCGCCGTTCTCGGCCGGGAGGTCGAGTGCGGGGTGCTCGAATACCCGGACGGCCGGATCGAGGCGTCACCGACGGCCCAGATCCACGTCGGCGGCGATCACGACTTCTACGACTTCGACGCCAAGTACCTCGACGACGTCGCCACCTTCGACATCCCGGCAGACCTCCCCGAGGATGTCACCGCGCGGATCCACGACCTTTCCCGCCGGGCGTTCGCGGCGCTGGACGCCCAGGGCCTCGCGCGGGTGGACTTCTTCGTCCGGCCGGACGGCGACGTGGTGATCAACGAGGTGAACACGCTGCCCGGCTTCACGCCGATCTCCATGTATCCGCGGATGTGGGCGGCCGGCGGCGTGACCTACCGGAACCTCATCACGGTGCTGATCCGCACCGCACTGGCCAGGGGAACCGGCCTGCGCTGACCTCGGCGCGGCACGCCGCAGCGGTCAGTCGCCGGTGACCGGCACCGGGACACCACCCGAACAGATCGGCCGTTCGGGCAGTGTCGCGCCGACGATCTTCGACATGTCCTGCCACGGGCCGGTGTTCGTTACGGCGTCCGGGATGGTCAACGCCACTCGCACCGACCGGTCGACCGCGAGGTAGGTCGTCACGCCGTTGCCGACCAGCGGCAGCCAGGCGACACCGTCCACCTCCTGGATGACGGCGGTGCAGGTCAGCTCCTGCGGTGTCGGGACCCCGCAGCGCAGGATCACCGCCGGCTCGCCCCACGCGGCCACCCCGGCGAGCTGCGGTTCATCGCCCTGCTGCAGCTGCCGTCGGGGCAGGTCGGCGAGCGGGTCGGGCAGGGCAGCCATCAGCTGGGCGCAGGCCGGACTCGACGCGCCCGGCGCATCGACGGCGGACACGGGCAGCGGATCGCTCACCGACGTCAGGGGCCGGGAGTTGACCACCTGCGCGAGCACGATCACGACCACGATCGTCAGGACGGGCAGCACGATGGCAGCGACGAGGCGCCAGGTCGGCAGCCGATCGCCAGCGGGGGAGCGCTCGGTCACGCCTCGTTGCGCCGCCCGGCCGTTCGGGTCGCGATCGTCAGAGATGGACGACGGGGCAGGTCAACGTGCGGGTGATCCCGGAAACGCCCTGCACGCGGGCCACCACCAGCTTGCCGAGCTCGTCGACGCTGTTCGCCTCCGCGCGGACGATCACGTCATAGGGACCCGTCACGTCCTCGGCGCTGGTGACCCCCGGCAGCTCGGCGATCGCCTGGGCCACCGCAGCGGCCTGGCCGACCTCGGTCTGGATGAGGATGAACGCCTGCACCACGGTGTGCCCCTTTCAGAGGACTCGCGTCAGAGGACTCGCGACGACTTCGCCGCCCGAGCCTAGCCGTCCCACGCGCGGCGCCGCGATCAGAGGTGCCCGGCGGCCCGCCGACCCGCGAACCGCCGGTCGGATGCCCGCACGGGTGGTCGTGCGGACCCCGCGGGTCGGGCACGATAGCCACGTCGACACACCACCGCCCGACACCACCACCCGACAAACACCACTGGGCAGACAACCGCCCGGCAACAGCCGCCGGGCAAGCAACCGCCAGGCAAACGACCACCCTGCGCCGATCGACCACGTCGTCGAACCGCCGCCGCCCGTCCGCTCCTTCTGTGAGGTGCCCCATCATCACGCCGCAACCACCGACCGAACGCACGGCGCGAACCGTCCCGCCCGCCGCCGGGCAGGCAGCAACGGGCACGTTGGGATCCGCGGGGGAGTTCTCCGTCATCGACACGGTCACCGCGGGAATGGGCCAGCCTGCCGGCACGCTGCTGGGCCCGGGGGACGATGCCGCGATCGTTGCGGCGCCGGACGGCCGGGTGGTGGCAAGCATCGACGTGCTGGTCGACGGCGTGCACTTCCGGACCGACTGGGCGACCGGTGAGCAGATCGGCCGGCGCGCGGCGCTGGCCGCGATGGCCGACATCGCGGCGATGGGGGCGGTGCCCACCGCCCTGCTGGTCGGGATCAGCGCTCCGCCGCACACGCCGACCGAGTTGCTCGCCGCGATCGGCCGCGGGCTGGACGAGGAGGCCGTCAAGGCGGGCGCCGGCGTGGTCGGCGGCGACCTGACCCGATCCGAGGTGCTGACCATCGCGGTGACGGTTCTCGGCGACCTGCGCGGTTCTGCGGCTGTTTTGCGGTCGGGGGCAGCGGAGGGTGACGTCGTCGCTGTCACCGGCCGGCTTGGCTGGGCAGCGGCCGGACTTGCCGTGCTCTCCAGGGGTTTTCGCTCACCGGCCGCCGCCGTCGGTGCCTACCGGGTGCCCGAGCCGCCGCTCCCGGCCGGGCCTGCCGCGGCCGCCGCCGGGGCGACAGCGATGATCGATGTGTCGGACGGCCTGCTGGCCGATCTCGGACACATCGCCGCGGCCTCGGGGGTCGCGATCAACGTGCGGGCGGCCGCCGTCCCGGTGAATCCGCGGCTGGTCGAGGTGGCGTCGGCGCTCGGCAAGGACCACCTCGAGTGGGCGCTCACCGGCGGCGACGACCATGCGCTCGCGGCGACGTTCCGGCGCGGAACCGCGCTGCCCGAGGGGTGGACGGTGATCGGGGCGGTGGGTCCCGGCACGGGTGTGTCCGTCGACGGTCAGCTGTTTACCGCAGCGGGCGGCTGGGACCATTTCGGCTGAGCCGTTCAGGCTCCGCCCCGCGGCCGGCAGGCTCCGCCCCGCGGCCGGCAGGCTCCGCCCCGCGGCCGGCGGGCCCCGCCCCACGGTCGACCCAGCAACCGCGTCGGCCGGTCCGGCGGCAACGCGCACTGGGTCCGGTGGGTCGAGTGACGTTTCAGCAGGGAAAACGGCTGCCTAGGAGCGGAATCTCCCTGCGGAGGCGTCGTTGGACGCGCAGCACCCCGCCGTGCCCATCCCGCCCCCACAGTCGTCCGGGACCGCCCCGAGCCACGGGGTCGAGTGTCGTTTCAGCAGGGAAAACGGCTGCCTGGGAGCGGAATCTCCCTGCAGAGACGTCACTGGACGCGCAGCACCTCGCCGTGCCCATCCCGCCCCCACAGTCGTCCGGGACCGCCCCGAGCCACGGGGTCGAGTGTCGTTTCAGCAGGGAAAACGGCTGCCTGGGAGCGGAATCTCCCTGCAGAGACGTCACTGGACGCGCAGCACCTCGCCGTGCCCATCCCGCCCCCACAGTCGTCCGGGACCGCCCCGAGCCACGGGGTCGAGTGTCGTTTCAGCAGGGAAAACGGCTGCCTGGGAGCGGAATCTCCCTGCAGAGACGTCACTGGACGCGCAGCACCTCGCCGTGCCCATCCCGCCCCCACAGTCGTCCGGGACCGCCCCGAGCCACGGGGTCGAGTGTCGTTTCAGCAGGGAAAACGGCTGCCTGGGAGCGGAATCTCCCTGCAGAGACGTCACTGGACGCGCAGCACCCCGCCGTGCCCATCCCGCCCCCACGGCCGTCCGGTACCGCCCCGCGGCCGGACGCTGAACAGGCGGCGGTAGCGTGCGCCCCGACCCGAAGCGCCCCGACCCGAAGCGCCCGACCCGAAGAGGAGATCGATGCCCGAGCCGCTGCGTTCGATCGTCGATGACGACTGGGCCGCCGCCCTGGAGCCGGTGTCGGACCAGATCGGCGTCATGGGCGCCTTCCTGCGCGCCGAACTGGCGGCCGGCCGGACCTACCTGCCGGCCGGGCCGTTGGTGCTGCGCGCCTTCGAGCGGCCCATGCGGGACGTCAAGGTGCTGGTCGTCGGGCAGGACCCGTACCCGACTCCGGGGCACCCGATCGGCCTGTCGTTCGCCGTCGACCGGCATGTCCGCCCGGTGCCGAGGTCGCTGGGCAACATCTATCGCGAACTGCGTGACGACACCGGAGTCACACCTCCCGCGCACGGCGACCTGTCCGCGTGGGCCGACCAGGGGGTGCTGCTGCTGAACAGAGTGCTGACCGTCGAGCCGGGCCGGCCCGCTTCGCATCGGGGCAAGGGCTGGGAACCGGTGACCGAGACCGCGATCAGGGCGCTGGTCGCGCGCGGTGGACCGTTGGTCGCCGTGTTGTGGGGCAAGGACGCGCAGACGTTGCGTCCGCTGCTGGACGGCACCCCGGTGATCGCCTCCGCCCACCCGTCACCGATGTCGGCGGACCGCGGATTCTTCGGCTCCCGACCGTTCTCCCGGGCGAACACGATGCTGATCGAGCAGGGCGGTACGCCGGTCGACTGGGCCCTGTGAGCCCATGACCCTGTGACCCGTCCGGGGCCGGCACCGGCCGGGCAATCCCGATTGTCGGCGGCGCTATTCGCCGGTGGCATCGCCACCTTCGCCGAGCTGTACGCGGTGCAGGCGGTGCTGCCCGCGCTGGCGAATGAGTGGGATCTGACGGAGTCGACTGCGTCGCTCGCGGTGTCCGTCGCCACCGGCGCACTGGCGGTGTCGGTGCTGCCCTGGGCGGCGGTCGCCGACCGGATCGGCCGGGCGAGAGCGATGACGCTGTCCGCCGTAGTTGCGGCGGTGACCGGTGCGCTGCTGCCCTTTTCGCCGTCCTTCGAGGTCCTGTTGATCCTGCGCGGGGTGTCCGGGCTGGCGCTCGGTGCCCTCCCCGCCCTCGCGATGGCACACCTGGTGTCGAAGGCGCCGCCAGGGCGGGCCGCCGCCATCGGTGGGCTCTACATCGCCGGAACCACCATCGGCGGACTGAGCGGTCGGGTGCTGACCGGTGCGGTGGCGTCGATCGCCGGGTGGCAATGGGGGGTGGCCACCACAGCCGTGCTGGTCGCCGCCGCGGTTGTCGTGTTCGTGGTGCTGCTGCCGCGTGACTCCGCAGGACCGCCGGGCGGTCGCATCGGTCGCCGTACCGGCAGCCAGGCCGGACGCATCCGGTTGGCGCTGGCCGACCGGACCGTTCGGGTCTTCTACGCGCAGGCCTTCCTGCTGATGGGCGCCTTCGTCACCGTCTACAACCTGCTCGGTTTCCGGTTGCTCGACGATCCCTACCGGCTGCCGGCATCGGTGGTCAGTCTGCTGTTCCTGACCTATCTGGTCGGCACCGTCGGGTCGTCGGGGGTGGGCCGGCTGGTCGGGAGGTTCGGCCGCCGCCGCATCCTGGCCGGCGCCGGCCTTGGCATGGCCGCGGGTGCCGCGCTGATGCTGGGTCGCCCGTTGTGGCTCGTGCTGACCGGCCTGGTGGTCATCACGTTCTGCTTCTTCGTCGGGCATGCGATCGCCGCCACCTGGGCGGGCGAGCGGGTACCGGCGGCAAGGTCCCAGGCCTCGGCGTTGTACTCGCTGTCCTACTACGCGGGCTCGAGCGTTGTGGGTTTCCTGGGCGCCCTGGTGTATGCCAGGGCGGGTTGGACCGGTGCGATGCTGATGGTCATCGGCTGCGTGCTGACCGCCGCGACGATCGCGATCGTCGGCGCGCCCCGCTTGGCGCAGAAAGCGTGAACCGTGGAAGCTTTCCGATATGACCCGAATGGTCCCGATGACCTCGATGCCGCCCCGGCGAACCGCCTGGAAAATCGTCCTCGGAATGGCAGTGCGGATCACGCTGTCGCTGGTCGTGCTGTTCTCGGTGTACTTCTTCATCCCGACCAAGCAGGTCGGTAGTGAGCAATCGGATGTGCCGTACGTCCTGCTCGAACTCCTCATTTTCGGTGCGGTGGTGGCGTTCCAGGTGCCGGCCATCGTCAAGGCGAAGTATCCGATCCTGCGGGCGGTCGAGGCGCTGACGCTGGTCATCGCGTTCTATCTGCTGATCTTCGCCCGGATCTACCTGTCGAATTCGCTCAGCGATCCCGGCGTTTTCAACCATCCGCTCAACCACACCACCGCCCTGTATTTCACGGTCACCGTTTTCGCGACGGTCGGATTCGGTGACATCGTCGCCGCCACCGACGGTATGCGGGGCTTGGTGACTGTCCAGATGCTGCTCAACCTGGTAGTTCTCGGATTGATCATCAGGCTGTTGTCATCCGCCGCGCAGCGCGGCGTGGCAAGGCACCGCAGCGCGCTACCTGCGTCGGCAGCTGACGGCCCTGCCGTCCCCCCGATCGTCACGCCGCCCGCCGAACCGCCCGCCGCACTGTCCGCCGAGCCGCCCGCCGAACCGCCCGCCGCACTGTCCGCCGAGCCGCCCGCCGAACCGCCCGCCGCATCCCGGGAGGATGCCCCCCGGCAGTGAGCCTGGCGCCGTCAGGCAGTCGTGGGCGTGCCCGCTGCCGGACCTTGTCCGGCCGGCCGGCCGGCGGCAGGGTGACCGGGCAACAGGTCCTTCTCCTTCGGCCCCGGCTGCGGCAGCACACTGGACACCACGAACGCCACCACGACCGCGACGATCACCTGCGGCGTGACGGACACCCCGTCGGCCCCGAGCAGCAGGGTGGCCAGCAGGGTCGAGGTCAGTGGCAATCGGAGCATCGTCGCGCACATCGCGCCGATGCCCATTCCGATGGCCGGCGCCAGACTCATGCCCGGCAGCCCGCTGACAGCGATCCCCAACGCGGCGCCGATGAACATGGCGGGGAACACGGGGCCGCCGCGGAACGCGCTGAGCGACAGCCCGTACGCCAGTCCCTTGCAGGCGACCAGCAGGATCAGCGCGCCGACAGAGTATTCCGCCGCATCGGCCACCAGTTCCGGGAGCGCGTCCTGGCCGGAGAACAACACCTGGGTGAAGCTGTTCCCGCTGATGAGTTGGTACGTCATGGCCAGCAGCCCGATCAGCAGGCCGAGTCCGGTGGTGACCAGCACCCGGTTGACGTGCACCAGCGGCCGCAGGGAGAGCCCGATCCACCGGATGATCCAGCCCAAACCCGCGCCAAGCACGCCCATCAGCAGCGCATAGCCCATCGTGGCCAGAGTGGGGTCGACCGCGGGTGGCACCGTGGTGAGCCCGAGCGAGAAGCTGCCGAAGCCGGTCCACGAATCTAGCCCCAGGAAGATCAGCGCGCCGATCCCAGAGGCCAGCAGTCCCGGGAGGGCTACCAGCGTCAACGTCGCACCGCCGATTCCGGCCGCTTCCATGATGAGGAAGGCACCGAGCAGCGGTGAACCGAGCAACGTGCTGACTGCGGCGAAGCTGCCCGCCGAGGCCATGATGGTGGCCGCCATCGGCGGTGCGTCCTTCTTCGCCAGTCGTACTGCCAGGGCTCCGAGTCCGCCGCCGATCGCGATCAACGGGGCCTCCGGCCCGAGGACGGCGCCGAGGCTGAGTGTGGTCAGGGCCGCCAGGAACACCGAGATCAGCTCGGGTCCACTCGGCGGGCCGCCACCGGTCTTGAAGCCGAAAGCCGGTGAGTGCCCGGCGTTTCCGGGCAGGTAGCTGATCGTCAGAGCCGTCAGCAAACCGGACAGCGCCACCCATGGAACCGGCCACCAGGCCGGCGCCGGGCCGTCGAGCACCATGGTGGGCAAGTCGACGAAGACGTACGTCTGGATCTTGCTGACCAACGCCAGGAAGCCATACGCGACCGCCGAGATGGGAATGCCGAGAATCGCGGCCAGCAGCAGCGCCGACAGGTACGGCTTGGATCGCACCACCGCCGCCGGGTCGAGGTCGGCTCCCGCCATCGGCGGCTGTTGCGATGGTGCGCCCGGTGCGGGAGGTCCGGCGTCGGACGGGCCCTTCGGCTGAGTCATGAACGCGACCTTCCTGACGAGGTACCGATGACGCGCAGTGCCCGATGCCGTGGCGGGAGTCGGTACGCGGGCGGCACACCGACGGATCGGCGAACCGACGGATCGGCAACCCGACGGATCGGCAACCCGACAACTCAGCAAACCGACAGCGACCGGAGCAACACGACAGATCGGACAGTGCGCGGCCACCATAACGCCGGGGCGGTCCCGATCGGCCGGCCGTCCGCCCAATTCATCCGGACCAGACGATCTTTCGGACGCGCGGACCGTGCTGGCGGTCAGAGCAGGTTGGCGTCCCAGGAGTCGATGGCCGCGGCGGAGCGCTCCGGCGCCGGCCGGCTGCGGTCGATGTCGTCGAAGGCCTGGGCCGCGGCGGCCAGTGCGGGCACGACGAGCAACGCGGCGACACCGGAATGACCCGTCACCGACCAGTCGCTCAGCGGCTCCCGGCCGATCAGGTCGAGCAGCCGTCGGTGACCCCGGTCGGGGGCGAGAGCGGCGGCCAGCAGATAACTGTCGGACCCGGGAGCCAGCCGGTGGGCGAGGACGGCCGCGACCGTGCTCGGCATGTCGTGGATCAGGACGACCGTGCGCCGGATGGCTGCCTGGGCGATCAGGCCGGTCAGTGCCGCCAGGTCCGGGCCGCCCGCGGTCGCCAGCATGGCGAGCGCGTCGGAGTCCCCCTGCCGGACGCGGAACAATCCGTCCCGCACTGCTGCCGCCTTCCGGATCCAGGCTCCGTCGTCCACCCCGGAGCCACGGGAGGTCGCATCGACCGGCTCCATACCGGTCAGCGCGGCGGTCAGCACCGCGACCGGGGTGCTGACCCCGACGCCGCAGACGGCGCCGATCAGCAGGTCGGTCCCGGCGTCGATCTCGGCGTCCGCGACCCGGCGTCCGGTCTCGAACGCGGCCTGCGCCTGCTCCGGCGTCATCGCGTCGCCGGTGTCGATGCGGCCGGCCGGCCGGGCGTCCTCGGAGCGGCCGGGCACCTCCGGCAGCGGCTCGTTCAGCCCGACGTCGACGACGGTGATGCCGACCCCGGACGCACCAGCCAGCGCCGCCGACAGTCCCCGTCCGGTCGCGAGATCACTTGCGCGCCGGGCACTCTCGCCGCGGGGTGCGGCGGAGATGTCGAGCTCGGCGATGCCGTGATCCGCCGCCAGGACCACCAGCTGGGGGCGCCGCGGGGCCAGTGGGCGGTCGGCGGTGCCGGCTGCCGCCGCCAACAGGTCGATCACGGATCCCCAGACCCCGAGCGCGCCGACCGGCAGCGCCTGCCGGAGCTCCGCCGCACTGGCCGCCGCGTCGGTATCGAGGGCGGGAACGGCCGGAAGGTCCAGCGGCATGTGCACTCCCTGATGGTCGACTCTGATCACGCTGCTGCCGGGCGCTGATCGGGCGATCAGCTCCTGCGGTGCGGCCCGGTGGATGCAGTGTGACCGCTGCTCGTGAGGAGAACGGTAAACGTCGGTGAAAACGGCCAACCTCCTGCCATCGATCCTGTGCCTGGCTTACCGTCGAAGGCGGCGGTCCGACGGTGACCGCCGACCCATGGACAGGAGTTCGAGATGGTGTACCTGTGGCGCTATGCCGATGAGGCCGGCGTGGTGGCCGATGGCCCGGCAGTGTCCTTCGAGTCGCAGGACGCTGCCGAGGCGTGGCTCAGCGAGACGTATCCGGATCTGATCGACGACGGGATCGCCGCGGTGTCGTTGTTCAACGACGAGCAAGCGCTCTACGGCCCGATGGCACTGGCGGAATAGGTCGGTCACCGGGTCCCGCTGGAGCACCCGGTAACCATTCGGGTGAAAGCGCCCGCCAGCTGTTGTTAACCGTCGTTCACATCTGTCACTCTCGGTGAACCATGACGGACTTCACCGAACCTGCCGAGTACGCCGATCTCCGCGCCGCGATCCGGGAGATCACCCTCACCCACGGCCCTGCCGAGTACGCCGAGCACGGCCGCACCAGCACCCCGATGACGGGGCTGTGGACCGACCTGGGCAAGGCCGGCTTCATCGGCATCAACGTGCCCGTCGAGTTCGGCGGCGGTGGTGCCGGGATGGCCGAACTGGCCATGGTCGCCGAGGAATCAGCGGCCGCCGGGTGCCCCCTGCTGCTCCTGCTGGTATCGAGCGCGATCAGCGTCGAGGTGCTCCGCCGGCACGGATCGGATGCGCAGCAACAGGAATGGCTCAGCAGGCTCGCCGACGGCGGGACGAAGGTGATCTTCGCGATCACCGAACCCGACGCCGGTTCGAACTCCCACCACATCACCACCACCGCCCGGCGGGACGGCGACGACTTCGTCATCAGCGGCCAGAAGTACTACATCTCCGGGGTGGAAGAGTCCGCGGCCATCATCACCGTCGCCCGGACGGGCACCGATCCGCAGACCGGCAAGGCCGAGATCTCGCTGTTCATCGTGCCGACCGGTACCGCCGGGCTGAGTTGGAACCGGCTCGAGGTCGCGGCGCAGATCCCCGACCGGCAGTACACGGTCTTCTTCGACGAGGTCCGGGTGCCGGCGTCGGCCCTGATCGGCGAGGAGGGCAAGGGTTGGCTGCCGCTGTTCGACGGGCTCAATCCGGAGCGGATCACAGCCGCCGCGCTGGGCGTCGGGATCGGCCGTTACGCGGTCGACACGGCGGCCGCCTACGCGCGCACCCGGTCGGTCTGGAACACGCCGATCGGTGCCCACCAGGGAGTGTCGCACCCGCTGGCGAAGGCGAAAATCAACGTCGAGCTCGCGGCCCTGATGACGGCGAAGGCGGCTTGGCTGCACGACAACGGACTGCCGGCCGGTGAGGCGTCCAACATGGCCAAGTACGCGGCGGCCGAAGCGGCCACCGAGGCCGTCGACGCGGCCATCCAGGTGCACGGCGGCAACGGGCTCTCCGTCGAGTACGGGCTGCTGCCGTTGTGGGGGATGGCCCGGTTGCTCCGGATCGCCCCGGTGAACAGCGAAATGGTGCTGAACTACGTCGCCCAGCACACGCTGAAGCTGCCGCGGTCGTACTGACCGGTCGGTTCTCGCCGCCCGCCAGCTCCGGCGGTGCGGAACCGGGTGGTCAGCGCACCTAAACTGGCCGGGTGACTACCACCGCCGATCGCAACGGATTGCCGAGCAGGGAACTGGCGAAACAGTACGACCCGACGTCGGTAGAGGTCCCGCTGTACCAGCGGTGGATGGCGGCCGGGTACTTCCGCGCCGACGAGCAGAAGGTGCTCAGCGGCGAGAAGCGGCCGTTCTCGATCGTGCTGCCGCCGCCGAACGTCACCGGCACCCTGCACGTCGGCCATGCTCTCGATCACACCCTGATGGACATCCTCGCCCGCTGGCACCGCATGTCGGGGGACGAGGTGCTCTGGCTTCCCGGGATGGACCATGCCGGCATCGCCACCCAGAACGTGGTGGAGCGGCAGCTGGCGGTGGACGGCAAGACCCGGCACGACTTCGGCCGTGAGCTGTTCGTGCAGAAGGTCTGGGACTGGAAGGCCGAATCCGGCGGAGCCATCCTCGGGCAGATGAAGCGGCTGGGCGATTCCGTCGACTGGGACCGCGAGCGGTTCACCCTCGACGAGGGATTGTCGTCCGCGGTGCAGACGATCTTCAAGCGGCTCTTCGACGACGGGCTGATCTACCGCGCCAAGCGGATCATCAACTGGTGCCCCGGATGTCACACCGCGCTCTCGGACATCGAGGTCGAGCACTCCGAGGATGCCGGCGAGCTGGTGTCGATCCGCTACGGCTCACTCGACGACCCGTCGCAGTCGGTCGTCGTCGCCACCACCCGGGTCGAGACGATGCTGGGCGATACCGCCGTGGCCGTGCACCCCGACGACGAGCGTTACCGGCACCTCGTGGGCCGCACCGTGCTGCTGCCCATCCTCGACCGGGAGATCCCGGTGGTCGCCGACACCCACGTCGATCCCAGGTTCGGCACCGGCGCGGTCAAGGTGACCCCCGCACACGACCCCAACGACTTCGAGATCGGTCTGCGGCACGGGCTCGATGCGCCGACCATCCTCGACGAATCGGCCGCGATCATCGGCACCGGAACGCGTTTCGACGGCATGGACCGGCTCGAGGCGCGGGCTGCCGTCAAGGAGGAGCTCCGCGCACAGGGCCGCATCGTCGCGGAGAAGATCCCGTATCTGCACTCGGTCGGGCACTGCTCGCGGTCCGACGACGTCATCGAACCCCGGCTGTCCACCCAGTGGTTCGTCAAGGTGGCGCCGCTGGCGAAGGCCGCCGGTGACGCGGTCCGGGAGGGCCGCACGGTGATCCACCCGCAGGACCTTGCGGCCAGGTACTTCGACTGGGTCGACAACATGCACGACTGGACCATCTCCCGTCAGCTGTGGTGGGGGCACCGGATCCCGGTCTGGTACGGGCCGGACGGCGAAACCCGTTGCGTCGGACCGGATGAGGAGCCGCCCGGCGAGGGCTGGACGCAGGATCCGGACGTGCTGGACACCTGGTTCTCCTCCGGCCTCTGGCCGTTCTCGACGATGGGCTGGCCGAAGGAAACCGACACGCTGCGGGCCTTCTACCCGACCTCTGTCCTGGTCACCGGCTACGACATCCTGTTCTTCTGGGTCGTCAGGATGATGATGTTCGGCCTCTACGCCACCCGGGACGAGCACGGCTCACCGCAGATCCCGTTCCGGACGGTCGCGCTGCACGGCCTGGTGCGTGACCAGTACGGCAAGAAGATGTCGAAGTCCAAAGGCAACACGGTGGACCCGCTGCAGTGGATCGAGGATTACGGAGCGGACGCCGTGCGGTTCACCCTCGCCCGGGGCTCCAATCCGGGTGCGGACCAGGCGATCGCCACCGAGTGGGTCGCCGGGTCGGGCCGGTTCTGCTCGAAGTTGTTCAATGCCACCAATCTCGCGCTCTCCAAGGGTGCCGTCGTGCCCACCGAGCCGCTGGACGAGGCGGCGCTGACGCCGGCGGACCGGTGGATCCTCGACCGGCTCGACGAGGTGATCGTGCAGACCACCGAGCTGCTGGAGGACTTCCAGTTCGGCAAGGCCGCCGAGGGCCTGTACCACTTCGCCTGGGACGAGCTCTGCGACTGGTACCTGGAGCTCGCCAAGGTGCAGATCCCCGCGACCGGCGGCGACCCGTCCCGGATCGCGACCACCCAGCAGGTGCTGGGAACGGTGCTGGACAACCTGTTCCGGCTGCTGCACCCGTTCGTGCCGTTCGTCACCGAGACGCTGTGGACCTCGCTGACCGGCGGGCAGAGTCTGGTCATCGCGAACTGGCCGGTGCCGTCCGGGCGGCAGCGTGATGCCACCGCGGCGAGCTGGGTCGACGACGCGATCACCGCCACCAGCGAGGTCCGCCGGGTGCGGGCGGACCAGAAGATCCCGCCGACCAGACCCGTCCCGTCGCGCCGCTTCGCGACGAACGGCCATCCCGGGCTTGACGAACTGCAATCCGCGGTCCGGTCCCTGACCCGCCTCACCGACCCCGGCGACGGGTACTCCGCGACCATCGACATCCCGGTGAGTCTGTCGACGGGTGTGGTGCAGATCGAGCTCGACACCAGCGGAGTGGTGGACACCGCCGCAGAGATCGCCCGGGTGGGCAAGGATCTCGCCGCGGCGGAGAAGGAGATCGCGGACACCGCCAAGAAGCTGGGCAACCAGCAGTTCGTCGAGAAGGCCAAGCCGGAGGCAGTCACCAAGATCCGGGAACGTGCGGCCAGGGCAGCGGCCGACGTGACAAGGCTGACCGAGCGGCTCGCCGCGCTCCGCGGGCAGGCGATGTGAACGCCGGACCCGGCGATCCGTCCGACGACCGCGACGATCGCGAACAGCCCGCCGACGACGTTCCCGGCGAGATCGGCTGGGACGCAGGCAATCTGGGCCTTCCCGCTGACGACGTCGCAGAACCGGATCCCACCGGTGAGATCGCCGCGGCGACCGCCGATCTCGACGACGACGTCCCGCCCGGCATCAGCACCGTCGTACCGAACTCACCACCGCTGAGCCTGCAGGTGGTGGAGTCACTCCTGGACCGGCGTCGCTCCGAGGTGCAGATCTCGCCCACCCTCGACCGGATCACCGCGCTGCTCGATCTGCTGGGCAACCCGCAGACGTCGTACCCGGTGATCCAGATCGCCGGCACCAACGGCAAGACCTCGACCGCGCGGATGATCGACGGGGTGCTGGAGCGGCTGGGGTTGCGGCCCGGCAGGTTCACCTCGCCGCACCTGCAGTTGGTCACCGAACGGATCGCCATCGACGGCGCGCCGATCAGCGCCGACCGGTACGTCGACTTCTACACCGACATCGCGCCGTACATCGACCTCGTCGACGCCGCTTCCGAACGGGAGGGCGGCCTGCCGTTGTCCAAGTTCGAGATCCTCACCGCGATGGCGTACGCCGCCTTCGGGGACATCCCGGTGGACGCCGCGGTCGTCGAGGTGGGCCTGGGCGGCACCTGGGATTCCACCAACGTCGCAGACGCCAAGGTGGCCGTGATCACCCCGATCGGGATCGATCACACCGAGTACCTGGGCAGCACGCTGACCGAGATCGCCGGCAACAAGGCGGGCATCATCAAGGCGGACTCGGTGGCGGTGGTCGGTCCCCAGGAGCAGGAGGCAATGAACGCCATCCTGCGCCGGACCATCGAGGTGGACGCGTTCGTCGCGCGGTTCGGCAGCGAGTTCGACGTGCTGGAGAGGTCTTTCGCGGTCGGCGGGCAACGGCTGACGCTGCAGGGACTCGGCGGCGTGTACGAGGACATCTTCCTGCCGCTGGCCGGCGCCCACCAGGCGACCAATGCCGCCGTCGCGCTGGCCGCCGTGGAAGCATTTCTCGGCGCCGGGGCGAACCGGCAGCTCGACACCGCCGCCGTGCAGGACGGTTTCGCCGCGGTCGCGTCACCGGGAAGGCTGGAACGGGTCCGCACGTCGCCGACGATCATGGTCGACGCCGCGCACAACCCGCACGGGGCCGCCGCGCTGGCGGCGGCGCTGACCGACGAGTTCTCCTTCTCGCGGCTGGTCGGGGTGCTGGCCGTGATGGCCGACAAGGACGCCAGGGGCATCCTCGAAGCGCTCTCCGGTTCCTTTGACGAGGTGGTCGTCACCCGCAACTCCTCGCCCCGCTCCATGCCGGTGGCCGAGCTGGCCGAACTGGCTGTCGACGTCTTCGGTGAGGAGAAGGTGCATGTCGCCGGCCGGATGGACGAGGCGATCGCCCTGGCCGTCGACCTCGTCGAGGCCGACTCGCTCGACGTCACCGGCACCGGGGTGATCATCACCGGCTCGGTCGTGTCCGCCGGTGACGGCCGCTCGCTCACCGGTCTGGCCCCGGCATGACCGCTGCCGAGGCACCCGGCGACCCGGAACCGTCGGGGACCGGCCCACCAGGGACGGGTGCTCCCCGCCCGTACGACCCGGAACGGGGTCTGCGCGGCATCATGTCGGCAACCCTGATCCTGGAGGCGATCTCGGTACTGCTGTCGATCCCGGTCGCCGCCAACACCGACGGTGGCGTCGGGGCGCTGGGCATCTCGCTGATCTGTCTGCTGGCCCTGGTGCTGGTGCTGGCCTGCGGGGTCGTTTCCAGGCCGTATGCCATCCAGGTGATCCTGGGGCTGCAGGTCCTGGCGATCGCCGGTTGGTTCATCACGCCGTCACTGGGTGGCATCGGCATCGTCTTCAGCATCGCGTGGGCCGTCATCCTCTGGTTCCGCGCGGAATTCCGGCGCCGGCTCGCGGCCGGTACGCTGCCGGGGCCGCCGCAGCCGAGCGGGCCCTGACCGGTTCGGTTGCCGACGTGTTCCGTCGGCGGAGCGGCATCACGTCAGTGCGGGCCGTCATACCCGCCGCGAACAAGGAGTGTCCTGACACATGTCTTCCGGTACCGCTGTCGAACGAACCCTCGTCCTGATCAAGCCGGACGGCGTGCAGCGCGGACTCGTCGGCGAGGTGATCACCCGGATCGAGCGCAAGGGTCTGCGGCTGGCTGCGCTGGAACTGCGCAACGTCGAGTTGACGGTCGCCGAGCAGCACTACGCCGAGCACGAGGGCAAGGGCTTCTACACGAGCCTGCTGGACTTCATCACCGGCGGACCGCTGGTGGCGCTGGTGGTCGAGGGCCCGCGCGCGGTGACGGCGTTCCGTCAGCTGGCCGGCGGCACCGATCCCGTCGAGAAGGCGGCCACCGGCAGCATCCGCGGCGACTTCGGCCTGGAGACCCAGTACAACCTGGTGCACGGCTCGGATTCGCCCGAGTCCGCGGCGCGCGAGATCGGGCTCTGGTTCCCGAACCTGTGATGCCCCCCGAGGACGCCCGGACCGAAGCCCCGACGGACGGTGCGGTGGACGAGCCAGAACCGGCGGTGACCCTGGACCGGGTCGGCCCCGGTGGCACCGTGGCGTCGGACAGTGCGTTCGGGGTGGCACTGGTGAGCCTGTGGCAGCAGCTGGCCGAGAACGGTGCACCGGTCGGCTTCCCGCCGCCGGTGTCCCGCATCGACGTCGCCGGTCGCGCCGCCGCGCTCGTCGAGGATCTGCGCAAGGGCCGGGTCGTCGGGGTGGCGGCGAACCGCAGCCGCCGGTTGATCGGCGTCGGCCTGCTCCGTCCCGGTCGCGGCAGCCGGGAGCACACCGGCCGGATCGAACTGCTGCTGGTCGACGCGGATCGTTCGAGGGCCGGACTGGGGACGCGACTAATGGACGGACTGCTGACGATGGCCGCAGCCCGAGGGCTGGAACGGGTGGACCTGGAGATCCAGGACGACCCGGGTCTGTCCGGGTTCTTCGGCCGCTTCGGCTTCGTCGAATGGGGCCGCCGACCTGGCTGGCTCCGGCTCGGTCCCGGTGACGAACGGGACGAGGTCCTGTTGGGCGCTGTTCTGGGGAGGGCATCCTGATGGCCGCCGGCACCGCGCCGTCCCCGCGTCGGATCGTCGACCTCTCGCATCCCATCACCGACGGCATGGTCACCTATCCGGGCATCCCGGCTCCGGTGCTCGGGACCCACCTGACGTTCGACGAATCGGCCTCGCACTACGCCGCTGGTACCGAGTTCTCCATCGGCACCATCACGATGGCGGCCAATACCGGTACCTACCTGGACACTCCCGCGCACCGCTACCGCGACGGTGAGGACCTGTCGCAAATGGCTCTGGAGCGGATGGTGTACCTCGACGGCGCGCTGGCCAGGCTCGGCGACCGGTCCGCGCCGGACCTCAGGGCCGTCGACGAAGCGGACCTGGCACGAGCACTGGACGGGGTCGACCCGACGGGCCGGGCCGTGCTGATCGAGACCGGCCACAGCAGCCGGTGGGGCACAGCCGGGTACTTCACCGACCATCCCTACCTGACGGACGGTGCCGTCGAGTTCCTGCTCTCCGTGCGCCCGGCGCTGGTCGGCATCGATTCGTTGAACATCGACAGCACGCACACCGGGCGCCGGCCTGCGCACAGCTGGCTGCTGGCCGCCAGGATCCCGATCGTCGAGCACCTGACGGCGCTGGCGCAGCTGCCGGTGACGGGATTCCGGTTCACCGCCGCACCGCCGGCCGTGCAGGGGATGGGGACGTTTCCGGTGCGGGCCTTCGCGCTGGTGGAGTGATCGCTACTGCTGCTGGTGCCGACCTCGGCGGCCGGTGGCCAGGAACGCCCAGCCGACCATCAGGGTGCCGAGGGCCAGGACGCTGAGCCCGATGATGATCGGAACGGTGATGTCCAGGCCGGTGCTGGCCAGCATCATCGGCTGGGTGGGTGTCGGAGTGGGCGAGCCCGAGGGGCCGGTTGCGACGATCTCCTGCTCGCCCGCGGTCGCGGCCGGCGATCCGATGACCGACAGCACCGCGCCGAGGGCGATCAGCAGCGCGGTGGTGAGCCATCGTCGATGAGCGCGGAGCGTTCTCATCGGCCGGTCACCTGCTTCCGTGTCGTCATCACCATTCTGCGATCTTCCGCGAGCGCGCCCCTGTTGCCCCGCCGGTGTCGGCCGGCAGAACAACAGGCGCGTCCCGCCACCACCATGACGTTCCGGTCGCGGTCCGGGTTGCATGGCGGTTGCGCGCCAACCGGGCGGGTTGTCCGGATGACCTCGGGAGGGTCCGGGGCGGCGCCCGCCGGACCGGCTGCGGGGTGTCGTTGCCCGGGCGTACCGTTCGTCCGCGTGACGTCCCATCCGCAGCCGATGATCGTCGCCAGCGACCTGCGCAAGAGTTTCCCGGTGAAGAACGGTGCCGACGTCGAGGCGGTGGCCGGCATCGACATCGAGGTGGCCAGGGGCGAGTCCTTCGGTTTCCTCGGGCCGAACGGGGCCGGCAAGTCCTCCACCATGCGGATGATCGCCTGCGTGTCGCCCCGGACCGGCGGCCGGTTGTCCATCCTCGGCCTCGACCCGGAACTCGATGGTGTGCAGATCCGCGGCCGGCTCGGGGTGGTGCCGCAGCAGGACAATCTCGACGAGGAACTCACCGTGCGGGAGAACCTGATCGTCTACGGGCGGTACTTCGGGATCGGGAAGGCGGAGTGCCGGCGCCGGGCGATCGAACTGTTGGACTTCGCGCAACTGGTCGAGAAGGCCGACGCCAAGGTCGAGACGCTGTCCGGGGGGATGAAGCGGCGGCTGACCATCGCCCGCTCGCTGATCAACGAACCCGAACTGTTGCTGCTGGACGAACCGACCACCGGCCTCGATCCGCAGGCCCGGCATGTGTTGTGGGACAGGCTGTTCCGGCTGAAGCACGACGGCGTCACGCTCGTCGTCACCACCCATTACATGGACGAGGCGGAGCAATTGTGTGGCCGCCTGGTCGTCATGGACGGTGGCCGGATCGTCGCCCACGGCAGCCCGCAGGAGCTCATCGCCGCGCACAGTTCACGCGAGGTGGTCGAACTGCGCTTCCGTCCCGGCAGTCAGGACGCCGCGGAAGAGAAGGTCAACGCGTTGGTGGAGCGGGTGGAGGTCCTGCCGGACCGCCTGTTGCTGTACACCGCCGACGGTGACGCGACGTTGGCGGACGTGCACGCCCGGGGGGTGCGTCCGGTCACCGCGCTGGTCCGCCGATCCACCCTGGAGGACGTGTTCCTCCGGTTGACCGGACGGAGCCTGATCGATTGACTCCCGACGCAACGCCTCCGGCCGGATCGGCCCGGGGTGGCAGTGACCTCGAGCGGACGGCGGCACGGCCCGCGGCGAGGCCCGCCCCGGGGTGGTTCCTGGTGTGGGAGTACCTCGTCAGGTGCTGGCGGGGCTATCTGGTGTCGAGCCTGGCGGAGGCGGTCGGCGTTCCGCTGCTGTACCTGCTGGCGCTCGGCGTCGGGCTCGGGTCACTCGTCGACGCGGGCCCGGGCGCCGAACCCGGGAGCTCGCTCGACGGCGTCCCGTACCTCGATTTCATCGCGCCGGCGTTGCTGGTGGCGGCCGCGGTCCAGGTCGGGATGGGGGAGGCGTCCTACCCGGCCTACGGCAGGTTCAAGTGGAGCCGGGTGTTCTGGGGGATCACCGCGACACCGGTCACCCCGTCGCAGGTCTGTGCCGGCCAGATCCTGTTCATCGCCACCAGGATGGTGGCCGGGTCGACGCTGTACTACCTGGTGCTGCTGGCCTTCGGCGCGGCCGGCGGGGCAGCCGGGGTGCTGATGATCCCGGTCGGTGTGCTGACCGGAATCTCCTGCACGGTGTGGATTCTCGCGCTCGGGGCCTGGATGCGGTCCGAGGGCGGCGCGTTCAACGTGCTGTTCCGGTTCGTGCTGGTCCCGATGACGCTGTTCTCCGGCTCCTTCTTTCCCATCACCGAGATCCCGTTGGCGCTGCGCTGGTTGGCGTGGTTCTCGCCGCTCTGGCACGGCAACGAGCTGGCTCGGGGAGCGGCGCTCGGCGGCCTCGGTCTCTGGCCCGCGCTGGGTCACCTCGCGTACCTGTCCGCCGTGCTGTTCGCCGGGCTGCTGGTCGCCCGCCGCCGCTACCGGATGAGGCTGATCGTGTGAGCGGCACAGTCCGATCCGATCAGGAAGTGCGCGGCCACCGCCGGCCACTACTGCTGCGCATCATCCCGTTCGAGTTGTACGCCGGGCGGGCCGGCGTCGTTCTCGAACGGAACCTGCGGGTGTACCGGCGGGCCTGGATGCTCATCCTGTCCGGGTTCTTCGAGCCGGTGTTCTACCTGCTGGCGCTCGGCCAGGGCTTGGGCGCGCTGGTGGGGACCGTCGACGCCGGCGCCGGGACGGTCAGCTACGCCGCCTACATCGCGCCCGGACTGCTGGCGACGTCGGCGATGAACGGCGCGATCTACGACTCGACGGTGAACGTCTTCGCCAAGATGCGCCACGCGAAGCTGTACGACGCCATGCTGGCGACCTCGCTCGGACCGGTGGATGTCGCACTCGGCGAGATTGCCTGGTCGTTGCTGCGGGGCGGGATCTACTCGACCGGGTTCGTCGTCATCATGCTGGCGTTGGGGCTGATCGGGTCGTGGTGGGCGGTGTTGGCGGTGCCGGCCGCGCTGCTCATCGCTCTGGGCTTCGCGGCGATCGGAATGGCGATCACCTCGTTCATGCGGAGCTGGCAGCAGCTGCAGTGGATCAACACCGCCATCCTGCCGATGTTCCTGTTCTCGACCACGTTCTACCCGCTGAGCGTCTACCCGCCCGCGGTGGCCGCTGTGGTGAAGTGCCTGCCGCTGTATCAGGGGATCGAGTTGATGCGCGGGCTGTGCCTGGGGATCGTGTCCTGGGGGCTGCTCTGGCACGTGCTGTATTTCCTGGTGATGGCGGCTGTCGGAATCCTCATCACCTCGCGCCGGCTGGTCCGGCTGCTGCTGCGCTGATCGCCCGGAACCGCAGGTCATCGCCGCGCCTGGGCTGCCCGCCGCATCGGTGTGGGATACTGCCAGTGGCCCGACACCGCAACCTGCGGCGGCGGGTCCGGGCATGGTGGGTGCGGCGGCCTGTTGCCGGCCCCGGTGGGTGAGACATCGGGCGCGGGCGTACAGCAGCTGCGGACCGATCGGCCCGACAACCACCAGACTTCCCGCGGTCGGCGCCACCGGCGAGGGCCGCGGGCACGAAATGTACGAGATTCCCTGTGCGGACGCGTCCAGTACGCGCCCGGGGAACTCGGAGAGGAACTGTCTCAGTGACGCCCACCCTGGAATCCGCACTGGCGGGTCTGCCCGCAAAGCCGCGTGTGCACGAGCTCTCGAAGCGCATCGGCATCACCAACAAGGAGCTGTTGGCCGCGCTCGCCGAACGCGGCCTGACGATCAGCAGCGCATCGTCATCGGTACCCCTCCCGGTTGCGCAGGAGGTCATCCAGACCCTGCTCGGTGGCGCCGACACCGCAGTCCCCGCGGACAGCGAGCCGGCATCGGCAGCCGAGCCCGATACCGCCGAGTCGGCCGCGGGCGACTCGGTGACGGCCGGATCGAACATCCCCGGAGACTCTCCCAGCAGCGGTGGGCACGCCATCAACCCGCTGTTCCTGCCGCCGGCAGATGCGCCCGCAGCGCCCGCCCGGTCGTCGGACACCGATCAACCCGACCAGGACCGGGCCGAGTTAGAGGCCGACGCCGACGCCCCCACCGGAGGCGGCAGGCGCCGGCGCGGCAGATCCGGCAAGGGCCGCAGGTCGGCCGCCGACCGCGCTGCCGACCAGGAAACGGCCGAGCCGACCGACAGCACAGACGGTGCACCGGCGGATGCGACTCCGGTCGTCGAGACCGACACCGCCGCTCCAACCGAGCAGGACGGCGCCGCGCCGGCCCTGTCCGACGAGTCCGACGACGAATCGTCCGCACGCGGCAGGCGCCGTCGGCGTGGACGCCGTGGGCGTGGCCGGGTCGGCGACTCCGACAACCAGTCGGCGGACGACGGCCCGGACTCCTCTGCCACCGACGCCACGCAGGGCGACGCAGCTCCGGATGCCGACGACGCCGAACTACTGCCCCAGCATGCCGACGCGGCCGGCGGTGAGTCTGCGGAAACCTCGGATGACGCCCCCGACAACTCCGATGGCAACGGCGCCGATAGGGACACCTCCGACAGGAACGACTCTGATAGAGGCGACTCTGATAGGAACGACGCCGACAGCGAGCAGGACAGCGACGACGGTTCGCAGGGCGGTGCCGGCGGCAACCGCCGTCGCCGGCGGCGGCGCCGTCGCACGTCCGGTGACGAGACCCCTCGCGAGGACGATCCGGACAACACGGTGGTGCACGTCAGGGAGCCGCGGCTGTCCCAGGCGGCGACCGGCGGTTCCACCGGCGGCTCGAACACCGGAGCCTCCGACGAGGTGCAGGGCGTCCGTGGGTCGACCCGTCTGGAGGCCAAGCGGCAGCGTCGCCGGGACTCCAGGGACTCCTCGCGTAGGCGCCCGCAGATCCTGACCGAGGCCGAGTTCCTGGCCCGGCGGGAGTCGGTCGAGCGGGTGATGGCGGTGCGCCAGCGCGGCGGTCTCGCGCAGGTCGCGCTGCTCGAGGACGGCATCCTGGTCGAGCATTTCGTCTCGCAGACCGGGTCCGACTCGATGATCGGCAGCGTCTTCCTCGGCAAGGTGCAGAACGTCCTGCCGTCGATGGAGGCGGCCTTCGTCGACATCGGGCGCGGCCGCAACGCCGTCATCTACGCCGGCGAGGTCAATTGGGACGCAGCCGGTCTCAACGGCAAGGCGCGGCGCATCGAGACCGCACTGTCCAGTGGCGACACCATCCTGGCCCAGGTCTCGAAGGACCCGGTGGGCCACAAGGGCGCCCGGCTGACCACCCAGATATCCCTCCCCGGCCGGTTCGTGGTCTACGTCCCCGGGGGCGGTGCGACGGGCATCTCCCGCAAGCTGCCGGACACCGAACGCAAGCGACTGAAGTCGATCATGGACCGGATCGTCCCCGAGGACGCCGGCGTGATCATCCGCACCGCGGCGGAGGGCATCGCCGAGGAGGAGCTGGCCCGGGACGTCGAGCGACTCAAGTCCCAATGGGAGGAGATCTCCCGCCGGGCATCGGAGAAGACCAGCGCCCCGACCCAGCTCTATGCCGAACCGGGGACGCTGATCAAGGTCGTCCGCGACCTGTTCAACTCCGACATCACCAGGCTGGTCGTCGACGGCGACGAGGCGTACGAACCGGTTGCCGACTACGTCAACGCAGTCGCACCCGAACTCGCCGACCGGCTGGTCCGGTACGAGAGCGCCACCCCGGGCGGAGCCGACGTCTTCGCCGCCTACCGGATCGACGAGCAGATCGCCAAGGCGCTGGAGCGCAAGGTGCACCTGCCCTCCGGCGGCTCCCTGGTCATCGACCGCACCGAGGCGATGACGGTCGTCGACGTCAACACCGGCAAGTACACCGGCTCCGGCGGCAACCTCGAGGAGACGGTCACCAAGAACAACCTCGAGGCCGCCGAGGAGATGGTCCGCCAGCTCCGGCTGCGCGACATCGGCGGCATCATCGTCATCGACTTCATCGACATGGTGCTCGAGTCGAACCGGGAACTGGTGCTCCGCAGGCTCACCGAGGCCCTCGGCCGGGACCGCACGCGGCACCAGGTCGCCGAGGTCACGTCGCTGGGCCTGGTCCAGATGACCCGCAAGCGGATGGGCACCGGGCTCGTCGAGGCGTTCTCGGAGCCCTGCCCCCATTGCGGTGGGCGCGGCATCGTGTTGCACGACCTGCCGGTGGTGGCCTCCCCGGCGGAGGAGAACTCGTCCGAGCGCCGCACCGGCAAGGCACGCCGCTCACGCGGCAGGGACAGCGAGCGCGTCGAGGAGATCGTCGTGCCGCGGGTGGTGGAGCAGACCCCGGGTCGTCGGCCGGACCCGCGTGGTCCGAAGCCGCCGTCGTTCGGCAGCACCGAACGGGAACCCGTCGCGGCCATGGGGATCGAAAACGAGATCGACGAGCGTCCGGCCCGGGATTCCGACGGCGGCGGTCGCTCGCGCGGTCGGCGTCGGCGCGGATCGAGCCTGGAACGCGCCGCGGAGGTCAACGCGGCCGGCGACGAGATCGATTGGATCGAGGCCGCGGCACGGGCGGGTATCGCAGCGGCCGACGCCGCCGATTCCGACGACGAGGAGTTCGGTCACGCCGATTCGAGGCCGTCCGGCTACGAGGGGTCGGATGCCGGGTCGGACGGTGCTGCATCGGATGGCGCTGGATCGGACGGTGCCGCATCGGATGGCGCTGGATCGGTTTCGGAGGACCTGGGCACCGAGCCCGACGGTTCGGTTGACGCCGGGTCGGCCGATGGGGACGGCATCGAGATCATCGTCGCGGCGGACGACGTCCAGCCGACCGAGGTCAGCGTGACGATCGAACCCGTCGAGGCTGCTCCGGAAGCGGCAGCGGCCGCGGAGCCGGCCCCCCGGCGGCGCGGTCGGCGAGCGGCCGGGCGTCCCGCGGGTGCACCGGCAGCAGCGTCCGGTCCGGTGGACATCATCGTTCCGGAGGCGCCTGCCGCATCGGCCGCCAGCGGGGCGAACGGCGCCGCGACTGCTGGTTCCGGCTCGGTGGCTGCGGGATCCGAGCAGAGCAGGAACGGCGAGCCGGCCGATGTCGGGTCTGCGGCCGGCACCAACGGCGATCCGATTCAGCCCGCGGCCCCGGCTGCTCCGCCGCGGCGCCGTCGGGCAGCGTCAAGGCCTGCCGGCCCCGCGGCCGGCCCGGCCGGCGACGCGTTGGTCGTCACCCTTCCGGCCGAAACGCCGACGGGGTGAGCCGGTCGATGCGGGTCGGGTTTGCCCCGGCCCGCACCGGCCGCGTACTGTAGGCGGTCAGCACGCTGCTGCGCAGCGGGCTTTGCGATGCCCTGGTTCGCTTGCAGGTTGAGGCGGATCGAAGACCTCTGTGTTCTGCGGGTGGGATTCTCCGAGGGCGTCACCATCACGTTCGCCAGCACACCGGGGTCCGCCCCGGTGCCCCGCGGCGGGCACACCAGAACGAACAGAAGTCCACCGAACCGGGAACACACCGGCATCACAACAGGCAGGAAGGCGCGTCCAGCATGTACGCGATCGTCAAGACCGGCGGCAAGCAGTACAAGGTTGCCGAGGGTGACGTCATCGAGATCGAGAAGCTCGAGGGTGAGCCAGGTGCAGCGGTCACCCTTCCGGCCGTCCTGCTCGTTGATGGCCCTTCGGTCACCGCGACGCTCGACGCCCTCGCCGCGGTCACGGTTTCCGGCGAGGTCGTGGCCCACACCAAGGGCCCGAAGATCGTCATCCACAAGTTCAAGAACAAGACCGGGTACCACAAGCGGCAGGGCCATCGCCAGCCGTTGACCCAGGTCAAGGTCACCGGGATCTCCGTCGGGTCGGCTGCGGCCGCGTCCTCCTGATACACGGCTGAGTCACTTCTCTGTCAGAAAGGCGCCACCACCATGGCACACAAGAAGGGTGCTTCCAGCTCCCGGAACGGCCGCGATTCCAACGCACAGCGGCTGGGCATCAAGCGCTTCGGCGGTCAGACCGTGTCCGCGGGCGAAATCATCGTCCGGCAGCGCGGCACCAAGTTCCATCCGGGTGAGGGAGTCGGCCGCGGCAAGGACGACACCCTGTTCGCCCTCGTCCCCGGCGCCGTCGAGTTCGGCTCCAAGCGCGGACGCAAGACCGTGAACATCGTCGTGGAGGCCGGGTCGCTCGCCGACCAGACTCCCGTGCCGGTCGGGGCCTGACCCCGACGCATTTGTCGACAGTGCTGCGAGGGGCGGGCCCGGCCAACGGGTCCGCCCCTTGCGGCGTCTGACGACCGAAACACCTGCCGCATCGAGCGGCAACTGTCGTTGTCCCACTGACCGGAGCTGTCCGGTCCAGCACCCGAGGAGGTGTCCGTGGCCAGGTTCGTCGACCGCGCCGTCCTACATCTGCAGGCCGGCGATGGCGGCCACGGCTGCGCCTCGGTGCATCGCGAGAAGTTCAAGCCGCTCGGCGGACCCGACGGCGGGGACGGCGGCAACGGCGGTGACGTCACGCTGGTCGTCGACGACAACGTGCACACCCTGCTCGACTTCCATTACCGCCCGCATGCCAAGGCCGGCAACGGTCGCCCCGGTCAGGGCGACGACCGTGACGGCGCTAACGGCGAGGGCCTGGAACTGCGGGTCCCGTCCGGCACGGTCGTGCTGACCGAGGACGGAAGGGTGCTGGCCGACCTGGTCGGTCCCGGCGCCCACTACGTCGCGGCCCGCGGCGGTCGCGGTGGACTGGGCAACGGGGCGCTCGCGTCCCGCGCCCGGAAGGCTCCCGGCTTCGCCCTGCTCGGCGAACCCGGTGAGACGGTCGATGTCGTCCTCGAGCTCAAATCCGTCGCCGATGTCGGGCTGGTGGGCTTCCCCAGCGCCGGCAAGTCCTCGTTGGTGTCGGTGTTGTCGGCGGCCCGGCCGAAGATCGCCGACTACCCGTTCACCACGCTGGAGCCCAACCTCGGCGTGGTCACCGCCGGCTCCGAGGTCTACACCATCGCCGACGTTCCCGGTCTGATTCCCGGCGCGAGCCAGGGCAAGGGGCTGGGTCTGGAGTTCCTGCGGCACATCGAGCGGTGCTCCGTGCTCGTGCATGTCATCGACTGCGCGACGTACGAGGCCGGCCGCGACCCGCTGTCCGACATCGTGGCCCTCGAGCACGAGCTCGCCGAGTACACACCGGCCCTGAGCAGCGACCTCGCGGACCGCCCCAGGCTGGTCGTACTGAACAAGATCGATGTCCCCGAGGCGCGTGATCTCGCCGAATTCGTGCGGCCCGATCTGGAGAACGCGGGCTACCGGGTGTTCGCGATTTCCGCCGTCACGCACGAGGGTCTGCCGGAGCTGCGCTACGCGCTGGCCGAGGTCGTCGCCGCAGACAGGGCCGCCAAGCCGCTGGCTCCGGTGCCGCGGATCGTCGTGCGCCCGGCACCGGTGGACTCCGAGCAGTTCCACGTCGAACCGGACCGTGAGGTCGAGGGTGGTTTCATCGTCACCGGCCCGCGCCCGGAGCGCTGGATCCTGCAGACCGACTTCAACAACGACGAGGCGGTCGGCTACCTCGCCGACCGGCTCGCCAGGCTCGGTGTCGAGGCGCAGCTGGCGGCCCAGGGCGCCCGCCCGGGTGCGCCGGTGACCATCGGCCACGTCACCTTCGACTGGGAACCGACCACACTGGCCGGTGTGGACATGGTGCCGACGGGTCGCGGAACCGATCTTCGGCTCGACCAGCTGGACCGGATCGGTGCGGCGGAGCGGAAGGCGATGCACCGTCTACGCCGTGGGCTCGAGGTCGACGGGCACAGCTACGACTACGAGTCCGAGATTCCCGGCGTCCTCGGCGAGGACGGCGGCAGGTGACCACGGGTTCGGCGGTCGGTGCTGCGGTTGCGGCGACCCCGGACCCCGCGACCCCTGATTCCGGCGGACTCCCCACTGGAACCGCGGCTGCCTTGTCTTCGGCGCGGTTGTCGGTCGGCAGAGCGAAAGTCGTTGTGGTGAAGGTGGGCTCGTCATCGTTGACGACCTCTGCCGGTGGGCTCGATCCGGCCCGGCTGGATGCGCTGGTGGACGCGGTCGCGGGCCGGGTCGCCGCCGGATCGCAGGTCGTGCTGGTGTCCTCCGGTGCCATCGCTGCCGGGCTGGCACCGCTCGGACTGCAGAAGCGCCCGCGCGACCTCGCCACCCAGCAGGCCGCCGCGTCGGTCGGCCAGCAGTTGCTCGCCGAGCGGTACGCAGGCTCCTTCGCCCGGCACCGGCTCACGGTCGGCCAGATCCTGCTCACCAGCGACGATGTCGTGCGGCGCGCGCATTACCGCAACGCCCAGCGCACGTTCGGCAAACTCCTGACCTTCGGGGTGGTCCCGGTGGTCAACGAGAACGACACGGTCGCCACCGCGGAGATCCGCTTCGGCGACAACGACCGGCTCGCCGCACTGGTGGCGCACCTGGTCGGTGCCGGCGCCCTGATCCTGCTCTCCGACATCGACGCGCTGTACACCGGTGATCCTCGGCTCGCCGGGTCCGTGCCCGTCCGCGAGGTGCCGGACGCGGAGGCGCTGTCCGGTATCGGGATCGGCGCACCGGGCAACGACGTCGGCACCGGCGGCATGGAATCCAAGCTGACCTCCGCGCTGACCGCGACCGGTGCGGGAATACCCGTTCTGCTCGCGTCCGCGGCCGATGCCGTTGCCGCCCTGCGGATGTCGGATCCATCGGAGGACACCGACGGTCCAACGGTCGGTACGGCGTTCGCACCGGCCACCCGGCGGACCAGCGCCCGGTTGTTCTGGCTGCGGCACGCCGCCAGCGCGTCCGGCTCGATCAGTCTCGACCCTGGGGCGGTGGCGGCGGTGCTGCGTCGCCGGAAGTCGCTGCTGCCCGCCGGGATCACCGCGTGCACCGGCGACTTCGAGTCCGGCGACGTCGTCGACCTTCTGGGTCCCGACGGGCAGCTGGTGGCTCGGGGCTTCGTCGGCCATGACGCCGGCGAGATGCCGAGCATCATGGGCCGGTCGCTGTCCGAACTGGCTCCGGAATTGCGGCATCCGGTTGTCCACGCCGACGACCTGATCGCGGTGACGCCCGCATCTGTGACCGCCAGCGACGATCGACAGTTTCACCGCGGTGGTCCGCGGACCGAAGAAGGAGCACGGATATGACCACTCTCGACCGCACCGCGACCACCTCGGCGGCGTCCGGCCCTGGTTCGGCCGCGGCTCTCCCCGGTACGGCAGCGCCCGTCGCCGGCGATGCGGAGACCCCCGCGGGCGCGGCGACCCGCGAGGAAGTGCTGGCGTCGGCGCGGGCGTCTCAGGTTGCGGCCGCGGAGTTGGCCCTGCTGCCGCGCTCGGTCAAGGATCTTGCGCTGCAGTCGATGGCCGATGCGCTGCTGGATCGTCGTTCGGAGATCCTCGCCGCGAACGAGCTCGATGTGCAGGCAGCGATCGACGGCGGTACAGCGGAGTCGTTGGTCGACCGGTTGCGGCTCACCCCGTCGAGGGTGGACGCGATGGCGGCGGGGCTGCGCGAGCTCGCCGGACTTCCCGACCCGATCGGCACCGTGGTTCGTGGGTCGGTGCTGCCCAACGGACTGCACCTGACCCAGGTTCGGGTCCCACTCGGTGTGGTGGCGATCATCTACGAGGCGCGGCCGAACGTCACCGTCGATGCCGCCGGTATCGCGGTCAAGGCCGGCAACGCCGCGCTGTTGCGGGGTTCTACGTCCGCTCACCGCTCGAACTGGGTGCTCGTCGACATCCTCGCGGAGGCCGCGGTCGGCGCCGGGCTGCCGGCCGACGCGGTGCAGCTGGTGCCGGGAACGGACCGGGAGTCGGTGCGCCATCTGATGACCGCTCGCGGACTCGTCGACGTGATCATTCCGCGTGGCGGCGCGGGCCTGATCCAGGCGGTGGTGAACGGCTCGACGGTTCCCGTGATCGAGACGGGCGTCGGTAATTGCCACGTCTATGTCGATGCGACCGCAGACGAGGCGATGGCGCTGGAGATCCTCGTCAACTCGAAGGCCCGCCGGCCATCTGTCTGCAACGCCGCCGAGACCCTGCTGGTGCACGCTGATGTCGCGCAGACTTTTGTGCCGGCCGCGGTGGCCGCGTTGCGCGAGGCCGGTGTCACGCTGCATGCCGACGACGCGGTTCGCGCTCTGGTCGGTGACGTGCCGGGGGTCGTCCAGGCCACCGAATCCGATTACGACACCGAGTACCTCTCGCTCGACATCGCGGTTGCCGTCGTGCCGAGCATCGACGCGGCGATCGCCCACATCTCGGCGCACGGCACCGGCCACACCGAAGCGATCGTCACCTCGTCGCTGTCCGCCGCCGACGCGTTCGTGGCGAGGGTGGATGCTGCCGCGGTGATGGTGAACGCCTCCACCGCCTTCACGGACGGCGGTGAGTTCGGATTCGGCGCTGAGATCGGGATCTCGACGCAGAAACTGCATGCCCGTGGGCCGATGGGTCTGGCCGAATTGACCAGCACCAAGTACGTGGTGACCGGCAACGGCCAGATCCGGAGTTCGTCGTGATCGCTGCAGTCGCGTTCCGGTTGCTCGGGCTCCGGTTGCTCGGGCTCCGGTTGCCGTCGCCGGCCGCGGGTCTTGCGTGACGGGCGCCCGCGGCGCGGACGCCAGTAGCGTGGGTGCGGCTGCTGCACGCCGGATCGGTGTGATGGGTGGCACTTTCGACCCGATTCATCACGGCCACCTCGTTGCCGCCTCGGAGGTGGCCGACCAGTTCGCGCTGGACGAGGTGATCTTCGTACCCACCGGCCAGCCGTGGCAGAAGAGCAGCGTCAGCCCGGCGGAAGACCGGTATCTGATGACGGTGATCGCGACGGCCGCCAACCCCCGCTTCACCGTGTCCCGGGTCGATATCGACCGGCCGGGACCGACGTACACCAAGGACACGTTGACCGATCTGCGCGCCGCCGAACCCAGCGCCGAGTGGTACTTCATCACCGGTGCGGATGCGTTGTCCGCCATCATGTCCTGGCGCAACGTGGACGAGTTGTTCGACCTGGCGCATTTCATCGGCGTGACCCGGCCCGGCTACAACCTGCACGACCTGCCGCTGCCGGCGGGCGCGGCAACGCTGATCGAGGTTCCGGCCCTTGCGATTTCCTCGACGGACTGCCGGGTGCGGGTCAGGAGTGGGGCGCCGGTCTGGTACCTCGTTCCCGACGGTGTCGTGCAGTACATCGCCAAACACCGGCTGTATGCGGTGGACGTGTGACAGCGCACCGGCCGCCGCCCCCGCAGTACGCGGTCAAACGGCACCGGCGCCGGTGAACAGGCTCCACCGCAGTGAATGCACTTTCCAAGAGTCACACCGAATTCAGCAGTCAGAACAAGATTTCGATGCAGGGAGAGATATGACCGCAACACAAGAAGCCGTCGAACTGGCACAGGTGGCGGCCCAGGCCGCCGCGGACAAGCTGGCGAAGGACATCCTGCTGGTCGACGTGTCGGACCGGCTCGCGATCACGGATGTCTTCGTGATCGTCACCGGTGCCAACGAACGGCAGGTGAGCTCGATCGTCGACGCCGTCGAGGAGAAGATGCGGGCCGCCGGATCCCGGCCGCCGCGCCGCGAGGGCGAACGCGACGGTCGCTGGGTGCTGCTCGACTTCGTCGACGTCGTCGTGCACGTCCAGCACGCCGAGGAGCGGGTGTTCTACGCCCTCGACCGGCTGTGGAAGGACTGCCCGACACTGCCGTTCGTGGACGCCGCGCTCGAGGGAGCACCCGACCAGGCGACGACAGACCCCGACACCACCTCCGACGCCGACACGGACACCAGCGCCGGGGCGGGTGTCGAGGACACTGGCGCCGCGGACGCGCGGCCCGGCGTCATCGCTTCGCCGTGACGCTCGAGCACCTGATCCTGCTTCGTCATGGTGAGACGGACTGGAACCGGAACCAGCGACTGCAGGGTCACCGTGACATCCCGCTGAACGCCGCGGGGCACCACCAGGCCATCGGCGCCGCTCCGTCGATCGTCGCGCTGCGCCCATCCGTCATCGTGTCGTCCGACCTCGGTCGCGCGCGGGAAACGGCCTCTGCCGTATCGGTTCTCACCGGCATCGAGCCGACCGTCGACGCCCGGCTGCGCGAGACCTCCATGGGGCTCTGGGAGGGACTGACCCGGGACGAGGTCGTCGCGCAGTGGCCGGGGGAGTGGGATCGGTGGCGGACGACCTCGGCTCATGCCTCCCCACCGGGGGGCGAGTCGCGGTGGCAGGTCGCACAGCGCGCGAAGGAGGTCGTCGACGGGCTCGACAGCGGGACGGCGAGCCGGGCGTTGCTCGTCTCGCACGGTGGCCTGATCGTCGGGCTGACCGGATGCCTGCTGTCGCTGCCCGAGGACAGCTGGGGAACGCTGATCGGCGTCGGCAACTGCCACTGGGTGGTGCTGCACCGGTACGCCGGCGCATGGCGCCTGCACTCCTACAACGCGGGCCTCGGCGGGCTCGTCCTGCCGAAGGGCGAGGACCAGGTCGCCGGCACGTAGCCGACCAGTACACGGCCGTTTGAGGGACGAAGCAGGCAAAGACCGCTCGGAGTGCGACGGGCCGCCTTCGCAGGCTGGGGCGACTCCTTCATGGCACTTTCGGCACTTTCGCAGTCTGATTCTCGAATTGAGCCAGCAGGTCGAGGAGCGGCCGCATCATGGCTTCGCCTTCGAGCACAGCGGGCGCCTGGTGGCCGTACCACAGATCGATCCGAGCGGCGAGCTCCTCATCGGTCGCGTTGGTCAGCCAGCGCATCGATGCCGGCACCGCGTCGGCCCCGGCAGCGGCTTCCAACGAATGCAGGTACTGCTGCTGCATGCGGAAAGCCTGGAACTCTCCTTGGAAACTCGCCGAACTGCCGAAGACCGCGAGTTCCTGGAAATGATGGCTGGTCTCGTGGACCGCCCAGGAGCCAAAGGCCTCCGCGTTCATCCCTTCCTTGACGAACAGTCGCCCGGAAGTGGGGTCGTACCACGCCCTCAAGAGCGGGTCATTGACCTGATGCACGAATTCCTCGCCCATGTACTGCCGCACCGCCGATTCGTTCAGCGGATGCACACGACCTGCGCCGGCCATTCGATCGAATGTTTTCGCGTAGCCGACCTCGGCGTGCTTGGTCAGCAATTTCGTGACCTGGTTGAGGTCGGCGTGATTGTAGGTGTTCTCGATGGCGAGCAGGGTGTTGAGCACGCCTTCGTCGTGGCCCGCCATGCGACCGGCGGCGGCCGCCAAGCGGTTGGCATCTTCGAGCGGCAGCACCCTTCGGGCGGCCGTCGCGAAAGGAACCAGATCTCCGCCTTCGGCCAGTAGTTTCGCCGGGGCGCGGAGGGCGGTGATCGCCCGCCGGAGATCGGCGGCGCCGGCGACCAGGCCGACGAGATTGAGCATGATGGGCATGATTTCCGGGTCGTTGATCGAAATGTCGGCCAGCTCCGGATCGAGGGCGACGTTGTTGGCGGCCGTCTCGACGCCGTACTCCTTCACGCTCTTCGCGACCTCGTAGCCGCTGATGCCCATCGAGACCGCGGCGGCGATCAGTGCGGTCCCTCCGGTGGCCAGAGTGGCGACAACTCCGGCGACGACCCCGAGGGCGATGAACGCCTTGTGCAACAACCCTTCGTCGCTGCCCGTGGCGGCGTGCCGCTGCACCACCTGCATGAGCGGGGACTCGGGCGGGATGCCAAGATCTTGCAGGGTGAGATCGACGATGCCGCGCAGGTTCCACACCTTGAGCTCGTCATCAGCGATCGAACGCCGGGTGTCGGCGATGTTGGCCAGCAGTCTGCCGATTTCCGATCCGGTCGCGCGGGCGACCTCGTCGTCGGAGGCGGCCGTCAGCGCAGTCAGGTCCAGTCCCGGCCGGTACAAAATGGGGAACTGCAGCCGGATGGCGTCGCGCTCGGTGTTCAATTGTGCCAACTGCTCGTTGCTTGCGGAAAGATCGGGCAATTCGGGCGCCGTGGTGGCGTAGGAACCGGCACCGGCACCCGAGTTCTCGCCGCCTTCCACCGAGGTTGGCACCGTCGCGTCCCGGGCGGCCCGGTTGGCTGCTTGTTGCGCAGCCTGGATCTTTACGATTTCCCGATCGATCACCAGCACGCGGTGTGCGCCCCGGCGCAACCCACCGATGTCCTGGGGCTTGGTGGCGAAGTCGGCGGGATTGGCATTGGCCCCGGCTCCCACCCCGGGAATTCCGAGGCCGTACCGGTTCGCTTCATTGGTGGCCACTTCGGCGTTTTCCGACAACTGCTGAAAGGCGATCAACTTGGCCCGACGCACGAACAATTCCGGGAACTCTTTGGTCAGCGTCGACACCAAACCGGCCTCATCCTGGGCCCCGGCCCCTCGAACGATGGTGTCGATCAGCTCTTGCGTCCTGGTGATCTCGGCTTCGTCGTATGCGACCTGCTGCTGGAACGGGGCGAGTTCTGTATCCAGCGCGGCCATCTGGTCGTCAGGCAAACGAGCGGCCGGCATCCGGCCCGACATTTGCGATTGTTGGTAGGTGATGTCGTCCCGTAGTACCTCCCGGCGTTTGATGAGTTCCAGCACCGGCGCTCCCGGAGTGGTCCGCTTCAAGGTCTCGAGGTCGGAGCTTTCCATCTTGGGGATCCGGCTCAAGGTCGCGCGGGCCGCCAGGACCTTGGCTTGGGTCGCAGGTGGCATCACCGCCGCAGTGGCCGGATCAACGGGCTTGACCGGGTCGAGCGTGACCTCGTCGGGTCGCTCGTTGACCGAAATCAGGTCCTGGTTCGCGGATTTCGCGATCGCCGCGCCGAGCGGGTCGTACAGCGGCGGCGGCGCGACGTGACCGGACAGCACGCCGGTGACGCCCTTGTTTCCCACCTTCCGCTGCAGGTGGACGACGAGATCGTATGCGCTCGGTGGGGCCGGCGCGCCGTGGACCTGCTCGGCCGGGTCCGCCCGGTCCTGGTGGCCGGAGCGGGATGGCCGGCGGTGAATTGGAGGCGACTTGCGCCCCGGAACGGTCACCGGTATCGGTCTCGCAAGCCGGGCAGACCGGTGGTCAACACCGTGGTCTGCACGACAATCGGTCGGTCCAGCCGGCGCGTTGCGGTCCAGCGGTCGACCGCCACCGTGACGTTGCCGTCGTCGTCCTCGGTTTCGAGCCGGAAGCTGTCGAACTCGATTCGCTCTTGGCCATCGGGCAGGGTGGAGCGGACCGGTGGACGGCATCCCATCCGCGCGAGGTCCACCGGGTCGACGATGCCGCCGACGGCAGACCGCTCGGTCACGACAATGTCGAACGGGCCGCGCCGCATGTAGCGGGCGATGATCTCGGCCAACAAGCCTGCGCTCTGCGGCCACAGCACGGTCAGCAGCTGCTGGAAATCCAGTTGGTCTCCGAGGTCGAGGACGACATCTTCACGTTCGCTGAGCACCGCGGCCCCACGGAATCGTTCCCGGCCCGGCCCAGATGGCCCCCATCGGACGTCGAACAGGCGAACCGAATCCGGCAGCGGCGCGGTTCGCGGGCTGAACGGACGCAACACGGCACCGGTCGGCAGCATCAACCGCCCGGTCAAGAGTCGGGCGGCCTCGTCCGTGACCATCGGGCCCGCCCGACCGCGCATGCCTCCACGATAGGAACCGGCGGACGTGCTGTCACTGGGCCTTCGGGCACCGTCGCTGGCCCCTTCGGGCAGATCCGCCGATGCTCTTCCGATGCGCGTTGGCGGCCCGGCCTGCCCACTCACCCCACAGGTTGTCCCCATACACGTGATCAGTCCACATCGGACGGTGGTCAGCGAGTCGCGTCGTCGAGGCCCCATAGCTTCCATGACGTGCGCCCCCGCCCTGATCCGCTGAGCCGTCTTGCTGCCCTGCGCCGACTACCGGAATCGAGTACGGCACCAGAAGCCGCGGCTGCGCCTGAGCTTTCGGTCTTCACTGAACCGGCGGTAGGAGTCACCTTCGCCGGTGTGGCGGAGCCCGACGTGGAGTCGCCGGCGCCTGATCAGGCCGTGGTCGGAAGCGGTCGTCACCACCGTGCCGCTCCGAAGCAGGGCCCCGCCTGGGTGAATCGGACGGAAGATGCGTTGCTGGCGGAGCGACCCGGCGACTCGGGTCGGCACGTTGATACGCCGCCGCCCGAGTCCGGATCGGTGCTGGACGGGCCAGGTGGTCCGCCGTCGGTGCGGTCGCCCGATCCGCAACCGGTCATCGGAGGCTGGGTACCCGAGATCGGCCGGGTAGACCGGAGCGCCGAGGCAAGACGGTCCGCACCCGACCCGGACCAGATGTCCTGGTCGGAGAGTCCAGTCGGCTGGGCCGACAACGTCCAGAGCGAGGGCGCTCAGGAAGAGACGGAGCCCGGTGCGGTATTCGCTGGTCCGGCCGGCGGGCCAACCCGTGCTCACCTCGACGAAGGTCCTCCGCGACAGGACGTCGGCGACGGCGATGGCCGCCAGGAGCACACCACCACGGTCCGGCGCAGGGCTGTTCGAGCGCCGCGACTGGGCCGCCAGTGGGGTCGTTTCGCCGAACTGTGGGTGCCGGAACCACTGCGGGATGCACGCGTCGACCCTGGACGTCGCGGCGCACTGATCCTGCTGATGATCGCTGCGCTCGCGGCCGTCGTGACCGCGGTTGGCGTCTGGCGCAACCAGCCCGAACCGGTACCTGTGCCGATGGCTGCGTCAGCGGCCACGGTCGTCGGACTGTCCGGTGGCGCGGACGCACCCGCCGGGACTTCGGCAGCCCTGGGTCGGTCGGCGGCTGAGGAGTCCGCCGGCTCAGCCGTGGAGACGGCTGCCGTGACTCAGATCGTCGTCTCTGTCACGGGTTTGGTCAGGAAGGCCGGCCTGGTCACGGTGCCTCCCGGAGCCCGGGTCGCCGATGCCATCGACGCGGCGGGCGGGGCGACCGCTGACGCCGACCTGACGGGAATGAACCTCGCCGCGAAGCTGGCTGACGGCGATTCCATCGTGCTGAGCGATTCCCCCTCCGGCTCGTCGGCGCCCGGCGGTGGAGCCGCGCCGGCCGCTGCGGGGCGCGAGTCACCCGACGCGCCGGAATCGGCGCTGGTCAACCTGAACACCGCGGACGAGGCTGCGCTGGATTCCCTCCCGGGCGTGGGACCGGTGATGGCGCAGAACATCCTGGCCTGGCGGGACGCCAACGGCACCTTCACCAGCATCGAACAGCTGCAGGAGATCAGCGGTATCGGGCCGTCCCGCTTTGCCCAGATCTCGCCCCTGGTGACGGTGTGACCCGCACCGGCGCGGTGCGGCACCGATGGATGGACGACCAGGTCGTTCCGCCGGTGGACCTGCGCCTCATCCCGCCCGCGCTGGCGGTGTGGTCGGGAGCCGTGACGGCCCTCCTGGCACCCGGGACGGCCTGGTGGGCAGCAGGTATGGCCGTTGCGACCCTCGCGGCCACGGTGCGACTGGATCGACGCTGGCGTTACGGTGCGGTCGCGTCGCTGGCCTGCCTGGCGTCCGCGCTGGTGTTGACCAACCTGCGGGTGGCGGAACGCAGCTCCGATCCACTGGGGGCGGCCGCGGAACGCGGCTCCTGGGCTCTGCTGGTCGTGACGGTCGCCCGGTTCCCGGAATCTGCGCAGCCCACCTTCCCGGTGTCCGATAGCACTGGATCCCCGGTGAACGGCCAATCGGTCGCGGTGCCGACCAGATGGCGGGTCGCGGCCACGGTCGAGACGGCCATCGTGGCCGGTGTGACGTGGACGTCGCACACGACGATCACCATCGATGGCGCAGGGGCCAACTGGTCGGCAATCATTCCAGGGCAACGGGTCTCAGTGTCCGGCCGGCTTCGGATGGTGCCGCTGGGTGGCCTTCCGGCCATCACGGTCCGGGCCCGGGATCCGCCGGACCTCATCCACGGTGCCCCGTGGTGGTTCGTCGTGGCAGGCGCGATCAGAACCGACCTGACGTCCAACGCCGCCGCGTTGGACGAGGACGAGGGTGGGTTGCTGCGCGGACTGGTCGTCGGCGACACCGGCGGCATCAATGACCGACTGGACGCCGACGCGAAGGCGACAGGTCTCAGTCATCTGCTGGCGGTATCGGGTTCCCATTTCGCGATCCTCTGCGGCATCGTCATCGTCATTCTGCGGCGCGCTGGTCCGCGGTTTGCTGCACTCGGTGGAGCCGTCACCATGGTCGCGCTGGTCATCCTCGTCGGTCCACAGCCGTCGGTGCTGCGGGCGGCCCTGATGGGCGGTATCGGCATGCTCGCACTGCTCAGTGGACGCAGCCGAACAGCGGTGCCGGCGCTCGCGACAGCGGTCATCGGGTTGCTGCTGATCCAGCCGGAATTGGCGCTGTCGGTCGGATTCGCGCTCTCTGTCGTGGCAACCGGCGGGCTGGTGCTGCTGGCGCCACCGTGGTCAGCAGCGCTCCAGCGGCGCGGTATTCCCCGCGGCTGGGCGGATGTCCTGACCGTGCCGGTTGCCGCGCAGATCGTCACGATGCCGATCATCGTGCTGATCAGCGACTCGATCTCCGCCGTCGGCGTGCTGGCCAACCTGGTGGTAGCACCGGTGATGGCGCCAGCCCTGGTGCTCGGAGTGCTGTGTGCGCTGACCGGACCGTGGTTCCCCTGGGCGGCTGCGGCTTTCGCTCAGCTGACGGCACCGTTGGTGAGGTGGGTCGCCGGTACCGCGCACCACCTGGCGGCCTGGCCCAATGCCACCGTGCCGTGGCCCGGGACCCCGACCGGCGCGCTGGCACTGGCCTTGCTCAGCCTGTTGGTGTCGATGTTGTTGCGACACAGCCGGGTTCGGACGGTCTTCGCGGCGGCCGCGGCCGGTGTGCTGGTCGTCTTCATCCCGACCCGGTTCGTCGCACCCGGGTGGCCGGTCACCGGCTGGTTGATGACGGCCTGTGAGATCGGACAAGGCGACGCCGTCGTGCTGTCGACAGGGCAGCCAGGCGCTGCGGTCGTGGTCGACACGGGGCCAGATCCGGGCCCGATGAACGCCTGCCTGGACCGGTTGGGTGTCGACACCATCCCGCTGTTGGTGCTGACGCACCTGCACGCCGATCACATCGACGGTCTCGAAGGAGCGCTGCACGGACGGACAGTCGGGACCATCGCGGTTGGACCGGGGAGGGAGCCGAGCCAGGCGTGGGCGAGGGTTCAGCAGGAGGCCGCTGATTTGGGCATACCCCTGGTGGAGGTCTCACCCGGCGAACAGTGGTCGGCCGGCGACCTCCACCTGACTGTCCTGGCACCGGCGCGGGAATTCCGCGGCACGGACTCGGACCCGAACAACGACTCGGTGGTGATGATGGCCGTGCGGGGCGGGGAGCGCATGTTGCTGACCGGTGACATCGAGATCGAGGCGCAGCAGGCACTGTTGAATTCCGGCGCCGATCTGGCCGCCGACGTCCTCAAAGTGCCGCACCATGGCTCATCGAAGTTGCTTGCCGAATTCGTCACGGCCGTATTACCCGCGGTTGCTGTGATCTCGGTGGGCGTGGGCAACGACTACGGCCACCCCAGCGACCGTGCTCTGACGACGCTCGATCATGCCGGCGTGACAACTGTTCTGCGCACGGACATCCAAGGCGACGTCTCGGTCGGCGTCACCGACGGAGACCTGTCCATGGCGAATCGAGGTGCGAGCGGACCACCCGGTTGACTGAGCCACACCGATGCAAGGACACCACTTCCTGTGCTGCAGCTCTGGCCGACCGCCGCCTCCATCGCGGCGCGGGCGCCGGGCAGGCGGAGCTATCGGCGTGCCTCCGGCAACGCGTCGAGTTCCGCGCGGACCTGTGCAAGTTCGGCGGCGAGCGCGTCCGCCCGGGCCTGCGCGGCAGTGCGCTGCTCGTCGAGGATGGCGCCGACGGCCTGGCTGAGCGCGTCGTTGTCGAGCAGACGGACGAACTCCCAGACCCGTGCCGGCGACACCACTGCCGATCGGACCGCGACCTTCGTCCCGATCCGCGCCTCGATCCTCCACTCAACGGGCTCTGACGATGTCGTGGCCACCGTGATGGAGACCGGCGGCGTTCGGCGGGCGCCCTTGGTCGGTCGGGTTTTGGGCACAGGCACTGTCGCTCGCGGTGCGTTCCGCTCGACCGGCGCGGGTCGTGCGGGCTCGCGAGCGGAATCCGCAGCCGCTGCAGGACGAACAGCGGGGGCCGGCACTGTGGGCTCATCGGACGGAGGCCGCTCCATGCCGGCTCCGGCTCGATCGGCGTGCTCAGCGGTTGGGGGCCGGGGGGCGCTGGCGGGAGCGGGGGCGGGCGCGGGGCGTGCGGTCGTTGACCGTGCGGGTGTGACCGGAAACTGTGCCGGCGGGCGGCCTCTCATCGCAGGCGTCAGGTCTGCGGGGGTGAAGGGAAGGATGTCCCGGGTGCCGTTGAGGCTCAGCTCGACCTGGACGTATTCGTCACCGTCGACGTCGGGGTTTCCGACATGCCGGATCCGTCCGGTGCCACCTTCGGGGAACTGGGCGGATCTGGTGATGCCGACCCGGACGATCTTTCCCTCGGCGAGTTTGCTCCGTACCGCCTCCACGTCGATCGGGGGCGGGGCGGCGGCACGGCGGCGGGGAGGCATGTCTCCGATCCTCCCACCGGCCACCGACATCGGGGGAGAGCACGCGCGTTCGCGCGCTACCGACCTTTCTGCGCAGCGCTCACCTGATCGCCGGTCCACGACATGCGAAGGAGTGCAGGCGGGCTCGCGCCCAGCCTGAGTCAGCGCAGGGCTGCGTCGCGGGACCGGCCGCGACGCCGTTCGCGAACGACAACCAGCACGACGAACAGCGGCCATAAGGACTGGAAGCCGGCCAGCAGGCGTTCGCTCAGTCCCAGGTAGTTCCCTCCCCGCAGCTCAACCCCGAGCCAGATCAGCAGCGCCAGCATCACCCCGGACGCGGCGGTACCGCTCCGCCGGCCGGGCAGTGCGGACAACGCCGGCCACAACGCCAGCGCACCGAAACCGACGGCGGCGGCGGGGATGTGCGCCGCGGCCGGCTGCGGAGAGGCAGCAACCACAACGGTGGCCGCGCCACCCAGTGCCAGCAGGAGTCGCCCGGCTTGAGCGGCCTCGGTCAGCCCGGCGGCCGTTACCAGGTGGCAGGCACCGAGCACGAACAGGCCTGTTGTCATGATCCAGCGGTCATCGGCGCCCTGGGCGGCGAGCGCGCTGATGGTGTCGCGGATCTGGTCGAATCCGCCCGATTGCCGCGACGCCGCAAGGGTCCACCCGCCGATCAGCGCCACCGGAGCAGCGGCCGCCGACACCAACACCCAGTTGCGCACCTTCCGAGTCTGCACGACCCCGCCGAGATGTCGGGGACCTTCGCGGGCTACCGAGCTCGCTTGGCAGGGTTGGGGGAGTCGACTGGGTCAGGCCGACCGGTTCTCACCGGCACGCCCAGACCATCCGCGCGACATCCGCTGGTCCGCTCCACGGTGGGAAGACTGTGCGAGCCTGACGCCCGATGATCAAGATGCCGGCAGGATCCACTCGTCCTTTGCATCGCAAATACTGACACTGTCACCGCACGGAGCTGCGCACCGTTCACCCCACTCCAGTGGGGCCACAGCATGCCGCCCGTCGCTGACTCCGTTGGCGTTCCGTAACCCTCGAAACCGACGGCACCCGAGCTGTGTCGGATCGCGAATGAGCCAAGCCGCAATGTGGCGGTTGGCACACGAATCCGCGCCGGCTGACTCATCTCGCCGTCCCCGGCCTCAGAACTCGCATTCTCGGCCTGAGCACAGGTGAATCCAGACACTGTGCGCGGCAACAGGTTTGGATTGAGCACGATCGTATCGCGTCGCGGTCACGATACGCAGTAGAGATGGTTTGGCGCTGGTCACCCCTCGTGCGCGCCTGGTCGCGCCCAACGGATACCGCGACTCCGCGTTCCCTTCAGCGTTCCGCCAGACTCAGGGTTCATGCCCCAGCCGGTCGCGCTGTCGAGGCGGCTGGGTCAAGCCCATTCGCGTGGTGTATTGAGTTCGGTCACCGGTGATCCCTCGTCGGTCAGGCGGTGAGGGTTTCGGCTGGTCTGGTAGTGACCTCCTTCGTCGGGCTGGACGGATCGCCCGTGTTGTCGGTAGCGAGGGTGATGCGGGAGCGGGCCAGGACGTCCAGGCCGAGGTAGCGGCGGCCTTCGGTCCATTCGTCGTGTTGCTCGGCGAGCACGGCGCCGACGAGGCGGATCAGGGCGGTGCGGTCGGGGAAGATGCCGACGACGTCGGTGCGCCGGCGGATCTCCTTGTTCAGTCGTTCCTGGGGGTTGTTGGACCAGATCTGCCGCCAGATCTCCTTCGGGAATGCGGTGAACGCGAGCAGTTCGTCGCGGGCCTCGTCGAGGTGATCAGCGACCGCGGGAAGCTTCTCACCGAGCGCTTCGGTGACCCGGTCGAACTGGGCGGCAACGGCTTTGGCGTCGATCTGGTCGTATACCGAGTGCAACATGGTCTTCACCCACGGCCAGCTGGCTTTCGGGGTGATTGCCATCAGGTTGACCGCGTAATGCGTCCTGCACCGCTGCCACGACGCTCCGGGCAGGGTGGCACCGATCGCGGACACCAGCCCGCTGTGCGCATCGCTGGTGACCAGTTTGACCCCGGACAGGCCGCGGGCCACCAGGCCGCGGAAGAACGCCAACCAGCCGGCCCCGTCCTCGGCCGAGGTGACGTCCAGGCCGAGGATCTCTCGGTGCCCGTCGGCGTTCACCGCGGTCGCGAGCAGGGCGTGCACCCGGACCACCCGGCCGCCTTCCCGGACCTTGAGGACCAGCGCGTCGGCGGCGACGAACGTGTACGGGCCCTGGTCCAACGGGCGGGACCGGAACGCCTCGACCTGCTCGTCCAGGTCCCTGGCCATCACCGACACCTGCGACTTCGACAGCGATGTCACCCCAAGGGATTGCACAAGCTTCTCCATCCGGCGGGTCGACACACCCAGCAGGTAACACGTCGCGACCACCGACGTCAGCGCCCGCTCGGCCCGTTTGCGCCGCTCGAGCAACCAGTCCGGGAAGTAGGACCCGGACCGCAGTTTCGGGATCGCCACGTCCAGGGTGCCGGCGCGGGTGTCGAAGTCGCGGTGCCGGTACCCGTTGCGGGAGTTCACCCGCTCATCGCTGCGTTCGCCGTACCCGGCGCCGCAGATGGTGTCGGCCTCGGCGCCCATCAGCGCCTGGACGAACGTGGACAACATCGAGCGCAGCAGGTCCGGGCTCGCCGCGGCGAGCTGATCGGCCAGGAAGGTTTCGGGGTCGATAGGGTGAGCAGAGGTCATCGCGTGGTACTCCTTCGGCAGACTGTGAGAGGTCCTTCGAAGAATCACGCGGTGACCGTCCTCGTCCCAGCCCGACACGCCCACGATCAAGATGGGCGTGTGGCCGTACACCACTCTGCAGGACTCAACTGGCGGCTGAGGTGATCGCCGTGTCCTACCACCGGCAGATAGCGAACGGTCCTTATGCGATTCTGCCGTCGTGGCGACAATCGAAACTGGTACTGCAGAAAACACGGCGTTTCAGCGGTGGGATCGGGCGATGGAGTGGCCCCTTGTCGGGGTTGCAGTGCTGTTCGCGGCCGCGTACGCCTGGCAGGTCCTCGGCGAGCCACAAGGCGCGGCCCTCGTCTTCAGTCAGGTCATCGTCTTCGGGTCCTGGCTGATGTTCGCCGTCGACTACGTCGCCCGGCTTACTTTGGCCGGTGACCGACGGCGCTGGTTCTTCCGAAACATCCTGTCCCTGCTTGTTGTAGCGCTACCCGTTCTCCGGCCGTTGCGACTCATCCGACTACTCACGCTGTTCACCGTCTTCCAGCGCGCGGCCGGCACCGCGCTGCGGGGTCGGGTCGTCGTGTACGCAGCCGCTTCAACAACGCTGCTGGTATTCGTGGCCGCACTTGCCGTCTTCGACGCCGAACGGAACGCGCCCGGCGCGGACATCACCACGTTCGGTGGTGCTCTGTGGTGGGCCTGCGTCACGATCACCACGGTTGGCTACGGCGACCTGAGTCCTATCACCTTTGAGGGGCGCTGTATCGCGGTGGCGATGATGGTGTGCGGGATCGCTTTGCTCGGAACGGTCACCGCGATCATCGGCTCGTGGTTGATCGAAGGGGTCGCGGCCGCGGAGGAGGCCGGCCAAGCGGCCACCCGGACTCAGGTGAAGGACCTTTCCGACCAGGTCCAGCACCTGCACTCCATGCTGACAGAGTTCGTAGCGGATTCCCGCCGCGATCATCCCAGCCTCGATCCGGACGATCACCGGCAAGGTGGGTAGCGGCCCGAATCGTCAGTCCTTGAAGTCTGCCTGTCCCACCGTCTGATGCTGCCGCGCAACAGCTGATCGTCGGGCTCGACGATTAGCAAAGCAGTCTTGACGACTGTGCGCCTCACGGAGCAGCGATACATTGCACCGCTGCGGTCGGTGAAGCACTTGTGATCGGCCCGTGTACGCAGTGGTCACGATCTGAGAGTCTGGGTCCCTCTCCGGGGCGCGCTCTTGCCATTCCGGCTCACCGGGTGTGCTGCCGTATTCACGATGCGCCGAATGGCCCGTCGCTGCGGGAATGCGAGCGTATGAGCGTCGGGTTTGAGGACGCTAGTCGACGTTGACCCCGTAGTCCCGGGCCAGGCCGGCGAGCCCGTCCGACCAGCCCTGTCCGACCGCGCGCAGGCGCCACTTGCCGTTGCGGAGGTAGAGCTCGCCCCAGACCAACGCGCTCACGCCAGTGGCGTCGGCAGGTCGAAACCGAAAGTCGATCCCACTATCCGGCTGGTGGAGCACAGCGGTCACATTCGCCACGGAGGCGTCGCCGCCAGCGCTGACAACGAGGATCAATCGTTCGCAGTGCTGCGGCAACAGGTCGGTGGCGACGCTTGCACTGTTCCCGGTCAACGTCACGGCGCCATGAGCGCTTCGTGGATTGTTGTAAAAAACGAAGTCCTCATCGCGGTCGACACGTCCACTCGCCCCGACCAGGAGCACGGACAAGTCCGCGTTGTTCGCCAGCAGAGTCAGCTGAAGCCGTGACTCGCCAAGTGGCACGTTCTGGCCGGCAACCAACTCTTGCTGCTCCGCCGTTTGCGCTGGCGACACGACTTCGTTCGTCACCACGGGACCTGCTGGCCGGGGTAGGGGCTCGGGGTCGGAATCGGTGTCCTGGGTGTAATCGGCCTCCAGTGAGCCGGTCAGTTCTATCGGCTCTACCGCCTGAAGCCTGCTCGGGTCTTTGCTGATCCGCGCCTCCAGATGATTTAAGCAGTCCACAGTGTTGACGCGGGCGAGGTCGATCTGCAGAAATCGCTCGCGGGATGTAGCGAGGGCGATGAGGCAGCGGCGGACTTCGCGACCGGTGGCCGGGTCGGTGTCGTTCACATAGCCGTTGAAAACGACAGTGCGGACCGCGCCTCCCCGGTCGGCCTCCAGTACCTCTTGGACGACCCGTAGGGCCGTCTGCCGCAGCACTTCGGCGTAGATGCTGCGGATCTGCGTAGCTGGGCGCGCGGACGGGGTGATCGTGTCGGTGCCCTTGACGTATTTGTAGCCCTTGACGTTGGGTACCACATCCAAACCCGGCAAGTTGTACTCGATGTCGAGGTGCCCGGAGGCCGCCGCGTAGCCGAGTCGCCACGAGTGCGGGAAACCGTCGGGGTACTCGGCGGCTTCCAGCACGAGGTCCAGGTAAGCGACGACGGCCGCCGGTTGACGCACCGCCAAGCCGCTCTGAAGCGCGCTGATCGCTTCAACGTGCTGCCTGTGCTCGTACATCTGACGGTTGACTTCTGCCTCGTGCCGTCTATGTGCCTCCTCCAAGCGCTGTGCATGTTGTTGCGCAGCGGCCCTGTAGCCGTGAAGGGCTTGTTGGTACTCGGCTTGACGCTGCTCAGCCCGAGCCGCGTGCTTCGAGGCGGCGAAGACGCGCCCCAAAGCTGATGGGCCTTCCACAGCGAAGTCACCCTCGCGTGGGGGCGAGGGCGGCGTTCCGAAAGCGAGCGGATCGAATACTGGGTTCGGCGGAGGTTGCTTGAGGGCCTCGAGGTCCAGGTAGTCATCGACGCGGAGGGTGGCCGAGAGCACGCTCTGCAGGGCCTTTACCTGACCCTCAAGCTGCGCGGTGTCCTCTGCGGCCTCCCGAGTCCGGTCTTCCGTGTACATGCGGGCCCTGGTTTTCTGGTCGTTGACAGCCGCGCGTGTGCGGGCGGTAGCTGCGGCGCGTTGCGATTTAGCGGCTTCGCGAGCTTGACGTGCTCGCTGCCGCTCGGCTTCCCGCTGCATCCGCACGAGTGCGGCGACGACTCCGCTTCGACGGGCCATGGGTTCTGTCCTCCTTACCGGCTCAGGTCGACGCCGGGACGGTTGTTTCCGGAGTGCTGGGTTTGGCTTTGCCGCCACTCGGGGGCCTCCGCAAGCTCGCGGAATTCCACCACGTGATTGGTTCCGACCTTCTCCAGCGCGGTCCGAACCTCGGCGAGGCTCACCCGGAAGAACTCACGCCGCCGGTTGACTTGGTTGACCCGCCGCTGGTCGAACTCTCGGTGCAGTGCTGTCTCCAGCGTTACGGCGTCGTGGCTGAAGACGAGTGCGTGCACGTCGAACTTGAAGGGCACCGATGCGCTGCCGAGCTCATAAACCCTTTGCATCGGGTCCTCCCGGCGGGTCATGCCAATCTTGACCACGCGATCACCGAATGCACCCACATTGGAAATGACGTACACGTAGCCGACACGGGTGTTCGCCGCCATCTCCTCCACTTCCTCGATGCTCTCGGTGATCTCGGCGAGCCGTTCACGCGCCTCGAGTATTCCTGCCTGGTCGCCGTTGATCCGAGACCTCTCCAGCAGGCTCTGATAGTGCGCCTGTTCCTTGAATAGGTCTTTCTTCCGCCGCTTGAATTCCTCTTGGGCTTTGGCTTCCTCTCGCTGCCGCTGCCGTTCCTCGCGCGCATCCTCCTTCTCTTGCTCGACCCGAAGGTGGTGGTCCGCGGTCAGTTGGAGCTCCTCCAGGCGTAGCGCGTGAAAGGTCTCGTCGATCGCAACACCCATCGTGCTGCCGTTTCTGACGATCGCCTCACGTGTCCGATCCAGCCGCTTCTTCGCCGAGTCGACCGTGTGGGCGCGCACGGTTCGAACGCAGTTGTCGGCCTCGATGTTGTACGTACGCAGCATCAGGTCGCTGAACTGGCGAACCAGAGCCGCCCCCTCTTTCAGCGATCCGTTCACCATCCAGCCGGATTTGCCGCGGACGGCCGTCCGCTGGCCGATCGCTTTCTTGATCTCCGCACGGAGGCCGTCCAGGCGCTGCTTCGAGGACAAGACGTCGTCCAGCGGGTGCCGGAACTGGTAGTAGCCCGCTTCTTGCAGCAGCATGAGTTCATTGGTTTCGACGATCAATTCGCGCGCAGCGTGCACTTGCCGTTCGAGCGCCGCGACTTCCTGAATCAATGCGTCCCTGCGCAGGTTCAGCCGCTCCAGATCTGACTGAACGGGCACAGTGTCCGATTTCAGCGCTGGCGTCGCCGGCTGGTCGGGCTCGGCGTCAACCTTGACGCCGTACTCACGGGCCAGTCCGGCCAGACCGTCGGCCCAACCCTGGCCCACGGCGCGGACCCGCCATCCGCCGCCGCGGCGGTAGACCTCCAAAAGGACCGCGGCCGGCAGACCGGCAAGACTCGGCGGTGTGAATGTAAGTTTCGCATCGCTTTCCACCGAAACCGTCAGTTGATCGAGCTGGCCTTCCCCATCGCTGTTCGCTGCAACGATAATGCGCTCGACGGCCCCCGGGAGGCGGCGCAGGTCCAGCTGTAGTTCCTCGCCCGCGAGCGTGACGCTGCCGCTTGGGTGGCGAGGAGCGTTGTAGAAAACGAAGTCATCATCGGATCTGACCTGGCCCCGCTCGTCGAGCAAAAGGGCGACGAGGTCGACCTGGGCTTGCGCCGGCTGAAGCAACCGCACGTTCGCGGCCTCGGCGGCAAGGGCGACGTTCTGGCCGGCCATCAGATCCATGCGCTGCACCACTTCCGCTCTTAGAGATGCGAACCTTGCAGGCATCTTGCCCGGTGCAACCGACAGCGCGGACGTCCGCCGCGCGGTCTTGCCACCTGGACACGATGATCGACGGCATCCTGCTGCTCAAAGGCTGGAACTTCGCACGAGTTTCGAGAGACGCGAACCGACGCACTGGGAGGTTTGCGTTGTGCGGTGAACACCCGCAATGGCTGCGGTGCTGGGTGGCTTCGCCGCTATGGTCCACGCTGAGAGCACCTCAAGTGCGCATAGACACTCAGTGCGGCCCCAGCTCCGTAAGGGATCAGCCCAGCGCTGCTGCCGCCGCCTCGGCCGCGCCCGGTAGCGCCTTGCCGATGCGTTCCAGCGCCTCGTCGTCGTGGGCGGCCGAGACGAACCACGCCTCGAACGCCGACGGGGGCAGATAAACACCGGCGTCGAGCATCCCGTGGAAGAACGCGGCGTAGGCGGCGACGGACTGACCGCGTGCCTGGTCGTAGTTGCTCACCTGGTGTTCGGCGAAGAAGATCGAGAACAGGTTCCCTGCCCGCTGCAGCCGATGCGGAACGCCGGCGTGCTGCAGGGCGTCGGACGCCAGTTGCCCCACCGTCTCTGCCGTCTTGTCCAGGTGCCGGTACACCTCCTCGTCGCAGGCCCGCAGGGTGGCCAGGCCGGCCGCGGTCGCGATCGGGTTCCCGGACAGCGTGCCCGCCTGGTACACCGGTCCGATCGGTGCGAGGTGTTCCATGATGTCGGCGCGACCGCCGAAGGCGCCGACCGGCAACCCGCCGCCGATCACCTTCCCGAACGTCATCAGATCGGGACGCCATCCCTCGACAGCCCCGTCGAGGCCGAACATCCCGGATCGGCTCACCCGGAACCCCGTCATCACCTCGTCGGTGATCAGCAGGGCACCGTCGGCGTGCGCCAGCCGGGCCAGGCCGGCGTTGAACCCAGGCTCTGGTGTGACCACGCCCATGTTGGCCGGCGCCGCTTCGGTGATGACAGCGGCGATCTCACCCGGATGGGCGGCGAAAGCCGCTTCGACCGCCCCGAGGTCGTTGTACGGCAGGACGACCACCTCTGCCGTCGTGGCGGCGGTGACGCCGGCCGAATCGGGCAGTGCGAACGTCGCGACGCCGGAGCCCGCGGACGCCAGCAACGCATCGACATGCCCGTGGTAGCACCCGGCGAACTTGATGATCTTGGACCGCTGGGTGAAGCCGCGGGCCAGGCGAATGGCCGACATCGTCGCCTCGGTGCCGGAGGAGACCAGCCGAAGTTGCTCGACAGGCCCCACCCGCTCGACGATCTCCTCGGCCAGCAGCACCTCGCCCTCGCCGGGGGTCCCGAAGGACAGGCCTCGCGTCACGGCGCTCGAGACCGCATCCAGCACAGCGGGATGGGCGTGCCCGAGGATCATCGGTCCCCATGATCCGACGAGATCGACGTAGCTGTTCCCATCGGCGTCGGTGATGGTGGCGCCCTTGCCGGAGGTCATGAACCGCGGGGTTCCGCCCACCGAGCGGAACGCCCGCACCGGGGAGTTGACCCCGCCGGGGGTGACTGCCAGTGCCCGCTCGAAGAGGGCGGCGCTGTTGGTGTCGGTCATCGGGTGCACTCCAGTGGGCAAGGTGGCGGGTAGGACATCACAGTGGCGGGTAGGAAATCACAGTGGCGGCCGGGACATCACAGTGACGGGCAGGGCATCACAGTGACGGGCAGGGCATCACAGTGGCGGGCAGGACATCACAGTGGCGGGCAGGACATCACAGCTCTTGGCCGGCAGACAGTTTGCCGGCGACCTCGGCGGCCCAATAGCTCAGGATGATCTGCGCGCCCGCCCGTTTGATCGAGGTCAGCGACTCCACGACGGCCCGGTCCCGGTCGATCCAACCGTTCGACGCGGCGGCGGAGATCATCGCGTACTCGCCCGAGACCTGGTATGCAGCAACGGGAACGTCCACCGACGCGGCGACGTCGGACAGCACGTCGAGGTAGGACATGGCGGGCTTCACCATCACCAGGTCGGCGCCCTCGGCGATGTCGAGTTCGACCTCGCGGGCCGATTCGTGCCGGTTCGCGGGGTCCTGCTGATAGCTCCGTCGGTCGCCGACCAGTGCGGAATCGACCGCCTCGCGGAACGGCCCGTAGAAGGCGGATGCGTACTTGGCCGCGTAGGCGAAGACGGAGGTGTCGATCAGCCCGGACTCGTCCAGCGCCGCACGGACGGCGCCGACCTGGCCGTCCATCATTCCGGAGGTGCCGACCATGTCCGCGCCCGATTCCGCGAGGGCGACAGCCATCTCGCGATACCGCTGCAGCGTCGCGTCGTTGTCCACCGCGCCTGAGGCGGTCAGCACCCCGCAATGCCCGTGGTCGGTGAACTCGTCCAGACACAGGTCGGCCATCAGCACCGTGTCCCTACCGACCTCGGAACGCAGGTCGGACAGTGCGACGTTCAGGATCCCGGCCGGGTCGGTGGCCTGCGAGCCGATGGCGTCACGCGTCGCCGGGATCCCGAACAGCATCAACCCGCCGACCCCGGCGGAGACCGCCTCGACGGCAGCCGCTTTCAGCGAGTCCCTGGTGTGCTGCAGGACCCCGGGCATCGAAGCGAGCGGGACTGGTTCACGCAGCGACTCCTTGACGAACATCGGCAGCACCAGATCGGCCGCATGCAAACGGGTCTCGGCGACCAACCGGCGGATCGCCGGGGTACGGCGAAGCCGGCGCGGCCGGGTGACGGGGAAGGCTGGAGTCATCTGGAGATCACGCTTTCACGTTGCGGGGATGGTCGACGGCGAACCTCACCAGTGCATCGACCAGCGATGGAGCGGTCGGTCCGGCCGCCGTCATATGCACCGGTCGACCGGTGGCGGCCGCGGCTGCGGTGGTCGGGCGGCCGATCGCACACAGCACTGTCGAAGGCGGTAGTGGCACGGCGCTGAGCGCCTGCACCGTGCTCGGCGAGGTGAACAGCACAGCGTCGAACGCCCCGGCCGACAGTTCGGCGGCCAGCGGCTGCGGGACCGGCTGGACCTCGGTGCGGTAGGCGGTGACCGCATCGACCCGGTATCCCATGGCCGACAGGGCCGTGGGGAGTCCGGGAGTCGCGATGTCGGAACGGGGTAGCAGCACTGCGGCGTCGCCGGACGGATGCGGCCAGACGGCTGCCAACGCGTCGGCCGAGCCGCCCGCCGTTGGCTGCAGGTCGACCGGCAGTCCCGCGGCTCGCAGCGCCGCGGCGGTTGCCGGACCGACGGCTGCGACCCGGGTGTCGCCAGGTACCGCCGGGTACAGTCCGAGCTGTCCAGCGCGCCCCAGCACGGCGTCCACAGCCGCGGCCGAGGTGAACCCGAGCCAGGCGTATTCACCGCGGGCCAGTGCGACAAGACGCAGGTCCAACCCGCCCTCGTCCAGGGCGGGCTCGATCGAGATCAGCGGGACGGCAACGGGTGTCGCCCCGGCGGCGGTCAGCAGGTCCACCAGTTCAGTGGACCGCTCGGGCGGTCGCGGCACCAGCACCCGCCAGCCGGCGAGCGGGCCGGTTGCGAGCGGACCGGTGGGCGGGTCGGGTGCGATCGGGCCTGGTGCAGGCGGAGCCGAACGGGAATCCGCGTCGGCACGCGGAGAAGAGTGGTTCACCGCACCGCTCCCAGCAGCCCCGCCGCACCCCGGGACAGCAGGTCGAGGGCGAGTGAGGTCCCCAGGGCGGCTGCGTCACCGGTCGCCCCGGCGAGTTCGCCGCGGACAGCGGACGTGCCGTCGACGGCGATGACCGCGCCGGTCAGCCGCAACCGATCGCCTGAAACCTGTGCATATGCACCGACCGGGGCGATGCAGCCGGCCTCCAGCGTGCTCAGCATCGCGCGCTCCGCGGCCGCGGCCGCACGAGTGGATGCGCAGTCGAGGGAGGCCACAGCCGTGCCGTACCAGTCGTTGTCGGTAGCGGCACGGCACTCGACAGCGAGTGCGCCCTGCGCCGGCGCCGGCAGCATTTCCGAAGGGGTGAAGGTCTGGGTGATCGCAGCGGACCGATCGAGCCTCGCGAGACCGGCGGCGGCGAGAACGACGGCGTCCAGCACTCCGTCGGTGACCATCCGCAGCCGGGTGTCGACGTTGCCGCGAACGGCGACGACCCGCAGATCGGGGCGGTGCTGCAGCAGTTGAGCGGTCCGCCGGGGCGATCCGGTGCCGACCTGCGCGCCGATCGGCAGGGTTTCCAGTGTGAGACCGTCCCGCGCGCACAAGGCGTCGGACGGGTCCTCCCGGGTGGGCACCGCGGCCAGCACCAGACCATCGGCCGGGGCAGTGGGCAGATCTTTGTACGAGTGGACGATGGCGTCGACCCGGCCGGCTGCAAGAGCGGTGCGGACGGCGGTGACGAACACGCCGGTGCCGCCGATCGCGGCGAGCGGGCCGGTATTGACGTCGCCCTCGGTTCTGATCCGGACCAGTTCCCAGTGCGCGTCGGCCCTCTCGGCGATCCGCGCCGCGACGGCACCGGATTGCGCCAACGCCAGCGCACTGCCCCGGGTACCGACGCGCAGCACCCTGTCGGTCACCGGCTCACCCCGACGTCCCGCGAATGCCGGACGCCGCCAATCGTTCCGGGTCGACCGCTGCGGTGTCCGGGTTGCCCGCCCAGTCTGCGGCCGAGTCGACGGCGCCTGTCGTCGGCTTGGTCACCCTGGAGTTGACACAGCAGCGGGTGGCGCAGAAGTCGGGGCGCTGGGCGGCACCGGCCAACACCTGCGGGGTGGCGGTCCGGGTGCCCAACCGCTCCTCGACGAGGTCGGCGAGTTCCCCGACGAACCGTGGGTCGGTGCCGGGCGTCCGGACCCGGGCGAAGAACAGCTGATGCTCGGCCGCGGTCTCCGCTGCCTCGTTGTCCAGGTCCCACACCACTTCCACGTGGTCGGACACGAACCCGATCGGCACGACGATCACACCGCGGCGACCGGCGGCGGCGAGATCGATGATCACATCGTTGATGTCGGGATCGAGCCAGGGCACCGACGGGGGCCCGGAGCGGGACTGGTAGGCCAGTTGCCAGTCCGGTGTGCTGCCGAACTCGGCGCCGACAGCGGCGATGACCGCGGCCGCAACCGCCAGGTGCTGGGTGACGTAGGCCCCGCCCGCTCCGTGGTCGCCGAGGTCCGCGGACCCGGACGTGTCCGCCATCGTCAGCGGGATGGAGTGGGTGGTGAAGACGATCTGCAGATCGCCGGCGCCGAGACCGGCCGCCGCGGCGTCCCGTAATGCGGCGACGGTGCCGTCGACGAAGGGCTGCCGGAATCCCGGTCGGTCGAAGTAGGGGCGCACCTTGTCGATGCGCACAGATCCGACGAGATCCGTTGCTGCCAGCGCCATCCCGAAGTCCTCGCGGTACTGCCGGCACGACGAGTAGGAGGAGTACGCGGAGGTGGACAGGCCGAGCAGCCGGACCGCGCCTTCGCTGTGGGCCCGGGTGATGACGTCCGGCAGGTACGGCGCCCAGTTGCGGTTTCCCCAGAAGACCGGCAGGTCGACGCCGCGGCGCGTCAGCTCGTCGCGCAGTGCCGCCTGCAGCGCGCGGTTCTGCTCGTTGATCGGGGAGGCACCGCCCAGGGCCTGGTAATGATGCGAGACCTCGACGAGCCTTTCCTCCGGGATCCCGCGGCCGCGGGTCACGTTGCGCAGGAACGGCATCACGTCGTCGGGACCCTCCGGGCCGCCGAATCCGGCGAGCAGGACGGCGTCGTACCCCTCCCGGCGTGGATCGGTGGCTTCGGCGGACTTGCCCGATCCCGCGGTGACGGTCGGCGTCACGCCAGCACCTCGACGACCCCGGCCTCGTCCACCCGGCGGCCGGAGAAGAACGGGGTCTCCTCGCGGACATGCATTCTCGCGCCGGACGCGCGCAGGTGACGCATCAGGTCGACGGTGTCGTGCAACTCGTCGGCCTCGAGCGCCAGCAGCCATTCGTAGTCGCCGAGGGCGAACGCCGCGACGGTGTTCGACAGCACCTGGTCGTACTCGCGGCCCATCATTCCGTGCTCGACGAGCATCCCGCGCCGTTCGGCATCGGGCAGCAGGTACCACTCGTAGGACCGGACGAACGGGTAGACCGTGGCCCAGTTCTTGGCGCCGGCTCCGGCCAGGAAGGCCGGGACGTGGCCCTTGTTGAACTCCGCCGGCCGATGCAGGCCCATCGCGGACCAGGTCGGGGACAGGGTCCGGCCGACCGCGGTCCGGCGCAGCGAGCGGGCCGCGGCCTGTAGGGCCTCGGCGGTGGGCGCGTGCCACCACACCATCAGATCTGCGTCCGCGCGCAGCGCCGATACGTCGTAGAAGCCGCGCACCGTCACTCCCTGCTCGGTGAGGTCGGCGACCAGGTCGACCAGTTCGGCGGTGGCCTTCTCCCGCGGCGCATCCAGGTCGCCGGCCCGCGAGTACACCGCGAACGCCGTATAGACGATCTGCGCATTGATCTCGCGTGCTGTCGGGCGCGTCCGTGGGCCCGTTTCGGTCGGATGTGCCGGCTCGGCGCCGGGGGTGCTGGCGGGGTCGGTGGTCTGGTTGGTCACCACTCCATACTCCCTCACCACCGGTCGGGCCCGGGGGCCGCGGGCGGCGAAGCTGCCGCGATCCCGGACACAACGTCGAGGTCCGCGACGAGACAAGAGGCCTGCAACGTCGCATCGGCCACCACACCGGCGAGGCCGCTGCCGGCCACCGACGCGCCGACGACGGCGAGCCCGAGCGGGCGGGCCGCGGTTCTGAGGGCGTGAACGGCCTCGGCGTGACCGGGGCGCGGCGCCGGCAGCGCGGACGTCCAGCGGACCACCGCGGAGTCGACCAGTGCCGACCCGGCGAGCGGCACACCGAGCAACTCTGCCGCGTCCGCCAACGCGATCGCCGGCAGGGCATCCTCGTCGGGCAGCGTCCCGCCGCGGCCGTAGGAGAGCCGCAGCACATGACGTCCCGGGCCGACGGCGTCCGCCAGCCAGGGCCACTTCGCCGTTGCGTGGGTGAGCGCCTTCGCCTGGACACCTCGGGCGTGCGCCGAGACCAGCACCCCGGTACCCCGGGGTGCGGTGTCGAGCCGCGGATCGTCGACGACCAAGGTGCAGATCAATACCGGGGTGATGGGTGCGTCCAGGACCGGGAGGGCAACGCGCGCAACCGATGTGCTGGCGAGCAGTGCGGCGGCGGTCGGCGCCGGCACGGCCAGGACGACGGCGCCCGCCGTGAGGTCCCTGTCGCCGGTCAGCCGCACCCGCCACCCCTCGTCGGTCTGCGACAGGCCAGTGACGCCGGTGCCGGTGCGCACCTCGCCACCGGCGGCCAGCACGGCTCGGACGAGGGCCGGAACCAGGGTGTGCAAACCGCCGGTCAGCGTTGCCACGGCCGATCCGGCCCGCTCGCCGCCGCCGCGCAGCAACCGCACCGCACCGGCCAGGGAGCCCGTCTCCCGCAGGGAGCGATCGAGCATCGGGGCGACCGTCGTCACGTCCAACCGGTCGGGATCGGCGGCATACACGCCGCCGGCGACCGGTTCGACGAGCCGGTCGAGCACCCGTGCGCCCATCCGCGAGCGCACCACCGCTCCGAGCGTCGAGCCGGGCGGCAGGCCGGATCGACCGGGCAGCACGGCGTCGACGAGAGCGCGTGCGGCACCGGCGGCACCGATGACCCGCCGGACGTCACCCGCCCACGGACGACCCGGAATGCCCAGCAACGCCATCGCCGGCAACGGCGCGGACCCGCCGCGGTGCCGAACCCAGGCACCTGCCGGGTTGGGCACGGTGACTCGATCCGCCAGGCCCAGTTCGGTCAACAGGTCGGTGACCGACGGCCTGGCCGTGGCGAACGACTCCGCCCCGGCGTCCAGGGTCAGGCCGCCGACCCGGTGCGCCGACAGCACGCCACCGCAGGTGACGCCGGTTTCGACGACGACCGGCCGGTGACCCGCGCGGGCCACCCCCAAGGCCGTGACGAGCCCGCCGACTCCGCCGCCGATCACCAGGACCGGGACAGCCTCCGGCGTGCCGGCGGCGGTCACCGAGTCGCGTCGGCGGGGTAGCCGTGGATGAAGTCGACCAGCCGGGTGAGCACGTCCGGGTCGGTCTCCGGCGGGACACCGTGGCCGAGGTTCAGCACATGGCCCGGCGCCGCGGCGCCGCGCCGGATCACGTCAGCGGCGGCCGCATGCAGCGCGGTGCTGCCCGCAAACAACAGGGCCGGATCGATGTTGCCCTGCAACGGTGTTCGTCCGCCGAGCCGCTCGTTCGCGGTGTCCAGCGGGACGCGGTGGTCGATTCCCATGACGTCGGCGCCCGCGTCGCGCATCGCGACCAGGAGCTCCCCGGTACCGACCCCGAAGTGGACCCGAGGAATGCCGAGATCGGCCACCCCGGCCAGCACCGCCTGGGAATGCGGAGCGACGTAGCGGAGGTAGTCCGGCAGCGACAGTGCGCCGGCCCACGAGTCGAACAGCTGCACCGCGGACGCGCCGGCCACGGCCTGTGCGCGCAGGAAGGCGTGGGTGATGCCGGCGACCCAGCCGGCCAGTGCGTCCCAGGTCTCGGGGTCGCCGTGCATCAGGGCCTTGGTGCGCAGATGTTCACGGCTGGGACCGCCCTCGACCAGGTAGGACGCCAGGGTGAACGGTGCACCGGCGAATCCGATCAGCGGCGTGCCGCCGAGCGCGCCGACGGTGGCAGCCGCGGCGTCGATGATCGGCCGAAGCGCCGACGGATCCAACTGCGGCAGCGCGCCGACATCGGCCGCGGTGCGGATCGGGTGCGCCACCACCGGGCCGGTCCCGGGAACGATCTCCACGTCGATGCCCGCCAGCTTCAGCGGCACCACGATGTCGCTGAACAGGATCGCTGCGTCCACCCCGTGCCGGCGCACCGGTTGCAGGGTGATCTCGGCGGCGAGGTCCGGCGTCAGGCAGGCCTCGAGCATGCCGGTGCCGCCGCGTGCCTCGCGGTACTCCGGCAGCGATCGTCCCGCCTGCCGCATGAACCACACCGGCCTGGTCGTCGGTCGCTCGCCGCGGTACGCCGCAAGCAGCGCAGAACCGGTTGTCCGGCCGTCCCGGAGTGGGTGGCTGTCCGGCAAGCCGGCACCGGTGTGCGGGGCGGCTGTCACCGAGGTCGGGTCGGTGGGGGCGGTGGAGGAAATGGCAGTCATGATGCGTCCATGGTGTCACCCGACGTCGCCGGGTCGCTTCGGGCAGCTCAGGAGGCGGGAAGCGACCCAGCTCACGTCGGTGTATCTCCGCAGGTCAGGGGATTTTCGGCGGCCGAGGTTAGGCTGCCCTTCTTAACGCTGTCAGCCTCCGCACCCATATCATTGACCCATGCTCATGGTTCTCGGCGCCAGCCATCACGACCTGGGGCTGACGCAACTGGACCGGCTCACCAGCGGCTCGGATGTTCTCAGCCGGGCCCTGGTGTCCCGGGTGCACCACGAGGATTCACCGGTCGACGGCGTCGTCGTCGTGTCGACGTGCAACCGGCTCGAGATCTACCTCGACGCGGTCCGCTTCCACGACGCCATCGACGAGGTGACCGCCGCGGTCTCGCAGGTATCGGGGATCCCCGCCGACGAGGTCAGCGGACTGCTGAAGGTTCGGGTCGGCGCGCCCGTTGTGGCGCACCTGTTCACCGTGGCATCCGGATTGGACTCGATGGTCGTCGGCGAGGCCGAAATCGGCGGCCAGATCGCCAGGGCCCTGCGTGAGTCGCAGATCGCCGGGACAGCGTCACCGGCCATCAACCTGCTGTTCCAGTCCGCCGCCCGCACCGCCAAGCAGGTCGCCACGGACACCGGGGTCGGCGCCGCCGGTCGATCCATCGCCTCCGTGGCCCTGGATCTCGCCGGCCAGACGGTTGCGCTGGTCGGGGCGTCCGCCCTGGTCGTCGGCACCGGCGCCTACGCGCGGGTGGTCGCCGCGGAACTACGGTCCCGCGGCTGCAGCAACCTGTTCGTGTTCTCGCCGAGCGGCCGGGCGAGCGGGTTCGCCGACCGGCACGGCGCGGTCCCCATCGAGGCCGGCGAACTTGCCGTTGCGACGGCCGAAGCTGACCTTGTCGTCACCTGCAGCGGCACCTCGGCCGACACGTTGACCGAAGAGGTCCTGACCAGTGCGGTGGCACGGCGCGACAAGCCGCTGCCGGTGATCGATCTCGCTCTGCACTCCGACGTCTCCGCGTCGGCGCGGGCAGTTCCCGGCATCCGGGTGATCGACCTGCACACCGTCTCCGAGCAGGTCGATCCCTCCCATGTCACTGCCGTCAGCGACGCGCAGGACATCGTCATCGCCGCAGTGGCGGCCTTCGAGGACCGGATGGCGGTCCGCCGCCTCGATCCGGCGATTGTCGCGCTCCGCCAGCATGTCTCGGTCGCGGTGAAGAAGGAGATGACCCGGCTGCGCGCGAAGTACCCGGCCGAGGTGGCCGCCGACGTCGAACTGGCTCTGCACAGGGTCACCCAGTCGCTGCTGCACACCCCGACGATGCGAGCCGGCGAACTGGCACGGACCGGCGACGGCGCCGACTACCTGCAGGCCCTGCACACCCTGTTCGGCATCGACCTGACCGACCAGGCCGGCACCCACGCCGGCTCGCTGCGGCTGAGCAGCTGACCGCTGAACCGGTCAGGGTTCAGCCACCGGCCACCGCGGGAATGATCGAGAGTGTCGTCCCCGGTGCGACATCGGTCTGCAACCCGTCACCGAACCGGACATCCTCGTCATCGACGTACACGTTGACGAAGCGACGGATCTGGCCGGCCTCGTCCAGCACCCGGGCACGGATGCCCGGGTGCTCGCTCTCCAGCCTGGTGATGAGATCGCCGACGCTGCAACCCGTACCGGCGTCGACGGTCACGGTGGACGCACCGCCGGTGTAGGCACGCAGGATCGTCGGCACCCGCACCGTCACCGGCGGCGCCGTGGACGCCGGTTGCCCGGCGGCGCTCATGCCAGCCCGGCCTGCTCGAAGGCGGCCAGCGTCGGTGCGATGGTCGCGGTCGGCCCGACCGAGCCGGCAATGGCGTCAAGGGTTTTCAGGCCGTCACCGGTGTTAAAGACCACGGTCTCGGCGTCCGGGTCGAGCTGCCCGGTGGCGAGCAGCTTGCGCAGCACCGCGATCGTCACCCCGCCGGCGGTCTCGGCGAAGATTCCCTCGGTCCGGGCCAGCAGCTTGATGGCGTCGATCACCTCGTCGTCGCTGACGTCCTCGACGGCGCCGCCGGTCCGCCGGGTGACGTCGAGAACGTACGGGCCGTCCGCGGGGTTGCCGATCGCCAGTGACTTGGCGATGGTGTCGGGCCGCACCGGCTTCACGGTGTCCTCGCCGGCCTTGAACGCCGCCGAGACGGGGGAGCAGCCGGTCGCCTGCGCTCCGAACACCTTGTAGGGCGTGGCTTCCACCAGCCCGAGCTCGGCCAGCTCGGTGAACCCCTTGTCCACCTTGACCAGCTGGGCGCCGGACGCGATCGGGATGACGACCTGCTGCGGCAGCCGCCAGCCCAGCTGTTCGGCGACCTCGTAGCCGAGGGTCTTGGAGCCCTCGGCGTAGTAGGGCCGGACGTTGACGTTGACGAACGCCCAGTCCTCCTGCTCGGCGGCGATCTGCCCGGCCAACCGGTTGATGTCGTCGTAGTTGCCTTCGACGGCGACCAGGGTGCCGCCGTACGCGGCGGTGGTGAGGATCTTCTGCTGCTCGAGGTTGCTGGGAACCAGTACCACCGAACGGATCCCGGCCCTGGCGGCGGCGGCGGCGACCGCGTTCGCGAGGTTGCCGGTCGACGGGCAGGCCAGCACGGAGAAGCCCAGCTGCTGGGCGGCGGCCAGCGCGACGGCCACCACCCGGTCCTTGAACGAGTGGGTGGGATTGCCCGAGTCGTCCTTCACCCACAGCGTCTTCATGCCGAGCTCGCGGGCGAGGTTGTCGGCCCTGATCAGCTTGGTGGAACCCGGATTCATGTTCCGGGTGGCGGCGACGTCCGCTGGAACGGGCAGCAGCGGCGCGTACCGCCAGATGTTGTCCGGCCCGGACTCGATCGCGGCTTTCAGTGCGGCGCCGGACAGCGTGAATTCGTAGGCCACCTCGAGCGGCCCGAAACACTCGGTACAGGCGTAGTACGGGCCGAGATCGATGCGGTGCCCGCACTCCCGACAGGAGAGTGCGACTGCGGGACCCAGGTCGAGACCGGGCGAGCCGGTGCCGGGCGCGGCGGTGCCGCCGGTGGGCGCAGGTGTGGACAGGACAGTAGTCATGGCGAGGCCTTTCTCTCATCTTCCCCGCTGCTGCGGGACGGATGTGGCACCTACTGTCGATCGGCCTCGCTCAGGCTGATGCCGTCACGAGATGGTGATCATCGACAGTGGTTGCCGGGGCTTCGTCGGGCCGTATCCCTCTGCCCCTCTGGATGAGTGGGTGATGAAGTTGTCCGGTGATGGTAGCGCACCGCAGCGCTGCCTCCGAGCCGCTCCGGCTCGGCATTCGGGGGTCAACCGGCGATGGACACCGGGGTCACTCGGCGATGGACACCGGGGTCACTCGGCGATGGACACCGTCGAGATGGTGACCGGCTGGACCGGTGCGGTGGCATTCCCCGAGCCGGTGATGCCCTGCGCCGCAATGCCCGTGATGACGTCGAGTCCCTCGGTGATGGTGCCGAACACGGTGTAATCGGGCGGCAGGGTGGAGTCGGCGTAGACCAGGAAGAACTGCGATCCGTTGGTATCCGGACCAGCATTGGCCATCGCGACAGTGCCTGCGGGATAGGTCATGTCGGCCGTCGTCTCGTCGGCGAACCGGTAACCGGGACCTCCGCCGCCGGTGCCCGACGGGTCGCCGCACTGCAGCACCGACAGCGACGGCGACGCCGTCAGTCGGTGGCACGGGGTGTCGTCGAAGTAGCCGCTCTGCGCGAGGTGCACGAAGCTGCCGACCGTGCACGGCGCGGTCGCCCTGTCCAGGTCCACGACCACCGGCCCGCCGGTCAACTCGATGGTCGCCGTCGCCGTGCCCGTCGCCGATTCGATCGCGGGCGGCGGCTCGACCTGCCTGGCCGCTGCCCGTTCACCCGGCAGGTAGTCGCAGGCCACGCTGCCGGCCGGCGGCGACTGCTGTGCGGCGGGGGATGCGGCGGGGGATGCGGTGGAGGCGCATCCAGCCAGGAGGAGGACCGTCGCGGCGACGACGGCCGCGACCGCCGTTCGAGCCGCGCTGCGGTGGTCGGTGGAGCGACGGGACGGACGGGCGGGGGCGACGGATGGCACGGGCGTCCTTCGGTGTGGCGGCAGAAGTTCAGCTGCGGTGAGCGGGATCCGGCGGCCGGGAACTGCGGCAGCCGCGGGAATTGGCAGCCTACCGACGGCGGCTGAGTGGGCGGTGGACGCGCGGACCGCGGTGTCGGGGTGGCCTGGCACGATGAGCGCATGACGGCCGGCAAAGACAGCAGTCGTGCCGAACCACCGGCGCTGACGCTCATCACGGGCGACGAGATGCTGCTCGTCGACCGTGCGATCTGGCGGGCCACCGCGGCCGCGCGGCGGGTCGAGCCCGGGGCCGAGCGCCGTGACGCAGTCGGAGCCGGTCTGGCGGCGGGAGAGTTCTGGGATCTGGTGGCGCCGAGCCTGTTCGCGGAGCCGCGGGTGGTCGTGATCCGCGGGGCGCAGGAAGCTGCGAAGGACCTGGCCACCGCGCTGATCGGGTACTGCGCGGATCCCGTCGAGGGAGTGACGCTGCTGGTGCACCATGCCGGCGGTGCGCGGAACAAGCCGATCGCCGATGCGCTGACCAAGGCCGGCGCCGCGGTGGTGGTCTGCAACAAGATCACCCGGCTCGCCGAGCGCATCGACTTCGTCCGTTCCGAGATCCGCAAGGCGGGTGGGACCACGACCCCGGATGCCGTTGCGGCGCTGGTCGACGCGGTCGGTGCTGACCTGCGGGAACTCGCGTCGGCGGCCAGTCAGATGGTGGCCGACACCGGCGGGATGGTCGACGAGACCGCGGTCCACCGGTATCACCGGGGCAGGGCCGAGGTGACCGGCTTCACCGTTGCCGACTCGGTGATGGCGGGCGACCTGCCGGCTTCCCTCGAATCCCTGCGCTGGGCAACGGGTGTCGGGGTGGCACCGGTCCTGATCGCCGATGCGTTGGCCGATGGGGTGCGGACGATCGCCAGGGTGTCCGGTGCCCGCGGCGGGAACTCCTACGCGCTGGCATCGCAGCTGGGTATGCCGCCGTGGAAGGTCGACAAAGCCCGGACGGCGGGACGCGGCTGGACGTCGGACGGCCTGGTGGCCGGAATGGCGGTGGTGGCGCAGCTCAACGCCGACGTCAAGGGCGCCGCGGTCGATCCGGAGTACGCCCTGGAGCGGGCGGTGCTCGACCTCGTTGCTGCGCGCAAGCGCCGCTGACGGCCGATCAGCAGCAGCTGGAAGTCGGCGAATTACCACCGCAGGTGACGCCAAAAAGCCGCCCGGCGGTTGACCGGACGGCGTTGGTGGCGCTGGTACTGCTCGGTGACGCGGGCGCTGCGGTCAGCACCCGGCGGTCAGAGCTGGTTGACCAGCTGGGCGAGCGCGGACTTGCGGTTCGCGGCCTGGTTGGCGTGGATGACGCCCTTGGACGCTGCCTTGTCGAGGCTGCGCGAGGCAACCGCGAGCTCGGTCTGCGCGGCGGCCTTGTCGCCGGAACTGGCTGCTGCACGCACGCGGCGGACGGCCGTCTTCAGCGCAGACTTGACCGACTTGTTGCGCAGGCGCGCAGCCTCGTTGGTACGAATGCGCTTGATCTGGGACTTGATATTGGCCACGCCGGATTGCCTTCATTTCGTCGGGGGAATGATGCACATGATGCGTGCGCCACTGCGGCGCACACGACCTTCGAGGTTACCAGCTGCACACAGTCGCGCCCAAATCCGCTGCTGCCCGCTGACGGACCTAGCCCTGGTCAGCCGCAGGTGAAGGCCGACGGATCGGGGGAGCCGCCCGAGTCGAGCGCCTCGACGACCCAGGACACAACGCCCGGATCCGCTCGCAGTCCGAGGTGATCCAGCCGGGAGCCGGGGCACCGGTCCTGCACGATCAGCGACGTGACCCGATCCGCCGGGCCGACGGGCGCCTGCGCGGACACCGGCGTGACGATCATGTCGAGGTTGCTGGAGATCACCGCGTAGCGGACGTCGCCATCCAGATCGCCGCCCGCGTCCAGTTCCTTCAGCAGCGCCGATCCGGCCGCCTGATCGGCGCCCGCCGGGCAGAGCGCCGGCGGCAGTGCGGTGAGCAGCGGCGACGTGCTGCCGTGGAAGGTCGGGGCGATGAGCACCGCGACGGCAACCCGCGGTGCGAGCCCTTCGAGACGCAGCGCGGTGCGCAGCACCAGTCCGCCTTGTGAATAGCCGATGACGTCGACCTGGTCGGCGCCTGTCGTCTCCAGGACCCGGTCGATGAAGGCGGTCACCGTCTTCGCGGAGCTGCGGACCGAACGGGTGCCGCCCATCCCGTAGTCGAGTGTGAAGACGCAGCGCCCCGTTGCCTGGAGCGCGGGCGCGAGCACGCTGAAATCGCCCTGTGCGGTGGCCAGTGTTCCGTGCAGCAGGACCACCGGGCGGTGCTCGGAGCTGCACGTCGGATCGTTCACTCCGGACAGGCCCACGTCCGCAAACGGTACGGGTGCGCCGGCGGGGGAGGTGACGAGCGACGGTGCGGACGGGGCCAATGGCGCGGGGCTTGACGGCACCGTGCTCGATTGCACAGTGGCCGACGTCGGCGGGCTTGACGGCGCGGCCGACGGAGCGCCGGACGTCGAACATCCGGCGGCGGTGAGCAGCAGCACCATCAGCGCCCCGACCGCCCGCGTCATCCGGGTGGTGACGGCGCGGCGGCCAGGATTGGTCAGCCTGTCCCCCTCACGCTATCCGCCGCGCGCACTGCACCATGGGCACATGCACCTTCTCCGAGTCCTGTCCGGCACCGAGATCAGCGTTCCGAAGGTGCGGCTGTTCCTGATCGCTCTCCTCGCGGGCTCCGGGGTCATGCACTTCGTCCGTCCGGGGCCGTTCGTGGCCATCGTCCCCAAGGCGCTCCCGCGTCCCGCCGAGCTGGTCGCGATCAGCGGTGTCGCTGAGCTCGCCTGCGCGGCGCTGCTCGCCCATCCCGCCACCCGGCGATGGGGCGGGCCGGTCACTGCGGCGCTGTTCGTCGCCGTCTTCCCGGCCAACATCTCGATGACGGTTCGATCGCGGCGGCGACCGCTCTGGTACCGGGCTGTGCTGTTCGCCCGGTTGCCGTTGCAGGTGCCGCTGGTGCTGTGGGCGTTGCGGGTGGGCCGGTCGGCCGCGACCTGAGCCGTCCGCCGACCGACACCAAACACGCCGACGCAGTCAGCCCGCCGACCAACCTCCCCCGTAGCCGCCGGGCATCGTGCGGTGCACGAACGCAGCCGGGGCGATGCCGGGCACCGGGCCGTCGGGGCCACCGAACCACTCCGCCCCTTCCGGGCCGTCCGGGCCTGCTGGACCCGCGCCATCGTTCCCGGGCTCACCGCCCGCGCCGAGCAGGGACCTGCTCAGCGCCTGCGTCTCCGAGACGAAGTCCTGCAGAACCGCCGCGAGCACACCGTCGTCGACGACAGGTGGGTCCACCGACGGATCCGCGTCCAGCGCGCGAAGGACCGCCCGGCGCATCAATTCCTTGATCGCCGACGCGGTCGCGCCCTCGGTGGCCGCGACCAACGGCTCGACGTCGGCGGTCACGGCGGCACCACCCCGGTAGAGCTCGGCCAGTTGCCGTCGGCCGTCGGCGTCCGGCCGCGGTATCTCGACCGCGAGGTCGATCCGGCCGGGCCGCTGGACGAGAGCCTCCTCCAGCATGGTGGCCCGGTTGGTGGTCAGCACGAACGTCACGTCGGCGTCTGCGGCGACCCCGTCCATCGCGTCCAGGAGGCTGAACAGCACCGGGTTCCCCATCGGCGAGAACGACCGGTCCTGCGCGATCAGGTCGACGTCCTCGACCACCACCACACTGGGCGCCAGCCGGCGGGCCAGGGCCGCGGCCTGGTCGATGAACATCAGGCCGTTGCCGGTGAGGACGATGACCGTGCTGTCCGCGAGACGCCCCATCAAGTAGCGAACGGTGTGGGTCTTCCCGGTGCCGGGCGGGCCGTGCAGCAGGACGCCGCGCTTGAGATGGATGCCGAGCTGCAGCAGCCGCTCCGCACGCTCGGCCGGTCCGGAGACGTGCTTCTCGATCGTCGGCAGCACGTTGGGCGGGAGGATGACGTCCGACGCCGCAACCGAGGGCCGGGGCAGGAAACTGACCATCTGGTTGCCCTGATGCTCGTTGACGGTGAACGACAGCACCTGCCCGCGCAGGATGTCGTGCTCCGCGACCAATTCCTGCAGGCGGGTGAGGAGGCCGGATGCGACGCCGCGGTCTGCGGCCATCAACTCGACCGACATCTGCGGCGGGCCTGCCATCTGCGTCTCTCGCATCACGATCACCACAGGGTGGCCCGCGACGTCGATGGTGCGCACCAGCCCACTGGACACGACGTCCTGGGTGTCCGTCGGGCTGATCGGCAGCAAGAGGTAATCGGCGGTGGTCAACCGCTCCGCCGGGTCCATCTGCAGCAGGGACGGCAGATCGTTGTGCATCCGCATGGGGCCGCCCGGCAGCCCGATCCACTCCGCATCGGGGGTGACCGCGGCCAGGTGAGCGGCCACTCCCCGATGCAGAGACACGTGTTCCCACGGCGCCCAGTAATGGCTGACGATGGTGGCTTGCCGGGCGTCCACCCCTAAGTGCTCGGACAGCGCGGACACCAGTGGCGACGGCGCGCCGCCGGTCACCTCCGTGCGCGCGGTGTCGATCAGGTCGGCCAGCGCCCTGGCCATCGAGAGGACCTGTGCGCGGTCCAGTCCCGTGGAGTCGGGCTGCTCCGCCGTCATCGCCCGGCCACCTGACCGGTGCGCGTCGCCTCGTCGTAGGTGTAGACCCCGCGCCCGGCGATGAAGACCCGCAGCGCCCGCTGCATCACGTCCAGCGGATCACCGCTCCACAACACCACGTCGGCGTCCTTCCCCACGGCCAGCGAGCCGAGTCGGGTGTCGAGGCCCATCACCCGTGCCGGGTTAATCGTCAGCGAGCGGAGCGCCGTTTCCGGGTCCAGTCCCTCCTTGACCGCGTGCGTCGCCTGGTGGACCAGGAAGTGGATGGGCACGACGGGGTGGTCGGTGATGATCGAGATCTCCACCCCGGCGGCGGCCAGCCTGCCCGGGTTGGCCATCGACCGCTGCCGCAGTTCGACCTTCGAGCGCGAGGTGAACAACGGCCCGATCAGCACCGGAATGTTCTTCTGCGCCAGCACATCTGCGATCAGATGAGCCTCGGTGCCATGGTCGATGACGAGCCGGTAGCCGAACTCGTCGGCGATCCGCACGGCCGTGGCGATGTCGTCCGCCCGGTGGCAGTGCTGCCGCCACGGGATGGTGCCGCGCAGGACCGCGGCCAGGGCCTCCGACGTCAGGTTGCGCCCGGGCGGCGGCTTGCCGGGTTCGGCGTGATCGTGTTTGTCGAGGTAGTTCTGCGCGTCCACGAACGCCGCCCTGATCACCGCCGCCGTGCCCAGTCGCGTCGACGGGTTCTGCTTCTTCTCGCTGTACACCCGCTTCGGGTTCTCGCCGAGGGCGGACTTCAGCCCGGACGGTGAGCGGAGCACCATCTCGTCGACCGTCCGGCCGTGGGTGTGGATCGCGACGGTGAGCCCGCCGATCGGGTTGCCGGACCCGGGGTTGACGTTGACCGCGGTCACCCCGCCGCTGAGCGCGTCGTCGAAGCCCATCTCGGTGGGGTTGATCGCGTCCAGGGCGCGGACCGCCGCGGTGACCGGATCGGTCAGTTCGTTGGTGTCGTTACCGGCCCACCCCTCGCCCTCCTCGTGCACACCGAGGTGGGTGTGTGCGTCGAGGAATCCGGGCAGCAGCCACTTCCCATCGGCCTCGATGACGGTGGCGTCAGCCGGGATCGTGACGTCCTTGCCCATGGCGGCGATACGGCCGCCGTGCAGCAGCACCGTGCCGTCGAACGGCGTGCCGTCGATGGGTACGACGTGCGCCCCCGTGATGGCGATCACCGTGTGGGTGGACAGAGTGCCGGCGGACGGGGAATTGGTCGGGTACGAGGTTCGGGCGTCAGACATGCGCCAACTGTGCCAGCCACCACACGCCGGTCCCGGCCAGGGTTCGCCGCCGCCGGGCGATCAGATGTCAGTCCCGATCAGCGCGGGATCGGCCGCGACACCGAGATCCGTCGCGGCCGCGGCCAGTTTCTTGTCGTGCGTCCACAGGGTGGCGTCGGGCGTCAGCTTCGTCGCCGCGAGAAGCTGAACGTCGACATAGCCGATCCCCCGACCCATCAGCCGGAATCGATCGACGAGCACGAGAACCTCAGTCGGCGACGCGACCGTGCAGGTCGGCAACCGGGTGAGCAGACCGAGGATCTCGTCACGCCTGTCGAGCCGACCCAGCGCAAGCTCGCCGACCACCCAGGGGTGGCACAGCACCGCACCGGCCTCGAGGAGACGCGCCAGGCCGGGATCGCCGCGCCGGAGGTGGTCGACCCAGACGGAGGTGTCGACGAGGATCACGTTGTATCGGAGCGCCGCCGAGGGGTCTCCGTGATGTTCTGCTCGCTGCCCCCGAGTCGAGCGAGCCGGCGAGCGCTTTCCCGCTCGATCAGCGCACGTAGTGCTTCGCGCACCAGGGCTGTCTTCTCCGTGGTGCCGGTCAGTCGCTGCGCGTCGGCCAGAAGGTCGTCATCCAGGGACAGGGTTGTTCGCATGGTCGCGTCTCCGCATCACGATGGGCATCAGTTGATGACTCTACTCGTGCATCGAGTCGGCGTTCCGCCGTGCCGCCGGGTGGGTAGCAACACCGGTGCGGCCTCGATGGGCGCTCCCGCGTGGGACGATGAGGGGACCGCTCGATCTGCCAAGAAAGACTCCTGTGACCTCTGGAAGCCTCGCCTCGCGTGCACACCGCACGTTCACCCCGCCGGAGCTGATCCGGAACTTCTGCATCATCGCGCACATCGACCACGGCAAATCGACCCTGGCCGACCGCATGCTGCAGCTGACCGGGGTGGTCGAAGGCCGCGACATGCGCGCCCAGTACCTCGACCGGATGGACATCGAGCGCGAGCGCGGGATCACCATCAAGTCGCAGGCCGTGCGGCTGCCGTGGGCTGCCCCGGGCGTCGACGGTGTGCGCACGGATCACGTGCTGAACCTCATCGACACCCCCGGGCACGTCGACTTCACCTACGAGGTGTCCCGGTCGCTCGCTGCCTGCGAGGGTGCCGTGCTGCTGGTCGATGCCGCCCAGGGCATCGAGGCGCAGACCCTGGCGAACCTGTACCTGGCGCTGGAGAACGACCTGCACGTCATCCCGGTGCTGAACAAGATCGACCTGCCCGCTGCGCAGCCCGAGCGGTACGCGGAGGAGATCGCGCACATCGTCGGCGGCTCGCCGGAGGACGTGCTCCGGGTGTCCGGCAAGACCGGGGCCGGCGTCAAGGAGCTGCTCGACAAGGTTGTCGCGGAGATCCCGCACCCGGTGGGCGACCCGACGGCTGCGGCGCGGGCGATGATCTTCGACTCGGTGTACGACATCTACCGCGGCGTGATCACCTACATCCGGGTCATCGACGGCAAGATCACCCCGCGCGAGCGGATCCAGATGATGTCCACCCGGGCAACCCACGAGTTGCTCGAGGTCGGCGTCATCTCGCCCGAGCCAATCCCCACCGTCGGACTCGGTGTCGGAGAGGTCGGGTACCTGATCACCGGGGTGAAGGACGTCCGGCAGTCCAAGGTCGGCGACACCATCACGTCGGCGTCGAAGGGCGCCACCGTTCCGCTCGGCGGCTACCGCGAGCCGCGACCGATGGTCTACTCCGGGCTGTATCCGCTGGACGGGTCCGAGTACCCGCTGCTGCGTGACGCCCTGGACAAGCTGCGGTTGAACGACGCCGCCCTGACCTACGAACCGGAGACCTCCGCCGCGCTCGGTTTCGGTTACCGCTGCGGCTATCTCGGGCTGCTGCACCTGGAGATCACCCGGGATCGGCTGGAACGGGAGTTCGGCCTCGACCTGATCTCCACCGCGCCGAACGTCGTCTACAACATCGTGATGGAGGACGGCACCGAGCACGTCGTCACCAACCCGTCTGATTGGCCGGCGGGCAAGATCTCCACCATCAGCGAACCCATCGTGAAATGCACGATCATCACCCCGAGCGAGTACATCGGGGCGATCATGGAACTGTGCCAGTCCCGGCGAGGCACTCTGGGCGGCATGGACTATCTGTCCGAAACCCGGGTGGAGCTCCGCTACACGCTGCCGCTGGGTGAGATCATCTTCGACTTCTTCGACGCGCTGAAGTCGCGCACCCGTGGCTACGCGTCGCTGGACTACGAGGAGACCGGCATGCAGCCGGCCGACCTGGTGAAGGTCGACATCCTGCTGCAGGGCGAACCCGTCGACGCGTTCTCGGCCATCGTGCACCGCGACTCCGCTTACGGCTACGGGGTCTCCATGACGGCGAAGCTTCGCGAGCTGATCCCGCGGCAGCAGTTCGAGGTGCCGATCCAGGCCGCCGTCGGTTCCAGGGTGATCGCCCGGGAGACGATCCGCGCGATGCGCAAGGACGTCCTAGCCAAGTGCTACGGCGGCGACATCACCCGTAAGCGCAAGTTGCTGGAGAAGCAGAAAGAGGGCAAGAAGCGGATGAAGATGGTCGGCCGGGTCGAGGTGCCCCAGGAGGCCTTCATCGCCGCGCTGTCCAGCGAACCGGCAGGATCGGCGGGCGGCCGCGAGAAGAAGTAGCGGCCGCCGTCAGGTGCTTGCCTCGCGCTTCAGTCGCCGTCAGGTCGGCGCACCGGAATCCGCAGGTGCGTCACCCGCTCGCTCGGGATGCAGACGTCCGGGTCGGCCAGCGGGACGTCCTCGATCGACAGCCCGGGGAAAAACGGCCGGCCGCCGCCCATGACGACCGGCACCAGGTCGATCGCCACCACGTCGAGCAGGTCGAGTTCGAGGCATTGCGCGGCAATCGTCCCAGCGGCGACCGCGACTGTTCTGGGTCCCGCGATCTGCTGCGCCCGGGCGACGGCCGCAGCGACGCCGTCGGTGACGAACTCGAAGGGCGCGTCAGGGTGCTCCCGCACCCACTCTGACGGCACACTGTGGGTCACCACCACGACCGGCGCATCCATCGTGTGCCGCCCACCCCATCCGTCGGTGACGTCGAAAAGTGTTCGGCCGCAGACGATCGCACCCAGCCCTGCCGTCCATTCCCGCCAGTAGGCGGCGCTGGCCGGGGTGAGGTGAAAGGTGATGGCGGGGGTCGCGGTCGGGACCTCCAGTTCTCCCACCTGGTACCAGTCGAACAACCGACCGATGGTGTTGTCGGCCTTGGCGATGTAGCCGTCGAGTGACATCGACGCCTGCGCGACCACTGTTCCCATGGTGTCCTCCTGGGCCTTGTCGGCACCCTTGCGAGCCGATCGGCCCGCTCCTGTTCCGACCCCGGCGTGCCGCTCGAATCATCGGCCGCTCCCGTTGCTCTTGTCGCGACGCGCTGCTCGACCCGGGTGCGGGTTGCTCGTGCTGCAGCTCGAGCGGGGGACAGGCAAGGAAGTGAGGGCACAGGAAGCGGCCGAGCGATCCGACCGAGGAGGGGGGCTTAGCCCTACCCGGTTCGGCGTGCTGGGCGGCGGGTGCCGGCCCGTCCGGGCGGACAGCATGGGGACATGACGACAGCATTCGCCTGGCCCTACGACCAGCACCCTGCGGCGGCACCCGCCCCCTCCGACGCTGCTCGGCCGGCCGTCGCGCAGGGCGTTGGGCTCCGCTCACCCCGCTCGTGGGCCGAACTGGTCTACGTGGTGATCGATCTCGTTCCGTCGATCCTGTTCTTGGTGCTGCCGGTGACACTGCTCGCGGTCGGGCTCGGCCTGGCGGTCATCTACGTCGGCGTTCCGCTGCTGGCGTTGGGCCTGCTCGTCGCCAGGTTCGGCGGAATGGTGCAGCGCACCATGGCCCTCGCCCTGCTCGGCCTCCCGAGCGCCGCGCCCGGGTGGCGGGAGCCGCGCCGGCCCGGGCCGATCAGTGCGCTGACCGCCGTGCTGCGGGACGGCGTCGGGTGGCGGGCGGTGGGCTATTTCGTGATCAAGCTGGCGCTCGCGCCGGTCACCTTCGCGGTCGCTGTCGCGTTCTACGCCGCGGGTCTCGGGGCGCTGACTTACCCGGTCTGGCACGGCTACCTGCCGGAGCAGGCGGCGTCCGACGGCTCGCTGCACCGCGGAATGCAGTGGTGGCCCGACTTCTTCGTGGACGGCTGGGCGAGCATGGCGGTGCTGGCGCTGATCGGGGCGGGGATTCTGTGGTGCGCGCCGCGGGTGGTCGGTTTTCTCACCACGATCGATCGCATGCTCATCGCAGCACTGTTGTAGACGAGCACTGCTGTAGAGACGAGCACTGTTGTAGAGACGAGCACTGCTGTCCGCGCAGGATCGGGATCGCTGAGGCGCCCGGATGGCAGGATCGCGTCATGGCCGAGCCCGCGTTGTCCGACGCCCACGCCGCAGTGCTGGACCGCACGCCGTTGCCGGCCGGATCCGTGATCGACACCGGGCCGGTGGACTACGTTCTCGACGGCACCGCACTGCAGGGTTACTTCGCTGCTGACGTCACCAGCCCGCTGCTTCGACCGGGTGTGCTGGTGGTTCACGACTGGGGCGGGATCGGCGAATACGTCCGGGTCCGCGCCCAGATGCTGGCACGGCTGGGGTACGTGGCGCTGGCAGCCGACATCTACGGCGCCGACGTCCGACCCAGCCCGGCGGAGGCCCCCGTCGTGGCCGGCGGCTACTACCGGGATCCTGCGTTGACCAGGGCTCGGGTGGCGGCAGGATTGGAGCAACTACGGGCGCACCCGCTGGTCGACCCACGACGGATAGCCGTGATCGGCTACTGCTTCGGCGGCTGGGTCGCGCTGGAACTGGCCCGCAGCGGTGCCGACCTGACCGGTGTCGTGACCTTCCACGCCGCGCTCAGCGCGTCCGACCCAGCGGACGCGGCCACCATCTCGGGCAAGGTGCTGGTGCTCTCCGGCGCCTCGGATCCCGTGGTGCCGGACGAGCAGATCCTCGCGTTCGAGAACGAGATGCGGGCCGCCGGCGTCGACTGGCAGTTGGTCCGGTACGGCGGCGCACTGCACGCCTTCACCCAGCCGGAGGTCAACATGCCCGAGCACGGAGCCGCCTACCAACCCGCCGCCGAACGCCGGTCGTGGACGGCGATGCGCGACTTCTTCGACGAGATGTTCGGCTGACCGGCGCCAGCAGCCACCCTGGTGCACGGTCAGGCGGGCACCGTCAGGACGAGTTTGCCCGGTGTGCCGCTCTCCAGCAGGTCCAACGCCACCTTGCCCTCTCGCAGCGAGAAGGTGCGGTCGACGACCGGCCGCACCCCGGTGGCATCACAGAACGCGATGAGCCGGCGGAATTCGTCGAGAGTGCCCATGGTGGAACCGATCACGGAGATCTGCAGGAAGAATAGCCGCTGCAGGTCGGCGGACGGGTCGGCCCCGGCCGTTGCTCCGCAGCAGACGATCACCCCGCCGGGCCGGACGGCCCGCATGGAGTGCGACCAGGTGGATTTGCCGACCGATTCGAAGACGCCGTCGACCCGTTCCGGCAGCCTGGCACCCTGCTCGAAGACCTGGTGCGCACCGAGGTCCGCGGCGCGCGAGCGGCCTTCCTCGGAGCGGGAGGTGACCCAGACCCGCATCCCGATCGCCCGGCCCAGCTGGATCAGTGCGGTGGAGACGCCGCCGCTGGCGCCCTGGACGAGGATGGTCGACCCGGCCGGCAACCCGCTGCGGGTGACCAGCATCCGGTACGCCGTCAGGTAGGTGGTGCCCAGCGCGGCCGCCTGTTCGTGCGACAGCGTGTCGGGCATCGGCAGCACATTGCGGCGGGGGACCGTCACGTATTCGGCGAACGTCCCCTGGTACTTCTCGGTCAGCAGGGTGCGGCCCGGGTCCATGGTCTCGTCGCCGGAAAACCCTGGCGTGCCGATGATCGGGTACAGCACGACGTTCCGGCCGTCCTCGGTGACGCCCGCGCCGTCGCAGCCCAGGATCATCGGGAATTGGTCAGGCTTGATGCCGACACCGCGCAAGGTCCACAGATCGTGCCGGTTCAGTGAGGCGGCGCGGACCCGGACCCGCTCCCATCCGTCGGGCACGTCTGGGTCGGGTCGTTCGCCGACCTGCGCCCCTTCGAGGGGGTCGTCGGGATGGGGTTCGGAGGCGTACACGGCCAGCATGAGCGACACGCTAGACCGAGCCGTTCGACCGGCGCTTCTCGACTGCCACCCCGGCCGGCTCGGCGGCCGGCAGCTCCCGTAGCGGCACTCCCGTATCGGTGGCCTCAGACCTGCGGCTGGACGAGCACGGCGACGCTCCGCGCCGGAACCGTCACCGTCCCGCCGGGTCCGTCGATCGCGACCCCGTCGCGCAGCACCGGGTCCGACCCGCCGGCCTGGACAGGGCTGAGCCGCAGCAGTTCCGCCGCGCCGACCCGGACGGGCTGGGGAGCCGGCGACGCGTTGAAGATCACCACGACCCGGTCGAGGGCGGGATCGACGTCCGGTCCGAGCGTGTCGTCGATGACCATGAGGATGACGCCCGGAGTCTGTGCAGGCCCGCCGGTGGGGAACGAGACCTTCTGCCCGATCAGCTCCGCGGAGCCGAGCCGGAACAGCGGTGTCGAGAAGCGCAGCGCGAGCAGCTCCCTGGCGGCGGCCGCGGCGGCGGCCATGTCTGCCGGGGACGGTGGGTCGACGGCGGCGAGCAACGGCCGCTGGTAGTCCCACTTCGAGCCGTTCTCGGCCCACGGTGGCAGTCCGGAGCCGAACGTGTTCCGCTGCCCGGTCCAGTCGACCCGGTTGAACCAGTCACCGGAGTTGAAACTGTTGCGGTCCAGCGACTTCGACCGCAACAGGTCGGTCCCGGCGTGCCAGAGCATCGGCCCCTGGCCCAGCGCCGTCGTCGCCAGGCACACCGTGTTCATCCGAACCCGGTCGGCCATCGAGGTGCTCACCGGAAGCTTGAGAAGCAGTGCGTCGAAGAGGGTTTCGTTGTCATGCGCGTCGACATAGGTCATCACGTCCGACGGCTCCGCCGCATACCCGCCGGGCGAACCGTTGTAGTCGACCTGCGCCCCGGTCACCGTGGCGCCGGTCGCGTCGACAAACGGGTAGCCGGCGAGGTTCCCGGTCAACCCCACCTTGATCAGGTCCTGGTCGTGCAGCAGCCGGGCCCGCTGTACGGCCGCCGATCCGTTGGCGGAGGAGTCATTCGGGTCGGTGGCCAACCCGGTGCCGAACCCCTGCACCCGCGGGTCGTCGTCGGACGGCCCGCCGCCCCGGACGGCGTCCCGCAGCCGGTCGGAGAAGGTGGCGATGCCGGTGCCGGACATGTTCGCCTGGGTGGCCTGCTCGAACCTGGCGTTGTCGGCGACCTCGCCGAAGTTCCAGCCCTCGCCGTACAGGATGATCCGGCTGCCGTCGACGCCGTCCCGGTCCGGCGTCAGTGCATCCAGCGCGGCGCGCACGTCGAGCATGTTCCGCTTGCTGTGGTGGCCCATCAGGTCGAAACGGAAACCGTCCACCTTGTAGTGCCGCGCCCAGCTGAGCACCGAATCCGTCATCAGCTTCCCCATCATCGCGTGCTCGGTCGCGGTGTTGGCGCAGCAAGTTGACGTCTCCTGTGCGCCGGTGGCCGAGAGTCGGTGGTAGTAGCCGGGAACGACCCGGTCCAGCACGGACTTCGGGTCCTGGCCGGACGCGGCCGTGTGGTTGTAGACGACGTCCATCACCACCCGCAGGCCGATGCCGTTCAGCGCCGCGACCATCCTGCGGAACTCCACGGTGCGCCCGGCGCCTTCGGGATTCGTCGCGTACGACCCTTCGGGCGCGGAGTAGTGCAGCGGGTCGTACCCCCAGTTGAACCCGTCGGTGTCGGCGACCGCGGCGACACAGACCTGCTGCTGGTCGCTGTCGGGTGGCAGGGACGGCAGGTCACAGTCGGGGGTCCGCTGCGCGGACCGGTCCTCCTCGATGGTGGCGATATCGAAGACCGGCAGCAGGTGAACGGTGTTCAGGCCCGCATCGACAAGCCGCACAAGGTGTCTCATCCCGGGGGTGTCCGGTTCGGTGAAGGCCAGGTAGCTCCCGCGGACCGTATCGGGAAGCGACGCGTCACCGATGGAGAAGTCCCGGACGTGCAGTTCGTAGATCGCCGAATCCACCGGATGACCCAGCACGGGTTTGACCAGGGCCGTCCAACCCTCCGGCATCAGCAATGGTGACGCCAGGTCCGCGATCACCGACGCGGTCGAGTTCGTGGTCAGCGCCACGCTGTAGGGGTCCGTGACGACGTTGCGTTCCACCGTGCCGGTCGCCGGCACGTACACCTCGACGGCGTACCGATACCTGGCCCCGTCCCAGTCCGGACCGCCCTGCACCGCCCACACACCGTCCTGATCGCGGCTCATCGCCACCGCGGACTCGACGGACGCCCCGGCGGCACGGATCAGCAGCGTGACGCACTTCGCGGTTGGCGCCCAGACCGACAGAACCGGGAGACCGGACTCCCATCGCAGCCCGAGCTCCCGCTGCACCGCGCCGGCGTAGAGATCGTCCAGCACGGCAGGTACCTGGACCCCCGTCGCATCGACGAACCCGCCGGATTCGTCGTATCCGGCCACGACCAACTGGCCGGTGAGAATTCCCGAGACCTGCTCGCGGCTGAGATCCTCCGCCGGGCGCAGCGCAAGGGAGCCGGCGAGATGCGGCCAGGCACTGCTCACGTCGGCCGGCAAGCCAAGAGGATCGACCGTCAACGGAATCCACGACCCGCCGGTGATTCTGGCCCCGTCGAAGGACAACCCACCCTGCCCGGCATGGTGCAGCCCGAATGTCGTCGCGCGGGTGCCGTCGAGCACTGACGGATCCACGGCCAGCAGCCCGCGGAGCAGCCAGTGCGCACTGCTCGGCACCTGCCGGAGCGGGCCGTTCGGGAGCGGCGGACGTGCGGCGGCGGGTCCGGTGTTCATCGGCATCCTCCAGCGCAGCGGGGCGATCCGGCTGATCCTCTCCCGGCCGGCCCGAGTTTTCCGAAGCTGGAGTGCCGGCGCCCCGGGGCCGATAGCCTGGCGAGGTGATCTGGCAAACCGTCCTCGACGTCATCGACGCCGTCGAGTCCTGGGTTGCCGGGCAGTCGTACTGGATCCAGGTCATCCTGCTGCTCGGCGTCCTCGGGCCGCTGTGCTACTTCCTGGCGGGCTTCATCGACCGGATGGTCGAGGCGGTGCTGGCCTGGCACAGCCGCCGGGACCAGCCCCCCGGATCCCCGGTCGACACCACCGTCAGCACGAACGTCGGCGCACCGGTCGGCACCGCTGCTCATTCCCCCAGGGCCGACCGGTGAGCCGCCGCCCGCTGCCGGTCTTGACCCGGCGCTGGATGACGATCGCCCTGGTTGCGATGATCATCGTGGCGCTGCTGGTCGCGGTCAGCCGCTGACCCAGCCGGGCAGCCGCTTCTCGGCGAAGGACAGCGCCCCCTCGCGGGCCTCCTCGGTGATGAACTGCGCCGCCGACACCTCCAGCAGCCGTGCGTACCTGGCGTCGGAATCGTCGTGGTGGGCACCCAGCAGCGCCTTGGTGCCGGACAGTGCGGTCGGTCCGCCGGCCAGCAGCGCCCGCAGGTAACCGGCCACCGCGGCGTCCAGGTCGTCGCTGACGGCGTTGACCAGACCGATCTCACGCGCCCGCTCCGCACCGAAAACCTTTCCGGTGAGCAGCAACTCGCGCGCGGCGGTGGGGCCGACCCGGTGCAGGACGGGAACCGTGATGACCGCCGGGATCAGCCCGATGCGCACCTCGGAGAAGGCGAACGTCACCGACGGTGCGGCGACCACGATGTCGGCGGCGGCCACGATGCCGATGCCGCCGGCCCTGGCCGGACCGGCCACCCGCGCCAGCACCGGCTTCGGGCAGCGGGCGATCCGCTGCAGGATCGCCGGGAGTTCCCGGACGCCCTGCCGGCCCGGTGCGGCGTGCGCCTCCTCCTTCAAGTCCATCCCCGCGCAGAACACCGGCCCCCGGTGGGTGAGCACGATGACCCGGACGGCGGCGTCAGACGCGGCGACATCCAGCGCACCGATCAACTGCTCACGGACCGCGGCCGACAACGCGTTGCGGTTGGTGGGCGAATCGAGCGTGATGGTGGCCACGGCGTCGCTCACCTCCAGCCGCACCAGCGCCGCTGCGGCAGCTCCGGCAGCGGGGGTGCGGTCCGGCGCTTCGGTCATCGGGTCCTCCGGGCGGGTTCAGAATGAAAGGGTGCCGTCCACCCTGCCCGAAGGCGACCCCGTTCCGCCGGACGGGTCGCTGCCCGACCAGGCCTACGCGGGGATGGCCGACCGCAGCTTGTCCTTTTATCTGCACGTGCCGTTCTGCGCGACCCGTTGCGGGTATTGCGACTTCAACACCTACACCGCGGGCGAACTGGGCTCAGCGGCGTCGCCGGAGTCCTGGCTCGGCGCGGCCCTGACGGAGATCGACCTGGCCGCCAAGGTGCTCACCGCACAGGGCACCCACCGGCCGGTCTCGACGGTCTTCGTCGGCGGCGGAACTCCATCGCTGGTCGGCGCGGGACCGCTGCGCACCCTGCTGGCCGCCATCGACGACCGCATCGGACTCGCTCCGGACGCGGAGGTGACCACCGAAGCCAACCCCGAATCGACCGATCCGGCGCTGCTGTCGGCGCTCCGGACGGCCGGTTACACGCGGCTCTCGTTGGGCATGCAGTCGTCCTCGGCGCGGGTGCTGCAGATCCTCGATCGGACCCACACCACCGGACGGGCGCTGGACGTCGTCGGTTGGGCCCGCGCCGCCGGCTTCGACCATGTCAACCTGGACCTGATTTACGGCACCCCGGGCGAGACCGACCAGGAGTTCGCCGACTCGCTGGCGGCCGCTGTCGGCAGCGGCGTCGACCACGTGTCGACGTACTCGCTGATCGTCGAGCCCGGGACTCGGATGGCCCGGCAGGTCCGGTCCGGTGTCCTGCCGATGCCGGACGAGGACGTCCTCGCCGACCGGTACCTGCAGGCCGAGGAGGCGCTGACCGCCGCCGGGCTCGGCTGGTACGAGGTGTCGAACTGGGCGGCGGACGAGGCCGCCCGCTGCCGGCACAACCTCGCCTACTGGACCGGGGATGACTGGTGGGGGATCGGGCCGGGAGCGCATTCGCACGTCGGGGGCGTGCGGTGGTGGAACGTCAAGCACCCCGCCGCCTACGCGGCCGCCTCATCAGCTGGCCGCAGCCCCGGGCTCGCCCGCGAGGTGCTGGGCCCGGATGACCGCCGGCTGGAGGACATCCTGCTCCGGCTGCGGCTGATCGACGGCGTCGCCGTCGGGTCCCTGTCGGCCGCCGGTCGGGAGGCCGCTCGCGCGGCCGCCGGCGACGGTCTGCTCGACGCAGCGCAATTGGCCGGTGGTCGGGCGATCCTGACGCTGCGCGGGCGCCTGCTGGCTGACGGCTTGGCGCTGCAGTTGGCGGAGTAGACGCTGCTCTCGGCGCAAAGAACTGTCGGGTCAGGAGACGGGGCGGTGGATCAGCGCCGAGCTGCGGGCTGCCGCCCGGGCGGGCGACCGGGCTGCACGTTCGGGTGGGCGGCCAGATCGGCCGAACCGCCGGCCAGCACAGCGTCGTAGTTGTAGATGCGAACGTGGATGACGGTTCGCTGCTGCAGCGCGGCTCGGAGTGCGCGGTGCAGCCCGTCCTCGAGGTAGATCTGCCCCTGCCACAGCACGGCGTGCCCGAACAGGTCGCCGTAGAAGGTGGAGTCCTCGTCGAGGAGCGCGTCGAGCCGGAGTTCCCGCTTGGTGGTGACGAGTTCGTCCATCCGGATCTGCCGCGGCGGGATGCGGGCCCAATCACGCATCGACAGGCCGTGGTCCGGGTAAGGCCGCCCGTCTCGCACGTCCTTGAAGATCATTTTCGGACCCTTCGTCGCATCTGCCGGTGTCAGGGTATCGGTCGGCGGCCCTCCGGCGACGGTTGGCACCGCTGCACAGTTGGAGCTGCATCGTCGGAGCGGTGTTGTCCGCGCGGTGTTGTCCACGTGGTGTTGTGGGATCGATTCGTGCTCGATGAACCGGGCGCTTAATAGCTTAATCACCGACTG
>NZ_JBRIIO020000015.1:0-148748 GCF_052976845.2 Nakamurella sp. GG22 | reverse complement strand
CTCCGACTCAGCCCACGGTTGCCGAGTACCACGGACAAGCACGAATCGATACCGGCCGGCGTCCACCGTGCCGACGCGGCGCCTGCGGGCGGACGTGAACCGGGTGATGCGCGCGACCGGCCTGCACGGCTTCTCGACGGTCGTCCCGTTCGCCAGGCCGGGACGGCACACAGTCTGCGTCACCGCCCGGCCGGCAGGGACGTCGACGGCTGCCGTGAGTTTGGGCTGCAAGAGCGTCGTCGTCCCCGGCCCCACCCGCGGCGCGTTCGACAAGGCCGTCGGGTCGAAGCTGTCGTACACGATCAGGGGCTGGGCGTTTGATCCGAACAGTGCCGCCGCCTCCAGCATCGTGCGGGTGACGCTCGACCGCAGGCCCGCCAAGGACATTCGCGCAGGATCGGCACGAGCGGACGTCAACCGGATTTTCAAGATCACCGGCAAGCACGGCTTCTCGGTGCGACTGGTCGCAACGAAAGGCAGGCACACGGTGTGCGCCACCGCGATGCCGCTGTCCGGGAAGTCCTATGCCCATCCGCTGGGCTGCAAGGTGGTCACCGTCACGAGCTGACGCACCGGACGGGCCGCCGAAAAACCAACTGGGAGAACACCCGCTCGGGTGTTCTCCCAGTCAAGGCGTGGTGGCCAGGGCCGGGATCGAACCGGCGACCTTCCACTTTTCAGGCGGACGCTCGTACCGACTGAGCTACCTGGCCAGCAGAACGGGCCGGTTCCACAACTGTGGATCCGGCCCGTGCAGCGACCCCGACGGGACTTGAACCCGCGACCTCCGCCGTGACAGGGCGGCGCGCTAACCAACTGCGCTACGGGGCCTTGCTGTCGTTCACGCACCGACCTTAGCCGATCCGAGAACTCCGTACCCCCAACGGGATTCGAACCCGTGCTACCGCCTTGAAAGGGCAGCGTCCTAGGCCGCTAGACGATGGGGGCTGGACCGTAAACCAACCTCCGACGGCTGGCCGTTGGGAGCTTGGAAAGCATACGGCACCGCCGTGGAGACCTCCAAAACCGTACATCACCCGGAGGTGGCCGCCGTCCAGGGCCGCTGATCGGCGGAAATTTCCGCGATGACTCGACCCACCGATCAGAACCCGAGGCGGCTCCGGATCGCCGACACCGGTCCGCCGCCCCAGAGGTCGAGCAGGTTCGCGGTCGTCGACAGCGACCGGGTCAGCGCGCGGTCGAGGTACAGGGTGCCGTCGAGATGGTCGGTCTCGTGCGCGACGATCCGCGCGCCCCATCCGTTGACCTCCTCGTCGACGTCGGCACCACGCTCGTCCTGGCACCGCAACCGGACCGAGGTGGCTCGTCGCACCACCGCCTGATAGCCGGGGACGGACAGGCAGCCCTCGTAGAACTCCACGCCCTCGGGCCCCGGCTGGTAGGTCGGGTTGACCAGCACCCGCGCCGGGGTGGGATACCGGTCGCGCTCGGTGGCGAGGTCGGGCGGCAGGTCCGCCCGGTCCTCGATGACGGCGACCCTGATCCCCAGCCCGATCTGTGGCGCGGCCAGGCCGACGCCGGGAGCGGCGTGCATGGTCTCGAACATCGATGCGAGCAACTCGTTCCACAGGTCATCGGGCAGCGAGAAGTCGTACGGTGCGGCGGGTTGACGCAGCACCGGATCTCCGGCGAACACCAGCGGCAACGGCCGTTGGCCGTCCAGCAGCGCCATCACCTGTTCGATCAGTTCCGCCACCGGGCCACCCTAGCGACGTCCCGCGCACCGCCCGGGAGCACCTGTCAGGAGGCCACCCCGGGCCGGGCCGCCCGCCCGGACAACTGCCGGCCCCAGCGGGCCGCACGATCAAGTTCGCCGTCCACCAGCGGACCCTTGGTGCCGGCCACGTAGAAGCTCTGCGCGGGCGCGAAGACGGTGCAGCCCAGCCGGCGCAACCGGCGCTCCGCGGCGTGCGCGGCCGAGCCGGGCAGGTGCGGCTTGTAGACCCGGGTGTCGAACGCGGCCACCTGGAGTTGCGGCGACACCTGGACGGCCGCGAGCCACTCCCGGATACCGAGTTTCTCGGACAGCACGCCGGCCCCCTCGGACTGCTTCACCGCGTCCTCCCGGGTGCCCGGCCGGCTCATGCCGAAGGCGTGCGTGGGGCCGCCGACGATCAGCACGTCGACATCGGGATCAACGACCCCGGGCGCCGTCCCGACCTCCAGGGTCTCGACGTCCATCTCCTCCGCGAGCCCGCGGGCCACCGCGTCCGCGACGTCCTTCGTGTCACCGAACATCGATTCGAAAACCACCAGTGCACGCATGATCAACGGCCTCCCCTGAACACATCTCCCGAACCCGTCCGGGCCCGGTTCTCAGACCGATTCCAACGTCATCACAGGGGGCCGTCCCCGGCCAGAGGCGAAGGACCCGCCGCAGTCTCGGCGGTGCCAGCCCGGTTTCCCGGGTCGGCGTCACGTGCCGTTCGTCTGCGGCGTGCCGCACACAGGGGGTGACGAAAGGGCAGGCTGCTGCTACTGTGCCCGCAGGTCATGAGTGCCAGCAGATAGCCCCGGCTTGCTGGCCGGCAACCCTCCAACCGCGGTGGGGTGCCCCGGGTGAGGACCTGGCTGGGCGCGGAGTGCGTCCGGCAAGCGCGGACCTCAGTGCTCCTGACGGTCCGACGGACCGAGGAGTATTCCGTGACCGTGTTGCTGGAACGACCCGACCTGCTGTCCGCCCTGGCGCCCCGGCGGGCCACCGCCCGGCCGCACCTCGTCGCCGTGCCGCGGCCCGACGACCACACCGTCTCGCATCCGCATGCCCCCGGCCTGGAGATCGTCGGATCCGACGCCACGGTGCCACTGGCCGGCGGCGGGCGGGTGGCCTACGCCAACCTTGACCACGGCGCGTCCGCGCCGGCGCTGCGCATCGTCCGGGACACGGTCGACGCCCTGCTCGAGCGCTACGCCAGCGTGCACCGCGGCGCCGGGTGGCATTCGAAGGTCTGCACCGCGCTGTACGAGGGCGCCAGGGAACCGGTGCGGAACTTCGTCGGCGGTCGTGCCGACGATGCCGTGATCTTCACCCGGCACACCACCGACTCCTTCAACCTGCTGGCGCACTGCCTGCCGGCCCGGTGCACGGTCGTGGTCTTCGAAACCGAGCACCACGCCGCCCTGCTGCCCTGGAACGGCGCCGGCCAGGACCGGACCGTGGTCCGGCTGAAGGCCCCGGCCAGCCCCGCCGCCGCTGTCGCCGCCGTGGACGACGCGCTCCGCCGCCGCGCCCCCGGACCGGCACTGCTGGTGATCACCGGCGCCTCGAACGTCACGGGCGAGCTGTGGCCGGTCGCCGAACTCGCCGCCGTTGCGAGGTCGCGTGGCGCGCGGGTTGCCCTGGACGCCGCGCAACTGGCGCCGCACCGGCCGTTCTCGATCGACGACCTGCACGTCGATTACGTCGCACTGTCCGGCCACAAGCTCTACGCCCCGTACGGCGCAGGCGCGCTGGTCGGCCGGGCCGATTGGCTCGCCGCCGCGCCGCCGTACCTGATCGGGGGCGGCGCGACCGCGAGCGTCACCGATGACGCAACGACGTACAAGCCGCTGCCCGAGCGGCACGAGGCCGGATCGCCGAACGTGCCAGGCGCCGTTGCACTCGCCACGGCATGTCACGCGCTGGCGACCGCCGACCGGCATGCGCTGGCCGTTGCGGAGGCCGCGCTGACGGTGACCCTCCAGGAGGGACTGGCCGATATTCCGGGCGTCACCGTGCACTCCTTGTTCGGCGGCGCGGTCGACAGCATCGGCGTCGTGACGTTCACCATCGCCGGCCAGCAGCCGAACGTGGTGGCCGCGGCGCTGTCCGCCGAGCACGGGATCGGTGTGCGCGACGGCGCGTTCTGCGCGCACCCACTGGTCCGGCACCTGTTGGGCGCCGCTGGGTGCTCCGTCGACGACGGCGGGCAGGCTCTCCGCGCGTCCGTCGGGCTCGGCACCACCACCGAACACGTCCAGCGCCTGGTCGCCGCGGTCGAGTCCATCGCGTCGTCCGGCCCCCGGCGGAGGTACGTGCTGGTCGACGGCCGGCCGGTGCCCGCCGTCGACGACCGGGTGCTGCCCGTCATCGCCCCCTGGCAGCGCTGACCGGAGATCGAAAAGCCAACTGCGTACCTTCCGGGTGCTCCGGAACGTACGCAACTGGCTTTTCGATGTTGCTGCGAGGCTTTCGATGTGCCGAGGGTCAGACCTCGGCGCGGTGCCGGCCCCGCTTGCGGGTCGGGGAGGCCTGCTCGACCCCGTTCAGCACGATCCCACGAGCCGCCGGATCGTCACCGTCGCCGGTGAGGGCATGCGTCCCGGCCTCGAGCAGCGCGTGCGCACCGCTACCACCGTTCTGCACAGCGCCGTTCGATGCGCCGTTCGAGGCAACACCGTTCGAGGCAGCACCGTTCGAGGCAGCACCGTTCGCGGCGACACCGTTCGAGCCAGCACCGTTCGAGGCAGCACCGTTCGATGCGGCCCCGTTCGAGGCGGCACCTGCGGGGCCGTCGGACCCGCCGCGATCCGACCCGCTGGCTGCGGAGCCGTTGGCCAGCGCCGCGCCGGCGAGTTCAGGTGAACCGTCGATCGCCTCGCCCTGAGCTGCGGCCAACGCGGCGGCCTCGTTGTCGGCCTGCTCCTGCAGCCGCTCGTCCAGCGCGGAGCGGGTCCGCAGCGGCAGCTCCTTCATCGCGATGACCAGCACGAAGGCCAGCACCATGATGATGCCGCCGATGATGTACACCAGGTGCGTCGAGTCCACGTAGCCCACCTGGAACGGCCGGGCGATGACCGGGTCCAGGGTGTTGAGGAACGACGAGTCGGTGCTCAGCGCGTCGCCGATGCCGGAGGCCGCAGCGGCATTGCCCTGGGAGGCGGCGACCAGACTCTGCGCGACGGTGTGGCTGGCGCTGTTGGGGTCCTGCGCCGCCGCGGCGACCGCACTGTTGAAGCTTGCCGTGCCGGAGGCCGACTGGAGTGCGCCCTGCACCTTGTCGGGCAGCGAGTTGAACAGCAGGGACAGGAACACCGCGACACCGAGCGTGCCGCCGAGCTGGCGGAAGAACGTGGCCGACGACGTCGCGACGCCCATGTCCCGTGCCGGGACGGTGTTCTGCACCGCGATCAGCAGGGTCTGCATACACAGGCCCAGGCCGAGACCGATGGCGAAGAAATAGATGTCGAGCACCAGGTAGGAGGTGTCCACCGTGACGGTCAGCATCAGGAAGAAGGTGACCGCGAGGATCGCGGTGCCGATCACCGGGAAGATCTTGTAGCGACCGGTCTTCGACGTGAGCTGGCCCGAGAGCACCGAGCCGCCCATGATGCCGACCATCATCGGGATCAGCAGCAGGCCCGACTCGGTCGGCGTCGCACCCTTCACCAACTGCAGGTACAGCGGCAGGGTGCTCAGCGCACCGAACATCCCCAGGCCGATCAGCACGTTGACCGACAGGCCGATCGAGAAGACCCGGCTGTTGAACAGCCGCATCGGGATCAGCGCCTCGTCCTTCATCCGGCGTTCGATCAGGATGAACGAGACGACGCCGATGATGCCCAGCGCGATCAGGCTCAGCACGGCGGGCGAGCCCCAGCCCCAGATCCTGCCCTGCTCGGCGACCACCAACAGCGGGACGATGCCGAGCACCAGCGCACCGGCGCCCCACCAGTCGATGCGGTGGTCGGTGCGGATGTGCGGCAGGTGCAGGACCTTCGCAACCACGGCGAGGGCGATGAGGCCGATCGGGACGTTGATCAGGAAGACCCAGCGCCAGCCGGTGATGCCGAACAGGGTGTCCGCGCCGGCGAAGAAGCCGCCGACCAGCGGGCCGACGACGGACGAGGTTCCGAAGACCGCCAGGAAGTAGCCCTGGTACCGGGCGCGCTCACGGGGCGGCGCGATGTCCGCGAGGATCGCCAGCGCCATCGAGAACAGGCCACCGGCACCGATGCCCTGCACGGCGCGGAACGCCGCCAGCTGGTACATCGAGGTGGCGAAGGTGCACATGATCGAGCCGACGATGAAGATGCTGATCGCGATGAGGAACATCGGGCGGCGGCCGTAGATGTCCGACAGCTTCCCGTACAGCGGGGTGGTCACCGTCGAGGTGATCAGGTAGGCCGTGGTGACCCAGGCCTGGGCCGAGAGTCCTTGCAGGTCATCGGCAATGGTGCGGATCGAGGTGGAGACGATGGTCTGGTCCAGGGCGGCCAGCAGCATGCCGGCCATCAACCCGATCAGGATCGTCTTGATCTGTGAGTGGGTCAGGCCGGCCGGTGATTCGGCGACCTCGGGTGTTGCGGTGGACATCAGGAGGGTTCCTTCCCATGGTGGCGCAGCATCGCCGTGATGATCTGTTCGCGATGGGCCTCGATGCCCTCGGTGTACTTGGTGATCAGACGCAGCAGGTCGTCCCGTTCTTGTTGCGGCCAGTCGGCGATGACCGGCCGCATCGTGGCGCCCCGCTGTACCGAGAACTCCCTCACCCGGGCAAGGCCGAGTTCGGTCGGTACCAGGATCGATGCGCGGCCGTCGTCCGGATCCGCCTGACGCTCGACGAGCCCCGCCTTCACCAGCGACGCCACCTGCCGCGAGACCGTCGACGGATCCGCACAGACCTGCTCGGCGAGGTCGCTGGCCCGGCTCGGGCCGTGCTGGGCGAGCCGGACAAGCAGGAACAACTGCGAATGGTCGGCGTTGGGGTCCGTCGCCACCCGGGACTTGATGCTGTTCAGCTGGCGCATCATCGTGATGATCGCCGCGGCGATCTCCTCGGCGGAGCGCTGCAGCTCGGGGTCGGGGGCATCGGTGAGGTCGTCGGCCGGCGACAGGTGCAGGCTGGTCATCCCTCCCCTTTCCAAAGGCTGATTAATAGTTGCGTGCACAACGCATCTAGTTGTTGGACGCAATCATGCACCTGGATTGGCGAGAACGCAAGTACGCCTGGCGAACGATCTTGGCCCCGGTGCGGCGTCCCCGGGCCGCTCGTCAGCCGAGGGCGGGGTGCAGGTCCCGCTGGGTGAAACGGCGCTTGCGGTGGACCACGTACACGACCAGGCCGACGGCGATCAGGGTGAGCACACCCAGCACCGCGACGTCACGCCACAGCCGGTCGGTGGGGCCGCCGGTGAAGGTGATCCGCAGGGCATCGACCACATACGTCAACGGGATGAAGTTGTGCACGGCCCGGAACGGCGCGGGCAGCACCTCGACGGGGTAGAGCCCCCCGGCGCTGGTCAGCTGGACGAACAGCAGGACGAGCAGGATCGCCGAACCGACGGTGCCGAGCCAGGTCCGGAGCAGGTGGGCGATCGCCGTGAAACACGCGGCCGCGAGCACCACGACGCCCAGTGCTCCCCACGCGTTGACCGGGTCGAGACCGAGTCCCAGCCAGACGATCCCAAACAGCAGCAGGGAGCCGACCGCGCCGATGCCCAGGACCGGCAGCCAGCCGGCGACGGCGATGCGGGACGACCGCGCGCGGCCGGCCAGTGCCCGTGCCGACACCGGCCGCAGCAGCGCGAACGCCGTGATGCCGAACCCCCAGATGGCAAGGCCGAACAGGAACGGCGCGAGTCCCCGGCCGTAATAGGTCGCGGGATTGTCGACGACCTCCTGGACGTCGGCGGGTGACGACAGCACCTGCGCGGCGTCGGCCCGTTGGGCGGGATCCAGGGTCGGGACACGTTTCGCAGCGTCGGCGAGCTGGGTCGACAGCGCCTTCGCTCCGGTGTCCTGTTGGGTCAACTGGTCGACCAGCGTCGCCGCGCCCTTCTCCTGCGTCCCCAGGCCGTCGTCAAGCTTCTGGGCCACGAGCTGCAGCTGGCCGATCGCAGAATCCAGCGCGGTGGCTCCGGTGGACAGCTGACTGACCCCGCTGTCCAGCGTGGCGGCACCGGAACTGGCCGTCGTGATGCCGCTGCTCAGGGATTGCACACCCGTCGCCACCTGGGCCGACTGGGTCGCCAGCCCGGTCAGCTCGGCACCGGCGCCGGACAGGTCCCCGCCGCCCGCAGAGCTCACCGACTGCGCGGCGTCGTTGACGTCGAGCGCCACCTGACTGGCCTGGGCAGAGGCCTGGGCGAGGCCCGACGCCGACTCCTGGATACCGGTCAGGGCCGTCTCGATCGGTCCGTAGTCCGCGCCCGGGTTCGACGCCTTCAACTGGGCGAGTGCGGAGTTGGCATCGGAGGACTGCTGGCTCAGCACCGAGGAGAAGCTGGCGACGTCATCGGTGGCGGCGACGATGTTGGCACCCGCCTGGCCCAGCGCGGGCAACGCCGACGAGACGGCGTTCAGCACCGGGGCCACCGTGCTGGCCAGCTGCTGGTTGCCATCGGCGACCTCCTGGGCCTGCGGACCGAGCTCGGCGGCGCCGGTGTCCAACGCTGTCAGCGCGGTCAGCAGGGACGCCGACCCCGCCTTGGCGTCGCTGGCACCTGTGACCAGCTGGGCCGACTGCGCCTTGTCGTCGGCCAGACCCGCGACCACCTGCGCCGAGCCCTCTTTCGCCGCGGTGATGCCGGTGGAGAGGTCGGTGGCCTCGGCCAGTGCGGTGGTCGCACCCGCGGCCAGCTGGCCGGCGGCCGTTGCGGCTGTGCCGATGTCGGTCCGGATGGTGTCCAGGTTCGCGAAGACGGAGTCGAAATAGGCGCCGATGGCGGATCTGTCGATCGCGGCCTCGAGCTGGCTCTGCGCCGAGGCGGTCAACAACGCGATCCCGATGCCGTTGGCGTCATCCCGCTGCAGGACGACGATCGCCCGGGTCGGGTTCTGCCCGGCGCCGCTGGCCAGGTCGGCCGAGAACTCGGGCGGGATGGTGACGACCATCTCGTAGGTGCCGGCCGCGAGGCCGTCGGATGCCTCGTCCTCGCTGACGAACTGCCAGTCGAAGATCTCGTCCTTCTGCAGTTCGGTGACCAGCCTGTTGCCGGCCGCCACCTGCTGCCCGTCGACCTCCACCGGTTCGTCGAGGTTGACCACGGCGACCGGGACCTGGTCGGTCTTGCCGTACGGGTCCCAGTTCGACCACAGGTACAGCGCGCCGTACAGGGTCGGCACCAGCAACAGGAACAGCAGCCCGACGATCGGCAGCGGGCCCTTGAACCGGCGCACCTCGAACGAGGCGAGCTTGACGGTCTTGATCATCGGGGGTCCTCTGTCGAAGCGGGGGCGTCATCAGCGCCGGGTGCGGCGCCGGCGTTCGGTCCTGGGTCGGTCGGGCCGGCAGGGTTCGGGCCGGGGCCGGTCGGGCCCGCGGGGCTGGATCCGGCCGCCGTCGATCCGGGGTCGCGGGGTCGGGAGTCGTCAGGTCCGGAGTCGTCGTATCCGCCTGACGGCGGCGACTCCCACCGCTCGCGGCTCCACCGACCGTCGTGATCCGGGTCGGCGGCGAGGTCGTCGGCCGGATTGTCCGGGTCCGAGTCCGAGTCATGATCGGGACCCGCGTCCACCGTCCCCAGCTCGGCCGCCCAGGGCGATGCCCCGTAGCCGCCGAGCTCACGGGAGAGCACCTCGGTCGGCGCGTCGCGCGGGTCGAGCTCCCAGATCGCCGCGCCGTCCATAGGTGTGAGGTCCAGGACGACATCGGCGTCCATCACCGGGATGCGGTCGGTGGTCGTGACGATGATGGTCGGACCCATCGCCTTCGCAAGCCGGATCAGGGCATCGAGCATCCGCTGCTGGGTCGCCGCGGAGACGTCGCGGTCCAGGTCGTCCAGGATGATCACCGCACTGACCCGCACGCAGGCGAGCGCGAGCGCGAGCAGGGTTGCCTGCTCCCCGGCGAGCCGCCCGACCTGCATCTTCGGATCCACGACCAAATTCAGTGCCTTACAGGCCTCGTCGAACCGTGAGCGGCCGGACAGCACCGGCTCGTCCTCGATCAGGCAGCGTTCGGTGACCGATTCGCTGATCGTCAGCCGCGGCTCGGGCCCGACCGACCGGCCCGCCCTGGCGACCGCACTGACCGCCCGGACGTTCTTCGGGCGGTCGCGGAGGCTGTGCCCGGCGATGGTGAGCGACCCGGTGTTGGCTTCCATCCGGCCCGCGAGCGCCAACAGCAGGGAGGTGCGTCCGGTCCCGGCCGGCCCGACGATCGCCGCGACCGACGACGGCCGCAGGGTCAGGTTGATGTCCTGGAAGATCCAGCCGTTCTTCGTCAGCAGGCCGAGCCCCACGGCGACCAGTGCGGGTCCGGGCGGCTGCACGACCTCGCGGCGCTCGCCCCCCGGCGCGGGCCGCGGCGGTTCGATCGCCGGGCGTTGCGGTCCGGGGCCGATTCCCCGGCCTGCTTCGTGGCCGGGGATGCCTTCCTGGCCGGAAATGCCCTCCTGGCCCGAGCCCGGGCCGAACTGCGCGCCGGCTTCCGGGCCGGCCTGCGGGCCGGGGCCGCCCTCCGGGCCGGGGCCGACCTCCGGACCGGTCGCGCCTTCTTCGGAGCCGGCGGCCGGCTGCTGCGCGGCGGAATCGACTGCCTCGGCCGACTGCCGGCCATCGCTGATGACGGTCGTCTCGTCGTCATGGAAGTGTTCGTCATCGTGCCGGGCCATGCGGTCCCCCTCGCCGTGATGTCTGGTCCATCCAAGCGAGCCGGTAGGCTCGCGTGGCGGCCGGGGGCCCTGCTCGGACACCCCCATCGCGGGCCTCTAGCTCAATTGGCAGAGCAGCGGACTTTTAATCCGCGGGTTGTGGGTTCGATCCCCACGGGGCCCACCCCTGTTGGGTCCCACCCCATCCTGCACCGCCATCCTGCCTGGACGGCGCCGCGGCAAGCCGCCCCGGAACCCGCGAGTCGCCACGGTATCGGGCACTTCACCCGGCACGAAGTCGATCTTCATCTCGCCAACCCGACCCCGCGCATCCGGAGGAGCGGCGATCACGATTGCAGTACTGAGAGTCAGCATGTTCGCACTCGTCGGATCGGATCACCCCGACGGCACAGTGTCCAGCCAACCGACCGGTGACGCACCGATCCGGACGGAGCAACCTCCGTGGACATACAGGTGAAAAACCGTCCTGCGAAGACTCTTTCGGGCATTTACTCTCTCGCACATTGCCGACTGCGTCGGCCATCGGGGCCGACCCGGCTTGCTCACGGAGAGGGGTGCGCATGCGACGGAGTTCTGCGGTTGTGGCAGTGCTGACCGCGACCACATGCGTGATGGCGCTGACGGCAGCGCCAGTGATTGCGGGTCAACAGGGTGGAGGAGGTGGCGGATACCACGGCGGACAGCCGATCACCGTGGTGGCGGACGGCCTGGACGGTCCGCTCGAACTGGCCGACGGTCCCGGTCGGACGCTGTACGTCACCGAGGCAGTCCCCGGCCAGGTGACCCGGGTCGGCATCCGGTCAGGGTCGACGAAGCCGGTCGTCACGGGCGTCGCAGGGGCCTCCGGGGCCGCACGGATCGGCGGCAAGTTCGCCATCGTCACCGCTGACGACACTCCTCCGCCGGACGCACCAGCTGCACTCGCCAGCGCGGCCGAGGTCCCCGGCCCGACGCCGCCGGCATCGCTGTTGGTCGCCCGGCCCGGCGGCACGCCGCGCCAACTGGCCGACCTCCGGGCGTACGAACTCAAGGCGAACCCGGACGGCCAGGTGCAGTTCGTCGACGGCGTGCCGGTCGACGCACTCTCGAACCCGTTCTTCGTGCTGGACGACCGTTACCACCGCCACGGCTTCGCTCTGGTCGCGGACGGCGGCGGGAACGACGTGCTCCGGGTGGACAAGCGCGGCAAGGTCTCCACGTACTTCGTTCCGCCGCTCGTCACCACCGGTGCCTGCGCGGGCGCACCGAACAACAGCCCGGAGACGGTCGGCTGTGACTCCGTACCGACCGGCCTCGCCTACGGCCCGCGCGGCACCCTCTATGTGTCCACGCTGTCCGCCGAGGTGCCCGGCGAGGGCCGCGTCTACGTCCTCGACGCGAAGACAGCCAAGGTCAAGAAGGTGCTGAGCGGGTTCAACGGACCCACCGGCGTCGCCGTCGACCGTCGCGGCAACGTCTACGTCTCCGAACTGCTCGAGGGCATCGAGAACGCCAATCCTGGCGACCCCGCCACGCTGGATGCGGTCGGCCGCATCGTCCGGGTGGATACGAGGGGCCATCGGACCATCGCGCAGGTCACCCAGCCCTCCGGCCTGCTGTACAAGGACGGTGCCCTGTACGCGTCGTCGGGGACGATCAACGGCCTCTTCTTCGGGATTCCGGATGCCGGGAAGATCGTGGAGGTGGCCCCGTCCGCCTTCGGCCCGGAAAGCTGACCCGGGAATAGTTCGATCTTCAGGGTGGTCCCGCGGCAGCGCCGCTGCTGCCGCGGGACCATCGCCGCCCGGAAGGAACCAATGCCCGAGCCGTCGACCACCGTTCCCGCCACCATCGGCCGACCCGCCTTCCGCGCCCTGGACGCCGCAGGGATCCGCACCCTGTCCGATGTCTCTGCGGTGACGGAGGCCCAGCTGCTGGCCCTGCACGGCGTCGGCCCCCGGGCCGTGACGGTGTTGCGCGCCTGGCTCGAGGAGCACGGTCAGCAGTTCCGGTCTGCCTAACGGGCAGCAGTGCCGGACCGCTGACGCACGCCGGCTACGACCAGGGTGTCCGGACCCGCTCGAACGGCCGGCCGTCCACGATCAGGTCGAGCCGTTCCTGGTAGAAGCAGATCAGCCCGACCACGTCACGGGCGTCGGCGAGCGGCTCCTCGTAGCTCCAGGCGATGTCGACCAACCTCTCCCCGCCTGCGTCGATCGAGTAGTGGGTGGCGTTCCCCTTGTAGGCGCAGGTGGTGCGGGCGACGCCGGGGAGCAGGTCGACCCGCACGTCCTCGCGTGGCAGGTAGTACCGGGCCATCGGGAAGGCGCCCTCGAAGAGCATCTTCGCGCGGTCGGTGTCGGCCAGGACGGTTCCCCGGTGCTCGATGCGGACCCGCCTGGAACTCGGCCGGATGTCGATCCGGTGGTACGGGTCGGTGGGGTGGCCGAAGATCTGCTGGTCCTCCTCGAACCACTCGAAGGCACCGAAATCCAGCTCGACGAAGCCCCTCAGATCGGGATCCCCCAGTCGGAACGCCGCGCCTTCCCGGGTGGCGCCGTCGACCCGCACTGTCAGCGGGTCGCCGTCCGCCGAGTGCACCGCGAACGGCACCCCGGGGTCGAGCAGCCGTGGACCGCCCTCGCCGAACTGGACGGCGCGGTACTCGGGCGGGGGGTCCGCGGCGTCCGCGGGCAGCAGGGTTGCGGTGATGTCGGTCTCCGGGACGGCGTACGACGGCACGACCCGGAGCGGCTCCCAGACCAGCATCGGCGTGGCGGTGTCGGCGACCGGCCGCCCATCGAGGCGCACCCGCACCCGCTTGGTGCTGGGCTGGTAGCGGAACTCCGGCAACGAGGACATCATCTGCTTCGCCAGTGACAGAGCCATGCGGGAATGGTCCGCCCCCGAGGCGACGATGGCCAGGGCTGGCGGCGGAACGCGGGGCTCAGCGCCGGAAGTCGAACCTCAGCCGGGCGTCGGGTCCGATCCTGGCAACGTCCCGGAGTTCGCCGCGGTGCGCGTCCGCCAGGGTGCCGGCCGCACCACCGTCGAGCGCAGAACGCCCCGCGCCGAGCAGTGTCGGCGCGACGTAGACGATGGCCTCGTCGATCAGGCCCGCGTCCAGGAATGACGCCGTCACCGTGGGACCGCCTTCGAGCAGCACGTGGCGCTGCCCCCGGCGATACAGCTGTCGCAGCGTCTCCAGCAGGTCCACCCGCCCCTGGCGATCGGCGCCGACGTCCGCCGCAGTGGCGACCCAGCTCTCGGCCGAGGCATCGAGAACCCTTGCAGCGGCAGGTGTTCGACCGCGTGAATCGAGGACCACCCGCAGCGGCTGACGAGCCACCAGCCCGTCGTCCCGATCGCGCGCGGTCAGCTGCGGATCGTCGGCCAGCACCGTCCCGACGCCGACGATCATGGTGTCGACCCTGGATCGCAGGGCGTGCACGTCGGCCCTCGACTCCGGCGAGGTGATCCACTTGCTCGTGCCGTCCGGTGCCGCCACCCGGCCGTCGACCGTCATCCCCGCCTTCCAGGTGACGAACGGGCGACCCTCCCGGGTCGCGGTCAGCCATACCCGGTTGACGTCCTCCGACGCGGACACCACGGCCACCGCGGCCTCGCGCAGGGAATCGACGGGGCAACCGGAGTTCACCAGTGCGGGCAGGTCGACCACGTCCACACCCGCGGCCCGCAGTCGATCGACGCCGCCGGCGGCGGGCGGCCACGGGTCGGCCACCGCGACGATCACCCGGCTCACCCCCGCGGCGACCAGTGCCTCGGAGCAGGGCCCGGTCCGGCCGGTGTGGTTGCACGGCTCGAGGGTGACGACCGCGGTCGCTCCGCGCGCCCACTCCCCAGCGGCGGCCAGTGCGACCACCTCGGCGTGCGGGCCGCCCGGGCGGTCGTGGTAGCCCTCTCCCACCGTCCAGCCGCCCGGCGCGAGCAGCACGCAGCCCACGACGGGGTTCGGCAGCACCGAGCCGGCACCACGGCCGGCGAGTTCGACGGCACGGTGCACCGCCGCTACTTCGACGGGCAGCAGGGTCGGTGCGCTCACCCCTCTAGTCTGCGACCTGCGGACCCTGCAGTCGGACACGTCAGGAGAACTGCATACTTCGGTCCAGAAATACTCGCTGGATCTGAACGATCCGGCCCAGCAGAGTGGCTTCCATGAGCAGCGGTCGGCAGGGAGATGTCATCAGGAGCAACGACGGACCCGTGGACCGGGTCGTCGCCGGCGGACGGGTGGGTGTCACGTCCGCACCCCGTCCTGCAGGCGCCTCCTGGAAGGTCCCGCTCGCGGTGTCGTTCACGGTGCTGGCCTGGGCGTCGGCGTTCGTCGTCATCCGGTTCGTCGGCCAGAGCTATTCACCCGGCGGCCTCAGCCTCGGCCGGCTCGCGATCGGGTCGGTCTGCCTGAGCCTGATGATGCTCTGGACCCGCCGGTGGGTGCCGATGAACCGGCGCGACTGGGCACTGGTGGCGATGATCGGCGTGCTGTGGTTCGGCGTCTACAACGTCGCCCTGAACGCCGGCGAGCAGCACGTCGACGCAGGTACGGCCGCGATGCTGATCCAGCTCGCGCCCATCCTGATCGGGGTGCTCGCGGGGCTGCTGCTCGGCGAGGGTTTCCCCCGGATGCTGGTGATCGGCGGCCTGGTCGCGTTCGCCGGCACGCTGATCATCGGCGTCGCGACCTCTACCGGCCGGATCGACATCGCCGGGGTGTTGCTCGTGCTGCTGGCCGCGGTGGTCTGCGCGGTGGCCGTGGTGGGTCAGAAGGTGGTTCTCCGGCGGGTTCCCGGATTGCAGGTGACGTGGCTGGCCTGTCTGATCGGGACCGTCAGTTGCCTGCCGTTCCTGCCGGCGCTGATCTCAGACGTGTCGAACGCACCGACGAGTGCCGACCTCGGCGTCCTCTACCTCGGTGTCGTCCCGACGGCCGCGGCGTTCGTGACCTGGGCGTATGCGCTCACCCGCAGCGATGCCGGCCGGCTCGGGGCGACCACCTACGCGGTGCCGCCGATCGCGATCCTGCTCGGCTGGGTCTTCCTCGACGAGGTGCCGGTCCCGTTGGCCGTGCTGGGCGGCGTCGTGTCGCTGATCGGTGTGGGCATCGCCCGCCGAAAGAGCAAGCCGGTCAGTTGATCTCGAAGGACCGCTTGGCCATCCCGTACCAGAACCCGTCGACCGTGCTGTGCGCGTCCGACCAGGTGTCGGCGGTCGCGCCGAGCGAGACGAACAGCGGGGCGAAATGCTCGGTGCGCGGGTGCGCCCGGCGCGCGGCGGGTGCCCGGTGCTCGAAGTCCAGCACGGCGTCGACGTCGCCCGACTCGACGGCTTCCTTCGCCCACGCGTCGAACTCCTGACCCCATACCGGGGCCTGGCCGCTGGTGTCGCCGAAGTTCGCCTCGGACAGGTTGTGAGTGGTGAAGCCCGATCCGATGATCAACACGCCCTGGTCCCGCAGGGGGGCGAGGCTGCGGCCCATCTCGAACAGCCGGCGCGGATCGAGGGTCGGCATGGACACCTGGAGCACGGGGATGTCGGCCTCGGGGAACATTTCCACCAGCGGGACATAGGCGCCGTGGTCGAGCCCGCGGTGCGGATCCTGGTGCACTTCCGAGCCGGGCCTGGACAGCAGGCGGTGCACGTCCCTGGCCAGTTCGGGTGCCCCCGGAGCCTCGTAGGTGACGTCGTAGTACCGCTGCGGAAAGCCCCAGAAGTCGTACGTCAGCGGGACCGTCTCGGTGGCGCTGACGGTGAGCGGAGCGGATTCCCAATGGGCCGAGACGACCAGGATCGACGTCGGCCGGGGGAGGTCGGCACTCCAGGACTTCAGTTCCGAGGTCCAGGTCGCGTCGTCGGCCAGCGGCGGGGCGCCATGCGAGAGATACAGCACCGGCATCCGCTCCGAGGCGCCCGAACCTTCGCGGGCGGTGCTCGTTGAGGTGTCGATGACGTGTTCGGTGGTCACGGGAGCTCGATTCGGCTGGTCTTCGGTGTGCTCGTCTGAAGGGAGTCTACGCTGATTTACATGAGCGTTCAAGTACTTAGTAGCGCGGTCAACGACCGGCGGGCTGATAATCCTCCTGTGCGCGAAGACCCTTGGCTGTCCGACGAGCAGCAGCACGTGTGGCGTGACTTCCTGCGACTGTCCGGCCAGCTCTCGGGTCACATCGAGCGCGACCTCCAGCAGGCCGCCGGCATGCCGCACGCGTACTACCTGATCCTGGCCATGCTGTCCGAGGCGCCGCGGCGCTCACTGCGGATGAATCAGCTGGCCGAGGTGGTCAGGGCGTCGCAGTCGCGTGTCTCGCATGCCGTCGCACGGCTCGAAGAGGCCGGGTGGGTGCGCCGGATGCCGGCCCCGGGCGACCGCCGCGGCCAGGTGGCGGAATTGACCGACGCCGGTTTCGAGCGACTGGTCGAAGTGGCGCCGAGCCACGCGGAGACGGTGCGGTCCATCATGTTCGATCCGCTCAGCCCGCAGCAGCTGAAGAATTTCGCCGACATCTGCGCGACGATCCTGGCCGCCCTGGACAAGCAGGACCCGGTCACGCCCGGGAAGGAATGCTGACGGATCGACCCGCTTTCCCCCCGGTATCAGCCCGGTATCAGCGCGATTGACCGCTCATCACCGCAGGTCGAGACTGCGTGAATGACCACGCCCGGGATCGCTCTTCTGGGTCCACTGGCGATCAACGGCGACACCGTGGGGTTGTCGCCGAGGGATCGGGTGGTCGTGACGGCGTTGGCGCTGCACCCCGGGGAGGTGGTCAGCGCCGCGTCACTCGCGGACGCCCTGTGGCCCGACGATCCGCCGGCGTCATGGCAGAAGGTGGTGCAGGGCTGCGTCCTGCGATTGCGACGGTCTCGATCGCCGAGGCGCCGAGTGTCTCCGGCCGATGACATCGACACGCAGCAGTTCCAGCGGTTGCTCGACCGGGGCCGCGAGCTGTTGGCCGCGCCGGACGAGATCTGACGGCTGACGCATGGCAGGCCAACTTCGGCGCGCAGGAGTACCGGGCGACCTGCTCCACCAACTGACGCAAGGAACGGAGATTGAAGACCCCGCTGATCGCAGCTTTGGGGCTTCCGGTCCACTCATCCATGCCCTAGTCTTTACTCTACTTAGGGTGGTGGTGGGAGATGGACGGACACGCAACGTCGCACCGGTCGGGCTACGGCCGGCGCACCTCGTTCTCCAGGGGCGGCGCGCTCTACCGACCGAGGTTCCGAGGTAGGTGGATCGCTCTCCTGAGTGTCGCTGTGCTCGGCACCGCAGGGTGTCAGTCGGACCCGTCGGCAGACAGCACGTCCGGCCCGAGCAGCACCGCTGCCCCCAGCCCCGCCGCAGTCGCCAGCCCTGCCACAACTTCCAGCACCGCCCCGCTGGCGAGCCCTGCCGCGGTCGCCACTACCTCTGCAGTCGCCGGCACCGCTGCGTCCGATACCACCGTCACGGCGGCACAGGTGCTGGAAGTCGACCGTCAGGTCGAGCTCTTCCTCAGCCCGGGGGACCGTTACGACAGGCTGATCAAGGCCGTGATCGTTGACGTGGACGGGAAGCCGGTCGTCGAGCACTACGGTGCGAACGGCGGACCGGACGTCACCGGAAACGTCTACTCGGTCACCAAGAGCGTGATGTCCGCGTTGATCGGCATCGCCATCGACGAGGGATCGATCCCGGGAGTCGACGCCACGCTCGGTGAGCTGCTTCCCCGCTACCGCGACGTCATGCTGCCGGAGGTCGCGGCCGTCACGCTCGAGCAGATCCTGACCATGACCGGTGGGATCGTCGGCGACGGCAGCGATGACCGGTGGCCCGAGAGCGACGACTGGATCAGCACCGTTGTGAGCACACCCTTGGAGCAACCGGCCGGAACCGCCTGGTCCTACGCCAGTGCCGGGTCGCACCTCCTGTCCGCCGTCATCACGCAGGCAACCGGCCGAACGGTCCTCGACTACGCCAGGGAGAAGCTCTTCGACCCTCTCGGGATCGACACCGAATCGGCTCGCGAGCCGGCTGCGTTTGTCGGTGACCCGGACCCGTGGCCACAGGGCTTCGCCTGGGGGACCGATCCGACGGGCCTTCATTTCGGCGGCAGCGACATCGCGATGACGCCGACCGACATGGTCAAGCTCGGGCAGCTGTACCTGGCCGGTGGTTCCTGGCAGGGGCGCCGGGTTGTCCCCGCGGACTGGGTCGCGACGTCCACCGCCCAGCATGTGGACACCGGGGACTCCACCTGGCCGGGCTACGGCTACCAGTGGCGGGCGATGGATGCCGGCGGGCATCCGGCCTTCGCCGCCGTGGGATACGCCGGTCAGCTCATCGAGGTGGTCCCTGACCTGGACATGGTGGTCGTCGTGGCGTGCATCAACGATCCGGCCGGGTTCGAAGCCGATGCATTCGTGCAGTTCGTCGAGGGCTCGATCGTCCCAGCGCTGGGCTGACGGTCGGTGAGCTCAGCTGAAGGTCGGTGCGCTCAGCGGAGATCGGTGCGCTCAGCTGGCGGCCGGCGCGGACGTCCCCGGCGCGACCAGCGTGAGCATCGTGATGTCCGGCGGCGCGCCGAGCCGGGCAATCGGTCCCCAGAATCCTGCGCCGTTGGTGATGAACAACTGGGTGGGTCCGAAGGAGTAGTAGCCCGACACAGCCTTGGACGTGGCAGCAACGGCCAGCGTGCCCGGGAAGAACTGCCCGCCGTGGGTGTGCCCGGACACCATCAGATCCACCTGGCGGTCAGCGGCGTCATCGACCAGGTTCGGCGAGTGGCTCATCATGATGACGGGCTGGTCAGGCGCCCGGGTCGTCAGTGCCGCGTCCATGTCGGGTCCGCGTCCGGTCGGCCGTCCGGCGATGTCGTGGACACCGGCCAGCAACAACCCGCGCACCGGCTCCCCCTCGTTGGCCAGCAACCGCATGCCGAGCTGCGGCAGGAACGCGATCCAGCCGTCCGGGTCGAAATAGAACTCGTGGTTGCCGGTGACGACGAAGACGCCCTCCGGCGCGCGCAGATCCGCCAACGGCCGCAGCTCCTCCCCGAGCTCGGCGACCGAACCGTCGGACAGGTCACCGATCAGGCAGATGACGTCGGGCTGTTGCGCGTTGACGAGTTCGACGACGGACCTGCAGAAGTCGGCCCCGAGCACGCTGCCCAGATGCAGGTCGCTGATCAGGGCGACGCGCATGCCCACCGCTTCGGCCGGGATGTTTGGCAGTGCGATGGTGGCCGTCCGGACCGCGGGACCGCCCAGGGCCGATCGGGCCGCGATGCCCGTCGTGATGGTGGCGACCGCGCCGATGCCGACGGCAAGGGCCCGCTGCAGGAACAGCCGGCGATCCGGGTCGGGTGGCGCCGTTGTGACAGTGGTCGTCGAGTGGGTCTGCGGCGCTGGTTCATGCGCCGCTGGTTCATTCGCCGCGGGGGCGCTCTGCGTTCCCATGTGCGGAGTGGTCTGCGGCGATCCGGCGTGCGTCGCCTCGCTCTCGGAAACGGTTGCCCGCTGAGGGCGGCAGCGTTGCCACCACCACCAGATCCGCACCGGTTCGGTCAGCACCGTCGCCGTCGCGAGGAAGATCAGCAGGCCGTAGCAGGTCCAGCCGATGGGCCCGATCAGCACCCGCTGCGCGGCGATCGGCAGTGCGTACTGCGCGATCAACGCGAGGGGTCCCAGGGCCGTCACCGCGACGATCACGACGGTCCAGGCACGTCGTGCGGTGGTCCGCGGACGGGTGGTGCCCTTGACCAGCCGCCACCACACGTACCCGCCGACCAGGGCCAGCATGGTGATGTTGGGCCAGATCCACCCGGGAACGGAGCGCATTGACGCCAGCGTAGGCGGGCCCGGACCAACTCCCGGATGAACTCGGGACTGTCACCGATCAGCCGAAGTAGCTGTCACCCATCAGCCGAACTGTCCGGCATCAACCGAATGCCGAACATCACGATCCGGCGGAGCAACAGACGCTGTAGCGGAGCAACAGACGCTGTGTGGAGCCGCTGTGGGGAATCGAACCCCAGACCTTCTCATTCCGGGAATCACCCTAATGTAGATTCATCCAGTCGCATTACACGTATTCAGGTACAGCGGATCCCGGCCAACGGTCCCTCTCGGCTCATTGGGTCTCACGAGTTTGTGGGGTGGTTTGTGGGGTGCTCGCTGGCGGGCTCGATGACACAGAGAACGGCCCCGCCTCATGTGACGTCGGGGCCGTCCGGGGCCATGCGGTCTTGTGCACCGCTCGCTTCCCCGAGTTCGACAGGGCAATACCGAGCACGTCTGTTCCTGGCAACACGGAGCTCGTGTGCTCACGCTAGTCGCCGATGTCCATCTCGGTGACGTCGTTAAGCCTCACGCGAAGGAACCACGGCCCTAGTGTCCGGTCCGCAACGAAGGCCTCGATGTCGTCCCACCTGTTCATTAGCATCTTCAGGTAAGCCCAGTTGCTCAAAGACCTCTTCGGGGCTAGCCGGATCACACGGAGGCCGTGAGCGCGTACCAGATTGGACTCGCCCGGTCTCGTCCGGAGCTTCTTGTCAGCACCGATAGCTATCCAATCGTATTTGGCCACGACTGGGATCCACTCCGGGTCCAATGTGCTCGGGATGATGCCGTGCCCACCCCGTGGGTGACCACACCCTGTCGTGTCGGGCCGCAGTATCGGCAGCGCCTTCGCCAGGCCCATGAGTGATTCGTCAATGAAGAACCGAATGGGCTCGTCTACTCCTGCCAACCTGCGTTGCCCCCCACCCGCCGATGTCAGGATGCTTTGGTGATTCCCTCGAACTCCAAGGCTTGGCTGAGCTGATCCGGAGTCAATTCGTACCAGTCAACGATCTGATCGAAGGTGTCGCCGCCGCGGTACACCTCCGCAACTGCAGAGGTTGAGATTCCACCGATCTGCGGTTCACCGAAGCGGAGATCAGGGTTGACCACGACGTCATGCAACCGGACGTTCGGTCGCAAGCTGGAAACGACATTGTCGGCGAACTCGACCGAGTCGACGAACTCGGAAGCGGCAGCGGTGAAACCCTGCTGACCAGAGGTGATGTCCTCGAACAACATGAGATTCCGATCGAGGTCCAACTCACGCTGGATCTGCAGCACCAGTGCGCGACCCTGCACGGTCAGGTAGGGCTCGGCGTGAGCCAGCGGGTATCGCGTCCCGAATCGCTGCCTGAGGGCAGCCATGTAGGAGCGGAGATGTGGAAGCGAGATCTTGTCTCGGTCACGGTATGAGGCCAGCAGGCGCGCCTCGACAAACTCGCCCCAGGTGACGGCCGATCGGCCAGTAGGCCGTGTTCGGATGATCGGGGGGTAGTTCACGCCCCTGCGTTCATATCCGTCGATCCAACGGCGTCCCGTACCAGCTGTCAGACCCAAGATCTGATCGACGTCTGGCATCAGGTAGACGTCACGGTCGAGCAAGTCGGTAACGGTGCCCATGATCGCCCCCCAGCGTCTGGTAAGTGGATCGCCAATGTTGTAGCACGCGCCGTGCTACAACGAACCTTACGGTCGGCTGGGCCAGGGTGCCATAGCGAATCGCGCGTTAGACCACCCGGGTCGCTACGGCCCGGTCACAGATACTTCGCGACATCGGCCGATACGGCGGCCCGGACCGATGTAGGTGTCCAGCGTGGTGCGGATGCTTGGGGCCCGCGTAGTCGGCAACCGCGCGGATCGGCAAGTGGTCCGCTAGCGCTGTCACAGCCGCGCGGCGGAGACCGTGGTGGCTGAGCCACTGGTAGCCGGCCGAATCGAACTCGGAGCGCAAGATCGCCGCAGTATTGGAGCGGTCCCGCCGACTGTCGCACTGGCCCCAGCGGCCAGGGTTGGGGAAGACCGGCCGTTCGTCGGTAGCCATATCGACCACGCCAGCAGCGTCAGCGCGACGGGCCACGAGCGAAACGACGCGGGGCAGCAGCGGCACTGGGCGGATGCTGGGTTTGGTATTGGACTCATGCCGAACGATCTCCCCCAGCAGGCCTCTAGGTCCACCGTGGCAGCCAGCGAGACGGGCCCGGTCAAGAGGGAACTGCCGTTCTCGCCCTGCCCACGGCGGATGGTGACGTCGCGCCAGCGGATGGCACAGACCCCACCGATCCGGCCGCCGATGGCCAGGCCCGCCAGCACCAAGTCGCGGACGTCGACCCGCTCGGCCCGCTCCGAGCGTGCCACCGACCACGCCGAGTGCGGACGCTCCGCCTGGGTCAGCGCGCGGTCGTGGTCGAGCCTGTGCCCGACGGCCTCGGAGCCGTCTCCTGCCCGCCGACGCTTCGGTGTGCGGATGGCCCCGGCGTCGCGGACCGATGCCCCCGGCGATCTTGGCACGGACGCCTCCTCCGCAATGACAACCCACGAGTACAAGTTCGACCAGGGCTCCACGGGCGGCCCGACGAAGACGGAATACCACTCCCCGTCCCGAGCAACGACACACCACTCGTCGCCAGCGGTGCCTCAACTGGTGCTCGAACGACATTGAGCCGACGGCACCCGAGAACCCCGCGCCGCTCCACCCGCGACAGCTGGATCCGGCGTCGCTGGCAACCCTCAAGTCTCAAATCATCAGTCAGCGATGCCACCTGACAACGGTAGCCCCGACCAAGATCATTACTGCCTATACACCTCTGGCATTTGCGCCTCGCGGCACCGATCCAAGATCAGGTAGCTCACCGCTGGGAGCCGCACGAGCGTGGGTGGTGATGAGTCTGTCGCGGATGGCGTCGGTCGACTATCTGGTCGACCATGTCGCCGCCGGCGACGGCCGGGCCGCGGACTCGGGGGCGTCTCCGCTGACCCGCTACTTCACCGCCGAGGGTTACCCGCCCGGCACCTGGCTGGGCTCCGGCCTTGCTGCGCTCGGCGCGGAGCACATGGTCGGGTCCGAGGTGACCGAACAGCAGCTGCGAGAATTGTTCGAGCAGTCGCGCAGCCCCTTCGACGGCCGGCAACTGGGACGACCTGCAGCCCGGTACCCGACCCGGCAGGAGCGGATCGACCGCCGCGTCGGAAAGCTCCCGGACACGCTGACCACGGAGACGCGGGCGGCGTTGATCGAGAAGATCGTCGCCGAGGAAAAGCAGACCAAGACTCGGACGGCAGTGGCCGGGTTCGACCTGACGTTCAGCGTCCCGAAGTCGGTGTCCGCGCTGTGGGCCCTTGCGCCGGCCCCGATGCAGGAACAGCTGTACCTGGCCCACCGAGCGGCCCTGGCCGCGACATTCGAGCGGATCGAGTCCGAGGCAGCGTTCACCCGGATGGGCACCAACGGGGTGCGCCGCGTCCGCGCCACGGGGCTGGTCGCGGCCGCGTTCGACCACTGGGACTCCCGCAAAGGGGACCCCCAATTACACACCCATGTCACCGTGGCGAACCGGGTCCAGGGACCGGACGGCCGCTGGCGCACCGTGGACTCGGCCACCCTGCACAAGGCCGCGGTCGCCTACTCCGAGACCTACAACCTGCTACTGGCCGACAGGATCACCCGCCGCACCGGCCTGACCTGGAATCACCGCGAACGACAGCAGGGCAACAACCGACGCGCCGGACGGGAACTGGCCCCGGTCCCGGACGCGCTGATCGCCGCCTACTCCCAGCGCTCCGCCGACATAGAAGCCGCGGTCGACTCCGCAATCGCCGAGCAGGTGCTCCGCACCGGAACCCGACCATCGGCGAACGCGGTCAATCGGATTCGCCAACACCTGACCCTGTCCACCCGCGACGCCAAGAAGGCCCCGAACCTGGCCGAGTCCGTCCGGCACTGGCAGACCACCGCCGCTCACGTCCTTGACGACGATCCCGCGGCCTGGGCCGCCGCCGTCGCCGGTACCGGGGCCGCCGCGCGGCCCGCGCTGTTGCGCTCCGCGGACGTGCCCGACAACGAGGTCGCCGCGATCGCCACCGAGGTCGTCGACGCGGTCGCCACCGCGCGTGCGACCTGGACCCGGTGGAACCTGACCGCCGAGACGATCCGCCGGCTCGCCCGGCGAAACCACCAGTACGAGACCGTCGGCGACGCGGTCGCCGTGCGGGATCGGGTCGTGGGCGCGGCCGAACGGTTGTCAATCTCCCTGAACCCACCGGAGGTCGCCCCGGTCCCGGGCGTGCTCCGGGAAACGGACGGGGCGAACCCGTTCACCCCAGCCGAGGTGTTCACCTCCGCCCGCGTGCTGCAAACCGAGGATGACCTGCTCCGGCTGGCGGACGATCGCACCGGCCCGGCGGTCGACCCGGACCGCGCCGACCGCATCGCCCACGAACCGTTGCCCGACCGTGGGGATGCGTTGGCCGTCGAGGACCAGGCGCCGGCCGCCGCGGGGATCGTCACGTCCGGCCGGGTTGTGGACGTGCTGGTAGGGCCGGCCGGTGCCGGGAAGACAACGGCCATGGCCGGCGTGCGGGCGATGTGGGAGGCGGAGCACGGCCCCGGCACCGTCGTCGGATTGGCTCCGTCGGCGATCGCCGCGCAGGTGCTGGCTCAGGACCTGGGCATCGTCACGGACAACACCGCGCAGTGGATCGCACAGCAGGACCTGCGGGACCGCCGTTCTCAACGGATCCGCGACCTGCAGAAGGCGGTCGACCGGGCCGGCGACGACGCCAGCGCCGACCAACTGCGGCAGACGCTCGGCATCGCTCGGGCGGAATACGAACGGTGGCGGCTGCGGCCGGGCCAACTGCTGATCGTCGACGAGGCCGGCATGACCGACACCTTTACCTTGGCCGACCTCGCCCGGCAAGCCAGCCAGGCCGGCGCCAAGCTCCTCTTGGTCGGCGACCCCTGCCAACTCTCCGCCGTGCAGGCCGGCGGGGCGTTCGGACTGCTCTGCGCGAGCCGGCCGGATCCGCCCACGTTGACTCAGGTCCGCCGGTTCGTCGAACCCGACGGCACCCGCCGCACCTGGGAGGAACAGGCCGCCGACCGGCTTCGCCTGGGCGACCACACCGCCCTCGACGACTACGCCGAGCACGACCGGATCCGATCCGGGGAAGCCGACCAGATGGCCGACAACGCCTACATCGACTGGCTGGCCGACACCCACGCCGGCCTGACCAGCGTCCTGATCGCAGCCGACAACGACACCGTCGTCGAACTCAACCAGCGCGCCCGAGCCGACCTCGTCAGTGCCGGGCAAGTCGACGACAGCGCAACCGCGCCGGTCCGTAACGGCCTGTCCATCGGCCGCGGCGATGTCATCGTCACCCGACGCATCAACCGCGCCCAACCCGACGGCACCCTAAAGTCGCGGCTGCCTGGAGACGGGTTCGTCCGCAACGGTCAACGTTGGCGGGTCGAACGCGCCCACCGCGACGGCTCACTCACCGTCCGCCTCCTCACCTCGGATCGGCCGGGCACCGTGCCGGTCACGCTGACCGCCGCCTACGTCCGCGACCATGTCGACCTCGGGTACGCGACCACCGCCCACCGCGCCCAGGGCATCACCGTGGACACCAGCCATGTGCTGGCCGATGCCCTGACCCCCCGCGAAGCGTTCTACGTCGCGATGACCCGCGGCCGCTACAGCAACACCGCCTACCTCGTCCTCGACCCCGACAGCACGGTCCGCGGAATCACCGACCACCCCATCGGCGGGGCCGCCGATCAGGACTCCTGGACCACCGAGCAGGTCGCCCAAGCGATCACTTCCCACACCGCGGCCGACACGTCCGCGCACGAGGCCATTCGGGCGGAACAGGACCGAGTGGTGTCGATCAGGCAGCTGGCCGACGAAGCCGACACCATCGCCGCCTACGCCCACGAGATCGCCGCCGCCGAACTCCTCCTGGCTGTTCTCGGGGACAAGCCGGCCACCAGGTCACTCCTGGATTCCGATGATCTCCCCGACCTCGTCCTCGCCATCCGCCACGCCCACACCGCCGGCATGGACATCGCGAAGGAACTCCCTCGGATCATCCAGGCCCGACCATTCGCAGCAATGACGGCGAAACACCTCGCCAAGGCCATTCGGACCGACGTACAGACCCGTTCCCTGAATGGTCGCCCGGAAATGGTGGCGGGCATCATTGCCGACGCCACTATCGGATTGTCGGACCCGGAAATGATTGACGCACTGCGGAAGCGATACCGACTCGTCGAACAGCGAGCCGAGTCCCTCGCCGACGCCGCCATCGAATCCGCGCCGGCCTGGGCCAAATCGGTCATGCAATTGCCGAAGAATGATGCCGGTCCGATGCTGCAAATGATTGCCGCGTTCCGGGAACGGTGGGAAATCTCCGGCGACGCTCCTTTGGGTCCCCGCCCCGACCAATGTGCTGATCGACGCCACCACGCCGACCACCAACGGCTGTCGGCCATCCTGAACCAGGCCGCCAGAAAACCACCGGCCAACGCTGCCGAAGAATTTGGGCAACTCACCGCGGCGCGAGACAGGCACCTGTAGCCGCACGCCGGCAGCCAGCCCCTCTGGTCGGCGCCCGCTGCGGGGAATTAGCTCCCTCCACCGTGAGGCATCTGTGGATGGCGCCAGCGAGGTGCCGGCGGGAGTTCTAACCGCATGACGAATGGCCCCGGCCCGCCAATCGCACACCCACGAGAATGGGAGCTTCCCATGGCTACACGCATCACCATCGACGGCAATCTCAGCGCCGACCCCGACTTCGGTATCAGCAACACCGGTACCAGCTGGGCGCACCTGCGGGTCGCCAGCCACGAGCGGGTCAAGCGCAACGGCGAGTGGATCTCCACCGACCCGCAGTACTTCAACGTCACCCTCTTCGGCCAGGCCGCCGAGGACGCCGGCGACAACCTGCACAAGGGCGACCGGGTCACCGTCGAAGGACGCCCCGAACTGGAACTGTTCGACCGCCGCGACGGCTCCACCGGCGCCGTCATCAAGGTCTACGCCCGCACCGTCACCCTGAACAACGACGAGGTCCCCGGCGACCGCACCGGAAGGGACGCCAACCAGGACACCACGCCGACCATCTACCACACCGCTGAAGCGACCATGGTCGTCGGCGTTGGCCGGACCGCCACCGCCCTGCACCGCACCCTCAAGGACCATGGCTTCCGCTGGGCGCCCGCGACCACCAGCTGGAACCTCCCGGCGGACATGGACCACCACACCCGCACCGCCAGGGTCAGCCAAGTCGTCTCCGTCATCCGAGAGAACGGTCGTGACGTCCCCGTCGCCAACGAACCCGCCCCGACCAGCGTGCCAATGGCAGCGGCAACCGCCGGCGTCGCGCCGTCCCCTCTCCCGGAGCAAGCCCCCACGAACGGACGCTCGCTGTGACCCCGGCCCCCGTGAACGGCGTCGACCACGAACGGAACCGCCAGTTCGCAGCCCACGTGACCCAGTCGCTCCGCGAGGACTACCGACTCCGCGCCGACGAGACCGAAAGAGCCGTCGGGCTGTACATGCGCCGAAAGGCCGGATGGGCAACCCCGGACCAGGCCGCGTTCGAGGCCTACCGCTGGTGGGCCGCAACCTTCGACCCGTCTGTCGTCATCACCCGAGAGGCCGAGCAGCTCGCTCACGCTCACCGGGCCGACAATTCCGACACCCACCCAAACCGGTCGCAGCCGGTCGCGCGAGACCGGAACGACAAGGACGCCGACCAAGCACGCACAGAAGCGGTTCAGGCCGATCTCGTAGCAATCGAGCCCGCGCCGGCCATGAGCCGAAATCACGGTGAGCGCAACGAACTCCCCACGACACAGGCCAAACTCGCACGCCAGGTCCGGTTGGTCCTCGACAAATCCATCGAAACGGGCTCGATCACGCACCGCGACCATGCCTCGGACCGCACACAGGAAGGGGCCGACCTCGAGGCGGCCCTGCGGCCCGACACCGTTCGGGAGCACGACCGCGGGGACGACATGGTCGTCATCGAAGCCGCTTTCGCCGGCACCACCATTACCGTGCTGCGCGTGCCCGGCGACATCGGCCCGTCCAGCTACGTGTTCATGTGCGAATCCCCCGGCGGAAGCGGCGCGCAGCAAACGCTCGATGCAACCAAGATCGGGATGGTCGCCGCCGGGGATCGAACCCCGGACCCCGACCGCGCCGGCGACTACGAGCACCTCGGCGACCAGGTCCGCAACCATCTCATCGGGCTGGCCAACGCCGTCGCCGAGACCCGCCAGGCATGGGAGGACCAGCAGGCCCGCCGGCTCGAGGCGGTTCAGCTAGCACCTGACGTCGGAGTCGACTCGAGTCGGGCACGCGCGCGGTCCTCCCTCGGAGCGGCCCGGTGACCCAACCGGCCTTCGACCCGGCGATGTTCGGGGGCCAGCCCAGCACACCACCGATCCCCATGGTGGTGTGCTGGGACGACCTCGACCCCACCAACTACGCAAGCCGCCTCTCCGGACTCGCCGACTGGATCACCTGGCTCCGCGCCACATACCGGATCCCAGCAACCGTCATCCCACCCTGCTGGTTCACCCACCCCGGCATCCGCGAGGACATCGGGCACCTCTGGACCGGATGGCAGCTCACCCGCCACCCCGACGCCGGCGTCGGCATGATCGGCCTCGATTGGGACCAACGCAAAGACGCCACCATCAACCGACTTCGCGAAGCCACCGCCATTACCGGATGCACAGCCACACGCCACCAACCCGAACCCGAGCCGACCAGAAACACCGCAAGCGCGATCGACAGCCTGTGGCAGGACCACAAGAACTCGGAATCGCATCGCCGATACCGCGACATCGCCCGCCAAGCCACGGAACACATCGTCGAGGAGATCCTTCAAGCCGCCGAACTCCGCCACGACCTGGCACCGGCCATCCTCGCCGACCTCAACGCCGAATCAGCGAATGAAAACGACGACCAAAGACGCGTCGTTGCGGAGCGACTCGTCCAGCTCGCCGTCGACGCAGAGGCACGGGCCACCAGAGCGGCGGCAGACGCAGTAGCAACGGTTACCGACGCACATCAGCATTCGGAACAGGAAGCCGCACTATCAGTCGCACGCGCCCACATCGTCACGTTGCTCTCCTCATCAGCGCTGAACCGCCAAACACCCGGCGCCGATGTTGTCCAGGATCAGTCCCAGAACTGGCTCCGCTCTCTGGAGCATTACCTCCCGGCCAGGATCGCCGCTGACAGGGCCGCTGCTGCGGCAGCCGCACGGACGGCGGCCGTCGACCAACGGGCCACCGCTCGGCGACGTCACCCCAACATCGATGACCTGCTTGAGTAGGCAAGTCCGACGCGCGACGGGTCTCAGTCCACCGAACCACCGACGGTCGCTTTATGATCCGCTTGTCTTGGCCCTGTCTTGGCCCTGCCTTGGATCAGGAGATAGTTAACGGTTCTGTGCCAGGTGATCCTTTACACCGGGCCTAGACAACTTGGGGTGCGACCGATCGTGGTCGGTCGGCCTTGATGTTACGGACGGGCAGTGTCGTAGTCCGGCGGATCACGCGGGTTTCGCCGTCATCGAGTTCTATCGCCAGGGTGGTGTCGGAGACGTGGACCGTCACGGTTTCGTGCTGATGAGTCCGGCCGAGCGAAACCTTCTGGCTGCACACCATGATCACGCCGGTGCTCGAGACGCGGCGCTGGACCCGAACCGGTTCGGTGGAGGGTCGGGGTGGTGGGCCGGCCGGCCGGTTCCCGCGGAGTCGGATGATCTTGTCGTGGCTGAGCGGGTTCGGCCGCACCCGCAGCAGCTCGCGACTGTCCAGGTCGAAGAACATCAGGGTGTCGCGTTCGATGCGGATCCCGAGGCGGCGTCCGCTGAGGATCTCCGCGGCGAGGATGACGTGGCCACCGAGGACGACGGTGCCGGCACGGGAGACGACCCGCTCGACCTCGACGGCATCGCCGGGTTCGATCGGTGGCAGCGGGGACGGGCCGGCGGCCACGGCACCCGCGGCGACCAGCCGGGCCAGGTCGGTCACGGTCAGGTGCGAGCGCACCGTTTTGATCCGGGTCCCGCCGATGAACAGATGGATCAGGTCGGTGTCGGCCCAGAACCGGACGACCTGACCGGACCGAGTGGGTCCGAGCCAGAGCTGCCGGCCGGCGAGTTGCAGGTTCCCGGCCGGCGGGACGACCCGGTCGAATTCCACCGCTCCACCCGGGTAGCCGGCCGTGGTGCCCGAACCCGTTCCCAGCTCGGCCTTTTCGTCGGCGTTGCTGGCTGGTTCGTCCGAAGTACCCTGCGACGCAACGAGCGTCGGGGGCAGCCAGAGCGGCAACAACTCTCGCTCCGCATCGCCGGTCGGAGTGAAGCGGTCCGCCGGGCTGACCGGCCGCTGATCATCCAGCGCTTGGTGGGGTCGGTCGGCGTTGTATTCCCGGACGAACTTGTCGACGGCGGCCTGCGCCGCGCCCAGCGACTCAAACGGGTCGTGATCATCGAGCAGTTCCCGCCGCAGCGTGAGGTGGAAGCGTTCGATCTTGCCGGTCGTGGTCGGCGACGCCGGCTGGGTCAATCGGTGGATGATCCCGTTGTGCCGGCAGATCTTGTCGAACAGCACCTCGCCGCCCCTGCTGAACCGGCCGGTGAACTGCTTGCCGTTGTCGGTCAAGATCTCGTCCGGCACACCGAACCGGGCCAGCGCCCCGGCCAGCGCCAGACACACCGCCCGGCCGGTGGCCCGCTCCACCACCGACGCCGTCACGCAGAACCGGGAGTGGTCGTCCACCCCGGTCACCACCTTCACCTCGCGGAGCGCTCCGGTGGCGATGTCGACCAGCCATACGCCGCCGACGATGTCCAGCTGCCACAGTTGCATCGGCCCAGGCCGTTCCCACCGTTGGTAGGAGTTCCGTGGCCGTTTCCGCTTCCTCGGCGTGACCAGGCCATGTCGGATCAGGATCCGGTTGATCGTCGCCGTCGACGGGACGGTCAGTGCGCCGGGCTTCTTCAGCAGTTCCATGCGGATCCGCTTGGCGCCCCATCGGGGGTGGGTCCGCCGTATCTCGGCCACCCGCACTGCCACGTCGTCGCTGGCCTGATGAGGACACGACCGGGGCCGGTGCGAGCGGTCCGCCAGACCGGTCACGCCCTCGGTCAGATACCGCTGCAGCCATGCATGCACGCTCACCCGGGACACCCCGACCGCGGCCGCGACTTCGGTGACCGTGGCCCCGCCCAACACCGCGCGGACCGCGTCCAGCCGCTGCTCAACCTTCGACAAGACAACCAGAGCCATTCCCGGCCTCCCGAGCACGACGATGCCCACGAGCATCGCCCTCAGGACGGGGCCGATCACGGCCAGGTGTTAAGCATCAGCTGGTACAAGACTGTTAAGCATCACCCGCTACAGGACAGCCCTGTCTTGGCCCGGGTCGTGAGAAGTTTCCTTACTCCTTCAAGCCATGCCCACCATCCAAACCCCTACCACCACGTCGCCACACACGCCCCAGTTCAGCATCCAGATCCCTCTGTGGCAGGGCCCTGCAGGGCCGATGTCAGCCGGGCGTTTAAGCACGGAACACCCCATGGTGCGTCTGGAGCACAGCCGACGACAACTGAAGGAGAGATAGGCCAGGAGCGCGAGACCGAGAGGAACCGCAGATGCCAAATTCGCTGCGCACACCGTTTTGCACCTGCCCGCAACCTCATGGTCGACTACAAGTCCTGCTCCAGTAGTCGGCCGTTCTCTTTCAACCAAACCCGAGATCGATCTGCCCGTGGAATCTGTGAACGGACGATCGACCAAAAACGTTCACTGTGACTGGGCTCGAGCAAATGAGCCATTTCGTGAACAATGACATAGTCCACCACGCTCATAGGCGCCTTGATCAGCCTCCAATTGAAACGAACGGCTCCAGAACGACTGCATGAACCCCATCGATAGCGCAGGTCAACAATCGATATACGGCCCGGTTCTACCCCCATCTGTTCCGCTCGCCCTACAGCACGCGGGACCATTTCACGACGGGCAGCTGCTATGTACCATTTGCGAAATTCATGACCTGCACTCTCAACCAGCCTGCGAGGCACTATGAACTTATGATCAAACTCAATGCCTACGGACGAGGATTCAACGACCTCGACACGATACTCCTCACCCAGAAATAACATCGACTCGCCGGCGACCATCTCCTTGCCTGGCGCGTGCCGCTGAGCTGGGTACTTCTGCGGGTGCCCAACCTTGTCTCGAATCCAGCGTTGCCGTGCACGCACCAGGTCATCGACATCTTTCCTGGCTGTACCTGCTGGCGCCCTAACAACAATACGACCATCTCGTTCCACCGTTATCCGAAGTGACCTTCGCTCCGAGTACCTTACCTCGTATTGTTCATTCATATCAGGCTGCATACCGGATAATATCACTATTCGCCTCAGCGATCTCCATTACTCGGGCAATGATCCTCATCCGCTTATCCGGCATCCCGGGCATATCGACAAACTGTTCCGAGAGCAGCACACGCTGAATATCAGCCCTCAGTTTGTTGCGCGCAGGAATACTCTCCCAAAACCCAGTCAATCCTAGTTCAAGTTCGATTGCCAGATAGATCTGCTGAGTCAGGTCCACTAAGGACGAAATCTCGTCATCTGAGACAGCACCATCGCCGTAGATCACTTGTTTTAGGCTCCGGAAAAACGGCATTTGCTTCTTGCGATGAAGTCCGAATGTCGGCTCTTTATCCGCCTCCACGATGCGATTGCGCAGCTTCTCTAACTCCCGGTAAATCATCTCCCAATTATCTCGGAACTGCTCGAAAATACCCGCCAACGCCCGCGCAAAGGAGGCTTGAAGGTCAGGATCAGAGTTCAGCTCCACATCGAGGTGATGTCGAATGGCATGTTCAATCTCCGCGGCCTTATTCTTCGGCCGGTCACGTTTTGCAACGCCGACGCCAAAGTCTTCGTCCAGAATGGACATTGGCGGAACCTTGACATCAATACCCCGAGACGATAGATGAGCATCTACGATCGACCTCAACTTCGGAGGAATACCCTTCATGCTCATGCGATCGTCTCGAAAATGCTGACAGGCGAGCGCGTTGATCTCGCTCAGCATTTCGTAACTCTGTATATATCGTAACGCCTCCCTCGAGGGGAAGACAACATTAAGGCTTTTCGTCAGCCTTTGAAATGCCAAGACGAAGTCGAACCTAAGGTCCTCATCGTAGAACACATCGAAAAACGCATCGAGATCGTGCAGATCCGTAAGGTTCTGGTCAGCAAGCAGGGCCATTATTGCCGAGTGATTTGCCTCGAGTTGACGGATTTCGGCTTCGGGGAAGCTGAGTGCATCTAGAACCTCCTTTTGCTCACGCTCATCATATGAATCGATCGCCCGCTTCAAATGATGACCGATTCCAACGTAATCAACTACAAAACCCTTATCCTTCGACTGACCACCAACTCGGTTCACTCGAGCTATGGCCTGGAGCAAATTATGCGCGATCACCACCTTGTCCAGATACATTACCTGCTCAACCGGAGCATCGAACCCGGTTAGCAGCATATTGTTGACGATTAAAATACCGACGTCGCCGGTAACAGCATCATTGGCTCCGTCAAAAGGCATTTTGAAGCTTTGGATGCTCCGGGCGTGCTGCGAACGATGAGAATATTCCCGCAAATGCGGCAAGTCATTGTGTCTTCCAGAAATTATGACATCCGTCTGCATTGCCCTCAACCGCCCTACGTCGACGTTTTGCGGATTTGCAATCTCCAGCAACGCCACTTCATCATGCAATGCACTGTCAATGTGCTTTTTGTAGCGGACCGCCGCCTCGCGCGATATCGCGACAACCTGTGCCTTGTAGCCGTTAGGATATACGTGTGCTAGATAATGGTGCACCATATCCTTCGCCTTGGCCTCGATCGTCGATTCAGCTTCCAAATAGGCAACACGGGAGCCATAGCCTAAAATTTGCAGCCGTTCTTGGAGATTATAGTCGCTGAATACATCTTCGAAGTCACCATCCATAGCCTCCTGGTCTGGCACCTCTGCGTTATGCGTCCGACCTTCGTACACGATTTCTAGTGTCACGCCATCGTCAATCGACTGCCGCATCGTATACTTGTCGATATAGTCCCCGAAGACTCGCTCTGTCTTATCGATGGGGGTGCCCGTGTAGCCGATCTTTGCGGCGTTCGGCAAGCCCCTATCAAAATTTGCGCCGAGCAAGTTATACTGCGATCGATGCGCCTCGTCCGTCATTACTAGAATATTGGCGCTTGAGTTCAACTCCGGGAAGGTCTCTTTCAATTCGACCTCTCGAAACTTGTGAATCATCGCCATCACCAGGTCCGAGGTGTCGGAACGAAGGAGTTCCTTTAGCCGATTGATGCTATCGGCGACCTTGATCGTGAAGCCTAAACTCCTGCTAGTATCGGAGAGCTGCTCTTCCAATTGAGTTCTGTCCGTGACGAAGACCACTTTCCAGTTTGACAGCTTCGCATGCTGGTACATTTCCCGAACCATAAACATCATGGTTAGGGACTTGCCAGAACCCTGCGTGTGCCAAATGATGCCGCTGCGCTCGCGGGGATTGCCACCCTCAACTAGTCGCTTTACGGCCAGCTTAACCGCCCTGAACTGCTGATATCGACCGACAATCTTTATGCTTTTACCGTCATCACTTGTGGAGAACAAGATGAATGTTCGAATAAGATCAAGCAAGTTCTGGCGGTCGAGCATCCCTGCAACTAGGCGTTGCTGGTCGTTTGGACCGCTTGCGCCGTGCGCTAGTTCATTGATCGTTCTCGGGTATGGGTCAGCCCACCGGTAAAAGTGCTTCTCCGTGTGGGTCGTGATGGTCCCGAATTTCGCGACCTGTCGAGACGTCACAACCAGGAATTGGTTGAAGTAGAAGAGCGGAGCGCTACCCTCACCCTTTGCACCGCGTTGCTCGCTATAACGCAGAAGCTGGTCGATCGCTTCAGGAATCGCATCCTTAACTTTCGGCGACTTACACTCAACAATGACGATGGGTAATCCGTTAAGGAACAGCACCACGTCCGGAATAATGTGGTGCTCGGTTCCAAGTACACGAACCTTAAACTGGCACACGGCAATGAAGCTGTTTGACGCTAGCCGAGCAAAATCAACGATCTTGACCGTTGGACTTCTTTCTCCTGTCTGGCGGTTCACGCCAACGCTAATGTTTTCCGTGAGAAGCTGGAAGACGTGACGGTTGTTGTCTATCAATGTCGAACTCGAAAAGTCTGCCGTTAGCTGTCTTACCACATCCTCGACCTGATCGTCCTCCAGCCACGGGTTGATCAGCTTGATCTGCTGTCGTACGACTGGAAGCATGACCACCTGCGCGAAGCTTTCGCGTTGGCTGTCGGCAGGACGTTGAGATGCACTGAGGTCGATTACCTCCCAGCCGAGCTCAGCAAGCTGCTCGAGCATTGGCTTCTCGACGTGATTTCGCTCGTCCAGCCTAATGTTGACGCTGGTTTCCTTAACGCTCATAGCCGGCTACTCCCCAATGTTCGGACTAGCTTGGATTCTCGCACAGCACCGTCAAGACGCTCTATCAGCGAGCAGGTGTTGCATTAGGCCGACTGTGATGCATTGTTGCTTAGCGACCAACGCCTCCGTTCCTCCAACGCCTGATTCGGCGGCGGACAGTATTTCGACGATCTTTTTCTGCTCGGGAATCGAGGGCGTTGGAATATCGATCATGTATAGGAGGTCGCGGGATAGACTGGGCACGCCCGTTGCCTCATTGAGGCGATGGAAGTTGATCGTGCTCAGGAAGTAGTAGAGCCATCGCGGTATAGCCTCACGAAAGTCACTCAAGTAGTAGGCGGTGTCAATAACCCAGAACTTGCCTGTTGCGAACTGCACACGACCGATGCTTCCCTTTCTCCCTAGAATAATGGACTCGCCGTCGTAAAGGTAGTCTCTTCCGAGACGTTCAGTTCCGGACGTGCCGTAGACAGGGTACCGGCCGTCAGGAGCGAGAATATTTGCGGGGTTCCGACCATAATTGATGGTCGCTATGTCGTGGAGACGCTTATTCTTCCAAGGACCGGATCCGGCTAACGGAGAGGTGCCGTCGGTGAGCCAGCGCTGTGAGAAGATCTCGGCCAGCCCGCCCATGGTCGTCGCTCTTATCTGTTCGAGCTCTCGGCTCGAGACTGCATACTTGTCCCACAGCCTCTCGAAGACGTGGTTAAGGCCGCGCCGTTCTGTATTCACATAACGATTCAATTCGGCGTCCGCAACATCGTAGATCTTCTTTAGGATGAGTTGCCGTGCTTGATCTTCTGTAAGACAGCCGCCTATCTCGACCAGAATCGCTTGCGTTGTTGATATTCGTTTTTCAAGGGCCGCTTTATCGTTCAGTAGGCGCGCGATGGATCGCTTGTTTGATCCCTCACGCGAGCCGAGGGCTGCCACGCGCGACTCTATTTGCTCCATAAGCTCAAGAGTCTCCGAGTTTAGTTCTTCGGCGCCCAGTCGTTTAAGTTGCAGGCGAAATGCAAGGGCGATTCGCCGTTCCTTTAGGTCTGCCTTGGACTGTTTGATCGCATTTTCGATCGATTTGATCGCGTTAAGGTGTTCGAGCAGATGCTCGCTCTCTTTCGCCGCTGATTGTCCAGTGGCACCCTTCAGGTCATAAATCAGCGCCGCCAGTTCGCGCTTTATCAAAGCAGGGCTGGTCCGCTCGTCACCGTCGTTATCGTATCCCATGAATTCTTCGGCCTGCTCGACCGCTCCTATGAGCGCTGCGTCAGCATCGGCAACTGCAATCCGCAATGATGCGATCGCATCGGCCTCTGCTTGAAAGAACTCGTCAATTAGGTAGTCGTCTGGGATTAGACTGTGGTGCCACCCAATCGAGACTATCGTCTTCAAATCGTAGCGGATTTGCTGCCACCAGTTGACGAAAACTCCAGCACTTTTGAATTCATCGAGGACGAGCAATGGGATTAACTTGTCCTTCAACGTGTCCAGCAATTCCTGTCTGACATCGGGCATCTTCTTGCTATGCTGCAGCCCGGCGAAGTCGTCACGGGCGACCGACCACCATTCCTTCAGTGCCGTGTGGTGGGCGCTTATGGCCTTGCGTACCGCGGGATCATCCTCGAGCGCCGACCCTAACGCAGGCTTTGAGGCGATTCGTGCCTGGAAGGCGAAATAGTCGCTACGCAGCGGGCGAAAGAAATCGTCCGAGTTAACACCGAACCTAGTAAAGTTGCTGAGCTGAGCTGTGACTTCTTGGATGGGAACGCCACCAACTAGGTGGGCTAGGACGTCATGCGCTTCAGGGTCGGGAGTGTTGTCCACATAGCGGCTGACGTTAAGATTGTAGTCCTGAGCGTCGGCGATCTCCGCTCTATCGACAAGTCGCGAATACCGCGGGATTTCTCGCTTGGTCGTGAATGCGAAATCAATCTTCTCGATGTCTTCAGGTCGGAGCTTGTTTTGGTTCTTACCTTCCGCATACTCGCGGTCTGCGTTGACGAAGAAGACCTTGTTGCGCAACTCGTCAGGTTTGTTCTTATTGCAGACCAGGACGCACGCCGTTATGCCGGTGCCATAGAAAAGTGCCTGCGGTAGGCTAATTACAGCTTCCAATACATCGTCTTCGATCAATCGCTCGCGGACTACTTTTTCTTTGCCACCTCTAAACAGCACACCGTGGGGCATCACGGTAGCCATGTGGCCCGTCGTCTTGAGGCTGGCGAGCATATGCTGGACGAACATCAGGTCAGCCTTCTTTCCCGTCTCCGGGCACCATTCGAAGAATCTTTCGGGAAACGTTAGGTTACTCCGGCTATAATTTTGCGAGAAAGGTGGATTAGCGAGAACTGTGTCGAATTTTCGGATCTCCCCTTTGTCTAATATAAGCGGATCCTCCAGAGTATCCCCGTTCTCTATCGTGAACCGTGTGATGTTGTGCAGGATCATATTCATGTTGCAAATCGACCAGACGGTGCCATTCGAGTCTTGTCCATACAAGGCAAGGTTATCGGCGTCTTGGCCCTGCTCTTCGACATACTGGTGCGCCTGGATTAGAAAGCCGCCGGATCCCGCTGTGGGATCGTAGATTTCGTGGCCGCTTTGGGGCTTTGTTATTTGTACTAGGAGCCTAACAACCTCGGCCGGCGTGTAGAACTCGCCACCCTTCTTTCCGGCACTGTCGGCAAAGTACTTAATTAGATACTCGTATGCCGCACCTAACAAGTCGGGGAACTCGAAGTTATCATTGATCAAGACAAACTTGGGTTGGTTAAAATGATCTAGTAGGTCTTTCCACTTCTGATCTGCGATCCTGGTCTTTCCCTTGACTGCGTTAAAGTCAATATTGTTCTTAAGAACACCGGACAGCGAATCATTCTCATCTTCGATGGCGGCAATCGCCTTATTCAACATGCTACCGATGTCGTGCTTCAGGTCCTTAAGTGCGGGGACTGCCTCGCCGTTCTCGTCGGTCCAGCTCTGATGCCAACGGGCCCGGACCGGGACGAAGAAAGTCTCGCCGTAGGAGGTTCGATCTTCCAGCAACTCGTCTACGAGTTCACGCCTCCCCTTTAGGTGAGCGAACTCTCGTGTTCGCAATTGCTCTCGTTTGCGGTCAAACTCATCGGACAGCCTTTTTAGAAAGAGCATCCCGAAGATAAATTCCTTAAACTCTGACGCATCCATCTTTCCACGTAGCATGTCTGCGGCCTTGAACAAGAAGGCCTCAAGCTCGCTCAGTGTGATCTTTCGAGTGTCGTTCATCTACACCCTTCGTGGGTTCCCGTCGCTAGGTCGCCGTGACAGCCTTGCCGTCCGTACAGAAGTCGTAAGCTGACGGCGCGACCTCGTTCGCTGCCAACCGGTCGAGTCTGTCCAGCGTACGTTGTTGATGGTTCAGCTCCAGGACGAGGATGGTGGTTTGACCTGTCCACTAGTCTCCCAAAACGATCCCGGGGTCGGTGTGAGGCATGCCAATAGGTTAAGCAGGACTCAGCAGGTACGAGGGGTGTCCTGCGACCCGGGCCTGTCGGAGCCCTTTCGATACCTGTCGTCATTTCGGTTCTGTCCGTGAGGTGCACGCTGAACTGTGTCAGAAGGACGATGCTTGTCACCTGGCTGAGCACAGCATCCGGTCGCTAACCGCAGGCGGTTGACCCCCGGAAGTACTAGCGGCCGCCTGCGCCGGCCTGGCGCTGTCAGGAGTGGCCGGATCCGACGGTGTGGGCGGGATGCGCGTCTCGTGGTCGGGGCACGGTGCGGGTGAACGGAGCGGTTTGGACGTGACACCCCTGCATAGACCGAGATGCGCCGGAGCCCGCCGCGTGGTGATCGCCAGTAGTAGCCGGTCGGTCGGGCGACACCCAAGCGGCGACAGGCCTCACCGGTCCGACCCCATCTGCGATCAACGCCCAGTAGCCGTCCTCAAGGACCAGTCGCCGCTTCCGCCCAGGTCTACCCGTGTCCACGCACCCTTCTACCAGGAGCGTTGCGACAAATACTCGAACCCAAGGCCGCGCGGTGGTCAGTATTCAGTTGCCGTCGACAACCGCCATGCGTCCGGCGATCGCATCGTGAGAAGGGCGCGAGCGGCGTGGTCACTGCCGCAGTTTGCTGAACGGACCGTCCTTGACCAGTACGGAGGCAACGGTGACTCCTCGTCACACCGAAAAGGTCAGCCGTCCCGAGGGCGAATCCGCTACAACGGCGGACAAATGACCCGGCTTGGCGTCGAGTCTCAGTTCCAGTCTCAGTTGCCTGTGTTCGCCAATGCTCGCGGGCGTTCACCGCTTGATATTTTGCCTGGTGAGACGCCATGGCGGCCGTAGGCGAACACGCATTGGCCGACTTGGAAAGTGTGGTGGTCTTCCTTGAGCCGGTCCAGGTCGTCAGGCCCACAAAGGCGACCAAGGACGCGGATCGATAGGGCACTCGGGAGGTTCGACCAGGTGGCGCTCCATGACTGCAGTCAGCTACGACGCGCAGCTGAGACCTCAAGGTGTTCCGAAATGGAACACCTGAACGCTCGCGGATCACGGTTCAAAGGTTCCCGAGTCAGCGGCCCAGTTGCTTCTGCATTTCAGCGATGATGGCCAGCGTCGCAGTCCGACGACCAAGTCGACGGACATGCTCTGTCGCCTCCCACGCCTCATGGATCCGATCGTGATGGCGCCTGCATACCGGTAGGAGCTGGTCGTAATCCTCGTCGCCCAGGTTGCCGTAGTCCGTGTGATGAAGGTCGACCGGCCGCCTTCCGCAGACGACGCAGATGGCTGGCTCGTGGTTGCGTTCCCAATGTTCCTGGAACCACCGCCGCCTGCGCTCGGCCCAGGCCTTGCTGTTGACGTAGTCCGCGTACCGGCCACGCCGCGCCCAGCGACTGGGCGTCCATGCCGATCCTGGGCGAGGCGAGCGCACCTCAACCTTCCTCGGCGGTTTCGACGACGCACGACGGGGCGGCTGACGATCGCGTGATGGTGGACTCGACGTTCTCACGGCCAGCAAGCAGCGCCCTCCGATCCTTGCGCCGGTAGTAGGCGGTCATCCGGACCAGCATCGGGTCGACCCCCTTGTAGAACATCAGCATCGTGCCCTCGGGCAGCCCGCGAATCTCCCCGGTGGTCAACACTGCCCGGGTGCGCGTCTGCTCCGAGTAGGACCGGCCCGATCCAAGGCCGAGAAGTCCCTCGCCTTTGCCGGTTGATGCCTGCCAGGATGTCTCGTCGCGGTCGCCGGCGATGGCGGCGAAGTCGCGGAGGTTCTCGGCATCGGTGACGCCGCCGAGGATGCCGGTGATAGTCGCGGAGTCCCAGATCGCCTTCGCCGCATCATTCCCCCAGGATCGGGCCATCTGCGCCCTGGACTGGATCACCGCGATTGTCACCACCCCGGAGCCGCCGTACGCCGATACATAGGTGGGTAGCGCCGGCAAGGGCGCCCAGTTGGCGATCTCGTCCAACACAAGGGTCAGCGGCGGATCCAGCCGAGAGCGGGCAGAGTGGTCGGCCAGGTCCTTCGCGGTACGGGTGATGTCCGCGACCAGGCACTGCAGAAGCCGGGAGGCAGGGTCGTCGGCCTCGGCGAGCAGGTAAAGGGTGCCGTTGGTGGCCAGGAACCTGCGGGGGTCGAAATTCTCCCTCGGGCGGGGATCGAAGCGGCGGCGCACCGAGTACAGGTCGAGCCCGGCGAGGGCCTTGCCGACGCCGGCCCAGACGTTGCCGCGGAACTTGTCATCCCCGTCGACGACTTGGGCCAGGGTGTCGGCCCAACCCGGTTCGATCCGTCCCCCGCCCCCGGTGTCGCGGCCTTCCAGGTCGTACAGGACCGCCAGGGCGGAGCGGGCGGCCACCGCGGATTGGGACCACCGCCACAGGTCGTCGATGCCCGTGTTGGACCAAGCCGCAGCATGCAGCAGGGTCTTGATGACCTTCTCGGTCCAGCCCTGCCAGAACGACACATCCTCTACACCGGACGACGACCCGGCCGCGAGGACCTGCGCGCGAGCGGCGGCGATCCGGCCGTCCCGACAGCCGTGGATCGGAGACCAGCGAACGACCTCCGGCAGGCCGTCCACCGACCCGTCGGTCGCCATCACGGCAACGGGCCCAATCGCTCGACGCTGGGTGATCGTCACGCTCAGGACGTCGGGGCGGGTGGAGGTCGCGACCACGGCGCCCGGGGCGTCCAAGATTCGGTTGTTGACGACGTACACACCCTTGCCGGCGCCGGAAGGGCCGAGCAGCACGACCGAGTCGCGGACGCTGGTCCACACCGCGACGCCGCGTGCGGTGCCCCAGCACCAACCCAGATCCCCAGGCACGACTCGGCCCGTCAGAGTGGGCCGCAGCTCAGAAGCGCCGCGTCGCAACCGCCCGGCACCGACGGCCGCTCTGATCTCCCGCGGTGCCGCCATCCCCGGCCGACTCCCCAACTCGGCCAACAACCCTCTTCGCCGGGCTCGTCCGCGCACCTTGACCACCACGACGACCGTCACCGAGACGACACTCCCGATCGCAACAAGGGTGATCCACCAGTACGCCGGCGCGGCCGGCATCACCGAATCCCAGGCCGCTTCGGGGTTCTCACGGTGGGCCAGCATGGCCAGGGCGCCGGCGGTCACCGGGCCAGAGGCAAAACCGTTGCCCGTCAGCAAGCTAGCGGCCTGCCCGCCCAACCAGAGCAACAAACCGCCGGCGCCCACGACCAGGACAGCACCGATCACCGCCCAGTCGAGATCTGCGGAACGCTTCTGAGTCTTCATCTTCGGAGTCACCACAACCCTCTGTGGCGACAGGTGATTTGACGAATCGGCAGGCGAGTCCGTCGTCCGCGGTGTGGGTCTTGGGCAGAACCGCGATCCACCACAACACGGCCGGGGCCGAGGTTGACCGAGAGACGAATTCGAAGGGAGCGAATCGGCCACGCACTCAGGCGACGACAAACCGTCCGAGAGGCGTGATTTCCGAACCCCTTTGATGGACAGGCCGCACAGCGGCCTGGCTGCCAGGGTCGCTCAAGGGCTCCCCGCCCTTCCGGCGGGCCGACCCAGCGGTCGATCGTACGGGGCCGACTCAAGGGCTGCGGCGACGCCGTTCACCACCGATCCGCCCGGGTGAATCCACTCCCCCGCTTCGCTCCTCCGCGCATTCACCCCGGCCGGACCAGTCGCGCCCCTCGTCGCGCCTTCGGCCCCTTGCCTCGACCCCCGATCACATCCGTGATCGGCCCGCCGGAAGAACGGCTGGCCCCGACAATCCGATGCGTGCAGACCAAGTCAGGCAGGACGCAAGCATGAGCAACTCCGCACGCGACGACCGCCGCGACGAGGCCCGCACTGTCCAAGTCGCAGCTGCCCCAACGCCAACCGGAGGCCCAGCGCGGCCGCGACACACCCACGACCGCAACAGCTCCTAGGAACCGGCGGCACAACTGAGCGGCCAACTCCAACGACCTGAAAGGACCGCATGATGGGCTACGAAGTCCGCACCATCGCCGCCATGCAGCTGCAACTGGGGGACGTCGTCATCCCTGACAAGGGACCGCGGCAGCACGTGACCCTCCACCGCATCCAGGGCGCCCACCCTGTCGTCGCCGTTCAGTACGCAGAGACACCCGGCGCCACGACCTACTATCCGCCGACGATGCCGTTGCTCATCGAGATCCCGGACACCCCGACCAGCGTGTCCGCCACCGGGCGGAGCCTGTGATGGACCGCGGCGCCGTACAGGAGCACCACGACCGGCTGCGGTCCTGGGCCAAGGGCATCAATGGGCTCGAAGCCGCCACCGAATTGCTGATCCGCGGCTTCGACGGCCGCTTCACCAATCCCAGCTGCCCGTGGGTCCATCCGACCGCGTCCGGTCACTGGATCGACTTTCACTCAATCCCCGCGCAGATCAATGCGCTTTCCGGTGGCGAACAGCGGTTCCTGCAGATCGCCGCCGCCCTCGACGACGGCAACGTTGAGGTCAACCTCGGCCGCTGCCTCGCCGGCATGGACCGCAAGCACGTCCACCTCGTGCTGGCCGCGGTCTCCCACGCTGCAGGCACCCACCAGCACTCTCAACTCATTTCAGGACCCGACGGAATCATCAGCATCGACCGACTGGGATCCATCTACGGGTGGGAGCAGACGTCCGAATCAGCGCCCGAGGTACCTGTCCGGGGAGCCGGTATCAGCCGATGAGCCATCATTCGGGTCGGAACCCCATGGCCGAAGCAGTCCGTCGAGCCGTCCACACCACAGCCGAAAAGCCGCCCAGCGCAGGGCAACACATTCAGGCGATGGTGAGCATCGCCGGCGAGCAGGAGCTGCGCCTGGACACGCACGGCTCGGGTAACCGCCGCGACTGGGGTGGACACATCGCCCTGTCCAGCGACAACCTGCTGATCTATCTCCACGACCAGACTGCGGCACGGATGTACGCTGCCGCCTGGATTGACCCCTGGTATATCGCGTCCAAGCTGCCAGAAACCGTCGAAACAGGACCTACGGCACGGGGTCCGGTCACGATGGTTCGCGCCCACGGCTCCGACTCCGTCGACCAAGTGCACGATGTGGCCCGCAACATCGCACTGATCCGGATTGGCGGCCTGACTTGGCGCATCCATGACCAGGCCGCCTGGGCCAGCACCGAACACAAATGGCGGGAGATCTCGGCTCTCGCGCCGATGGTGTTACCGATCCGCAGGTACCAGCCAACCCGTAGGCCATCGTCGAAGGCCGATAGCGACGTGCCGGCCTGGCCCGGGATCCAAGGCCCAACGCCGAGTCTGTGACCCCGTTCCTTTGCGCACTTGTCCGAATTAAATCCCCAATCTGACGCCACCCGTTGGCGGCTCGTCGAGATGGAGCCAACAGTGACTTGCATGTACGCCATCACCGTCAGAGTCCTCGGCACCGAGGCGGAGACCTCGCTCCGGCCGGACCTGGAGTCGACGCTGCAGTCAGTGGAGAAGGGGCTGGTCGACTGGGTGGAGCCGGGCCGTGCGGTTGGGTGGGAGGTCCGCTGCCCGAGCGGCCGCACGGCCGTCGGCAGCATCACTGTCAATGGGTTCGACCGCAACAGGCAGCACGAGATTGCCGAGCACATCGAGCTTGTCCGCGACGTCTTGACCGAGGAAGCGCGAGATGAATGGCCTCGAGCCTGATACCTGGGATGAACCGTCAACCGCACGGTGCCTGCTCAACATGGGAATGGTCGTCGTCGGCGCAGTCCTTCTCGCTGTCGTCATCTACGTTCTGCTGGTTCTGGGCGCAATCATTCTGGGCATAGCCGCGTTCATCGTTCTCGGCCGGATCACCGCGCGGATGATGCTGTGATCAGTCGTCGGCCAACGATGCGGGGCCAGTGCTCCAGAGTTCCATCAGCTCGCTCACACGGGCGCTGAGCCGGGTGTCCGGCAGATGGGTTCGTCCGAGAGTGACGGGGCCGTGCATCTTGTCGTTGCGACCGATGCCGACGCGACCGTCGTCGCAGCGGTAGAGCGTGACGGTCTCACCCCAGCTGAGTTTGTGTGTCTCATAGTCGGCGGCGCAGGTGATCTCGGCGCCGTCGCCGATCACGGTCGGCCCCCCGATGCGTAGCGATCCGGTGATCGCCGCCGAACCACAGACGATGGCGTGGCCGCCGACCTGTGCTCGTCCACTCACCCAGGCCTCGTCGGTCACCTGCGCGCTGCCGTGGATCCAGGCATTGCCGTCGATGACGGCGCCCCCCGAAACGGTCGCATCGCCGAATACCTGGGCACGGCCGACGATCGAAGCCTGGCCGCGGATGACAGCCCGGCCGAACACCCAGGCGTCCCCATCGACGGTGGCCTGTTCGATGACGGCGCACCAGCCGGACAGGACGGCGCGGCCACGGACGATCGCCGTGCCGCCGAGCATGGCATGCTCGGTCAGAACCGCATGGTCGCCTACGGTCACAGCGCCGAGGGCCACAGCCTCCCGGCCCACAGTCGCCTCGTCGCGGACCTGGGCCCCGACCATAATCCTTGCGGCAGAGGAGATGCGCGTCCGGTCGGGAGCAATGTCGTCGCGAACCGTCGTCGTGGGCCGGCGAATGGTGAGCGGCCGGCTCAGCCGATGCTTCCTGCCTGTCATCTCGTCTTCCTGTTCGGGGTGACCATCCGCTGGTCGGTGTCGAACATGGCCCTCTCGCGTGGGGACAGAACCGTCTGGACCCGGAACGACTTGGTCGGCAGTTTCCACAGGGCCTCGCCGACGCCTGCGCCGGCGATGACTTCTCGTTCGGCCTCGGTCAGGGCGAGATCTCTGGAGGCACGGTCGAGTTCGCCAGGTGCCTGACGGAAGACCACCCGGGTGTCGCACAGCGAGAGCAGACCCTGGGCCTTCTTGACGGCGGCCGAGTCGGCGTTGCCGATCTTGTCCGGGTCCGATAATGCATGCATGGCCAGGATGTTGGCAATGCCGTAGAAACGGGACAGTCGCAGGTCTGCGTTCATGCGGTCGAGTTGGGCTTCGCCGCTGATGATGCGCCAGGCCTCGTCGTAGACGAAGATCCGCTGCCCGTAGCTGGGATCCGCCATGGTGGAGCCGACCCACGCCGACGCACACAGCATGACCAGCGACTGCAGGAGGTCGTCCTCGCCCAAGGCGGCGGAGCCGAGGGCGATCATCGGTGCCTGCGGGTCGAAGCGGATGGTGGATGGGCCGTCGAACAGGCCGCCGAGGTGTCCGTTGATCAGCGACGAGAGCACCGCGTACACGGGTTGGCCGTTGTGGCGCAGGAGTTCGACGTCGTAGCCGGCCGCACGCGCCCCTTTCTGGTCGGGGTTCGCCAAATGATGCGCAACGTGCGGAAGGGTCGGGGTGCCGACCGCGGTGACCGCGGCAGCGAGAGCGACGTCGAGCGCGGCGACGGCGAGCGGGTTCAGCGGCGCGATGGCCGGCGACGCGGTAGCCACCAGGGCGAGAAGCAGCTTCTGCCGGCGGGACCAGACCTCGGTGTCCCACAACTGCTGGTCCTTGGCTGGCGGCTTGACGCCGCCGTCGAGCGGGTTGAGTCGAGCCGAGAGGCCGCGGCCCAGCCGGATCCCCTGCCCGCCGAGCGCCAGAGCCAACCGCAGCCAGTCGTCCTTCGGATCGCCAGGGACGATGACCCGCCGGCCGAACGGCAAGTTCCGGACCGCGAGAGCCATCGCCGTATTCGTCTTCCCCCAGCCGATCCCGCCGACCATCATGATGTTGGTGTTCGACACCAGCCGGGGCCGACGGTTGTAGAGGTCAAATCCGCAGTAGCAAAAGGATGCGCCGGAGTACGAGTCGCGGCCGATGTAGATGCCGGATGCGCCCAGGCCGCCGTCTGCCAGAAACGGGTAGACGTGGGAGAGGTTGGCGGTGGTAGCGCGGTGCTGACGCAGCTTCAGCCCGCGGCCGTTCCGGCCTGCCCACGGCCGCCTCTCCCCCGATTTCGGCGTACGGGAACGGTATTCGGCCTTGCGGGCTTTGATCTCTGCCTCACGTGCGGCGGCCGCGGCGGCGACGTCTGCGGCGACAAGCTGGTCGGCCGCCTCCCGCCACTTCCTTCGGTTGGCGCGTAGGTCGCGTCGGCCGGTGCCGTCTGCGAGATAGCCGCCGCTGTAAGCAGTCCGGTTCGAGTTCTCGGCCATCTCAGAACCCCCGGGTGAGCGGCAACGCGCCGGCCGCGAACGCCTGCATCTGTTGACCGGCGAGCACACGGGCTTCGCAGCCGGCTTGAATCGCCGCCTGCCGCACGGCACCCACCGCCAGGGTCAGATCGTCCACAGTCGGACCGCTCACGACAAGGATTCCGGCGTAACCGATGTCACCGTGGCCAGCGTTGATCTCCGCCTCGCGCTGCAGAGTGTCGGCCAGCTCGTCGGCGTCAGCGAGGTTCTCCACCTGACCCATGCGGTGCCGGTCATGAGCGTTCGAGATCAGTTCGGTCTTGTCGTGCTGGACCTGCTTCATGGCCTTGGCCGTGGGCACGGGTTCGTACAGCAGGCTCAACCTGCGGTCGATGCCCGGGGTCAGCACCAGCGGGGCGAGGAAGGTCGGGTAAACCAGGCTGCGGGGCCACTCGATCAGCCAGAGCACGCAGTGGAACGCGGTGTCGGTTCGTAGGTAGTCCCAATGCTCCTGGACGGCGATGGGACCGGCGCTGGCCAGGTCCCGGCCGGCGGTGGGCCGGTAGTCAAGGATCGGCCGGATGGCGGGATCGTACGCGCAGCGCAGATCGTAGGCCAGTTCCTCCGCGGACAGCCATCCTTCGACGGCAAGGCTCGAGGCAGCCAGGGCGGCCTCGACGACTCTGCGTTGCCCGGTGAGCACCTTGAGCGCACCGACGTGTCCGCCACCGGACTTGCGGACCAGCGAGCGGCACCGCTTGACGTCCAGAGTCAGGGCAATCAAGACCTCGCTACGCGACGACGCGGGGCCGGCGACATCCGTCAGGTCCCGGTAGTTTTCGCTGGCCCAGGTCGAGAGATCCTGCCCGCCGGCGTGCATCGCGTAATAGTCACGCAGGCCATCACCGGAGTCCGGGACACACTGTTCGAGCACCTGGACGCGGCTGATCAGGTTGGACTGGCAGATGCCGGCCAGCACACGCCCCCACCCCCCGACCTGCGCATCTTGGGTCTCGGGATCCAGCAGGAGGAAGGCGGGCGCCCGTACGCGCAGCACAGCGGTATACCCGGCGGTCCAGGGATCGTGCACTGCGACCGATCCATCGGCCGCGGTCAGCGTGACGAGCCGAGCCTCCTCACCGGGAAGGGCCAGCCGGCCACTGGGCCGGCGGGCCGCCGTTACCCGAAACCCGTTCTGCCGGGTGCGCTGTCGCCGCCAGAAGTGCCAGAGGATTGGCACCCACTCGATCAGTGGGAAACCGTCGTATCGGACCAGGGCCACCGCGGTCAGCGGACCGCCGACGAGCAGCGCCACCCAGAACGCCGCGCCGAGGCCGAACAGCGGGACACACGAGGCGACCATAACGATGACGGCGAAAACCATGATGGCCTGCGGTGCCGACAGGTTCATGATGAGACCGCGACGTGACCGCCGGGCCAGCCGGGCGGTGCGTGGAACGGTCGCCCGTTCGGTGCTCGTCATACGCGGGTACCTCCGGAGGTCGGTGCGGGCAGTCGGTCATTGATCAGAATTCGCCGGGACCCGTCCACCTGCTGAGGCCCGAGACGTCCCTGCGTCTCGGCGTACAGGAACATGCGGTCCGCCTGGGATCGGGGAATCGACAGCGCGGTGGCGGCGGCTGCGGGATGGACGGTGGGGTGCCGCGACTCCTGCGCCTCCTGGCTGAAGAGTTCGTTCATCCGCGGCCACTGAGCCGCGTCGGGCGATTCACCCGACGCCGGGGTACCGATGGCCGCTGCGGGTGTCACTGAGCCGCTGTCGGGGCTCGGCGCCGATTCGACAGCCGGAACGGCATCCCCGGCCGCCGCGCCGGCGGTGGTGGACCTTCCGTCCGCTGGGCCAGGCGCCTTCCCGCCTGCAGGCGTCGTGGAGCTCGCGGGACCGGTTCGCCCGCCGACCGCCGCTGCCGGACCAGTCGGTGCTTGCTTGGACGCGGCGCCGGCCCGGCCGGCGATCCAGCCGCCGACCGCACCCGCGGCGCCGCCGGCAAGGGCGGCACCCCGGCGTCCCACGGTGATGCCGCGGCTCGCAGTGCCGAGGGCGGCGGCCGCGCCTGTCGTGTTGGCGGCCGTGATCTGCTCTGAGGCGAAGTGCACGAACCGCAGCACCGCCAGCGGGGACAGGGCGGCGAGGATCACCCACACGGAACCCAATAGGGCGTCGCTGATGTCACCGGTGATCGAGGAGGCGACCGCGCTGTAGGCGAGGGTCAGGATTGCGCAGATCACGAACTTCGAGAGTGCGAGAGCGAAGACGACCTCGAACCATTTGACCGCCCAGACTGTTGTTTTCCCGGACGTGAGGCCGGCCATCGCGAACGGTGCGAACACCAGCGTCCCGATGATCATCGCCTTGCGGAGGAACAGAACGATGATGATCGCTCCCCATGCCAGGATCCCCAGAGCCGCAATCACGGTGACCACCAGCCATCCGGAGCCCTCGATCGCGCCCTGCATGGCGAACGCCTTCTTGATGCCGTCCTGTGCGGCTTCCTGGGCACCGCCGAGCAGGTAGTTGGAGAACTGGTCGACGATCAGCAGCAGGCCGGCGGTCAGCACCGCGCAGCCCGAGCCGAGGACCAATCCCAGCGCGCTGCCCCAGACGGCCCGCCACATCTGCGACGGTGATCGGGCCAGCATCGCCGTCACGACCTGGAACACGAACAGCAGCCCGACGACCGGCAGCACCAGATACCGCATCATGACCAGGACGTCCTGCAGCCATGTCGCACCCAGGTTGATCCGCAGGCCCGAGTTGATCTGGTCAATGGCCTTGAGCATCATCCACTGGTTCGCCTCGACGGCGCCGGCCGCGATGCGCTTGAGGACGTCGTCGGACGTGTCCGACAGCCAGTCGCCGATCCCGTCGGCGCGCAGCATCGTTGTCATCGGGTCTCCGTTCGTCCTTTCTTGCTCATGCCAGCTGTCCGCAGCCGTTCCAGACGGCCAGGCCCGCAGCGTTTTCCAGCAGCGCAACCACGACGGCGCGTTTGTTGGAGTTGTCCCGGAACGCGACCCAGGCCGAGCGCATGTCGGCTGATCGGTCCAGGGTGACCGGCGTGCTGAACCCGCCCCAGGGGTTCGGGTTGCGGATGAATTCGGCGGTCAGGTCGCCGTCGAGCTTGTCCAGGTCGGCTGGCCCGTATTCCCAGGCACCGAACACCATGCCTGAGCCCTCCTGGCAGGACAGCTCGTTCGTCGGGCAGTCGCCGCCCAATCCCGCTCGGCTGCTTGCACAGGACTTGGCCCTGCTGGCCAAGGAAGCATCGGTGGTGAACGGCGGCAGTCCGTCGCCGGCCCGTACGTCGTTGATGTCCGTGGTCCACCGTTCTGAGACGTCGATGTATTCCCAGGCACCGGGCAGCTGGGGTGCGTCGTTGATTCCGTACTCCTTGGGGTCGCCGGCGAACGCGACCGCTTGCGTGGTGGACGTCCGTCGCAGATAGGTGACGCCCGCACCCAGGAGTAGTGCGGCGGCCAGCCCGACCGCGATGCCGGTGCGGGCCCGGCTCACGATCGACCCGTTGGCCGACATCGACCCGATGGCCCACAGGACCGCGCAGCCGACGACCATGGCAACGGCCAGCACGAGTGCGAACAGGACACCCTGGTTGATCCAGCCGCTGATCGCCTCGGTACCCGGTTGCGGTTCCCAGTTCATGAGATCGCCCCGTATTCCCAGTGCCAGGGCTCGGGTTTCGACCCGCCGGGTCGCGCCCACGCGGGGTGCACCCAACCGAACCGACCCGCGTTCGCAGTGAGCCAGTGGAAGGCGGGACCGGTGCCGGAGTTGACGCCGCAACAGGCGCCGATGTCGACGGCCTTGGCCCAGCCGTGGTTGCTGGTACCGGGGACCGCACACAGGCTGCCCTTCTCAGCCCGGCAGGCGACCTGCCCGGCGTAGTCCCGGTACCCGTCGGTGATCCCGATGTCCTGCCCGACAGCAGCACGGAACGCCCTGTTCATCTGGTCGAAGGCGGCGGCCGCATGGCATTCCAGGAGCAACCGCGGCGCGGTCGGGACCGGGCAGAGCGCCGACGCGGGGATCTGTCCGTTGGAGTAGCCGCCCCACGCGGCGGACCCACCGCCTTCCGGAGCGACGGCGCCGGCCGCTCCCAGACACCACTCGTCGTCCGCGCTGGCCTCGGGAACGGCCCGCACAGCCGTCGGGCTATCCACGGTGGTGGTGTCGGCAGTCAGCTCGTTGACGATGGTGACGGCCTGCTCGTACATCTCGCGGTAGATTCCGCCGTTCGACGACGGCGATCCCTGCACCGCTTGCGCGGCGTTCCAAGGCGGGAGCGCCTGCCAGGCAGGCACCTTTGCGAGGCGGTCGTAGAAGAGGCCGGCGGAGGTGGTCGGGTCGATCAGCTGCTCCGGGGAGCCCCACCCCGTCATCGGCCGCTGTTGGAACAGTCCGATCGAGTCCAGGTTGTTCCCGACGCGATCATGGGGGTACTGCAGGGATTCCCGAGCGACGGCCCGCTCGGCGTCATTCAGCTGGCGACCCTCGGCCAACCCGATCAGGTTGGAGCTCCCGTCGTTGGCGTAGTTGTAGAGCGTCGATTCGGCCTGGGCGACGGCGACACCAATTGCGGCGCCGGTGTTGCCGAAATTTCGACCCAGGGCGACCGCGACGATCAACTTGGCGTTGCGTTCCTGCGTCGTGTCGAGGTTGCCGTGCGTGGTGCCAGTGACGGCGCCGCAGTCGAGCGCGCCCGGCAGGACCCGCGGCTGGCGTTTGCCATTGGTACCGACGGCGGCGACGGTGACGACGACAGTGATGCCGATCAGCAGGCCGACGGCCGTCGGGCCTGCGAGGTGAAGTGTTCGGAGGGGTCGCATCAGCCAGGTCCCAGTGCGTCCCGCAAGTGTTGCGGCAAGACGCGGTCGAGCGTGCAGTATGTCGTGGCCGGCGGGCACGCGACGGTGATGCCCAGCAGCACATTGACCTGAGTGGGGCTTCCGGAATCCGTGACGATCATCTGGTTGCCGGTCACGTCGATTCCGTAGACGCCCGGCGAGACGCCAATACCCTTCAATCGGTCAGCTGCCCATTCGGACACTGCGACGTCGGTGAGGTCGACGGTGACGATCGTTTCGTTTTCCCGCAGCAGGTCCAGCGCCGGGCCCGCCGGTGTGAAGGCGGTCAGGTCCTGGGCCAGCTGTTCGGGATCGCCGTACGGCGAGGGGGCGGCCGCGCGGAGCAGATCGCCGTTGCGAGCCTGGAAGTCCGTGTCGGAGTCATAGGCGAGGACGGCCCGGGCGACAAGGCGGCCGAATTCGAGGTGATCGGTTTGCCCGCCGACCAACCTGGAATCGGCCGGGCTGCTCCCGGGCAGGATCACCGCAGCGCTCGGGCCGGCCTTTGCCGACGCGATGGTCGTGGGTGCATCGGTACTGACCGAACGTGAGTCGGCCGGCGCGGTTGCACTTCCCGGTTCCTCGCCGGGCTGGACGAGGGCGAGCACCACGACCGACATCAGTGCCACGACAACGATTGCGGCGCCGATGACGATGACCCGACGGCGGCCGACGGGAGAACTGGAACCGGTCCGCATCGGCTCACACTGACCGCTCGGATTCGGCCGACACAACGATCTCGATGAACGACGCCGGAGCGGACACCGTCCTGCCGACGGAGTTGAACCAGCCCACCAGATACCCGGCGCCGCCGACCAGCAGTGCGGCGGCCAAAGCCACGATCAGGGTGGTCTTCCCCCGGGACGAGTGCTGCGGATTGTTGCCGAAGGCCCCGACCGCCCAGAGGATCGCGCCAATCAGGAACGCCGCAACACAGGCGACCAGCGCGTACGGAATCAGGCCCAGCACCAGGCCCTTGAAGGTGGCAAGACCTGGCAGGGCGGTCTCGGTTGCCCCGGTCAACGGGTTGCCCCCGGCCGGCGCCGGTGCGGGCGTGACGTCCGGGGCGGCCAGCGCTTGAATCATGGATCTTCTCCCAACGGTTGTGCCGGGCGGGCCGGCGGTGGAGGTGGTCGACACCCAGTGCGGGTCGCCCACGCGAGCTAGGGTCCTTGCTACAGTTACGGTCAGATTGGAGAAGGTAGCGAGCTAGTTATGGGCGGTCAAGAGGCGCGGACCCCTGCCAACCGTTCGGACGCACCCCAGTAGGCTGCCTACAGAACGTGACAGGGCAGAGAGGGACCGACGTGGCCGACAGCGACGCCGGAATGCCCGACCTCGCAGAACGGCTGGACTACTTGTTCAGGACCGTCCCGCGGCCCGGTGGTCGCGGCCTTTGGTCGAACGAGCAGGCGTCGATGGAACTCGCCCGACAGGGAACGTCAATGTCAGCGGCGTACCTGAGTCAGCTGCGCAACGGCAAGCGCGACAACCCCTCGGCCCGTCATCTCAACGCGCTGGCCGGGCTCTTCGCGGTCCCGATCAGCTACTTCTTCGATGCCGACACCGCGGAAAAGATCAACAACGATCTCCGGCTGCTCTCGGCCATTCGAGACAGCGACGTCGAGGCGATTGCTCTGCGTGCGCACGGACTCTCGCCTGAGGGACTTGCCAGCGTCAAGGGGATAATCGACCACATCAGAAAGGTCGAACAGCTACCCGACGAGGAGAATCCCGCCGATGACATGGAGCAGGGCCCGACCTCGCGACCCGAATGAGCGCGCGTATCAGGCACTGGTTGCACTGCTGCCCGACCCATGGTCCGTCGACGAGTTCGTCGACCTGGTGGCCGCCGACAGGCGTCGATCCATCCGTCTTCTGCCCCATGATCTGAGCACCGGTGACGCCACCGGGTACGCGCTGCGCCGGCGCAACGAAGACGTCATCGTAGTGCCGGCCAAGGCGACCGGCGCCCGTCGGGACGCCATCGTGTGCCACGAACTGGCACACATCATTCTCGATCACGCGCCCCACGTCACCGATGACCTCGAGTTCCTTTCCATGCTCGCCCCGCACTGCCCACCCGAACTGCTTGAACGATTCTTGGCCCGAGACGGATACGACACCGACGACGAACGCGCCGCAGAGACACTGGCCACCCGACTCATCTCCCGAGCGCAGACCCGCAGCCATCAGCGCACCGCCAGCGGTGAACTCGACCGCCTGACCACCCGGTTGCGCTGATGGGCCTGGTGATCGCGGCGGCGGTGCTGTGGGTGGCAACCATCATTCGGCTCGTCGTCACCATTCGGCGACCGGATCCGGCACGCGTCACCATGACTACCGCGGCCGTCTGCGTCTCGCTGGCGTTCACCCTCAGCGCCCTCGCACCGACGTTTGACTCCGTTTTCGGCTGGCCGAACGGCGCAGAACTCGTCTCGCATCTGCTCTTCGCCGCCGGCGCCTATTTCGCCCTGCTGTTCCTGTACGCCGTCCGTCATGGGCGGCTCACCGGCGCCGTCGTGGTATGGCAAGCGGTGCTGTTCGCGGCGGTTGCACTCGCGATGATCCTCCTGTTCATCGCGGCCGAGGTTCACGACCAATCGGCCGGGAGCCGCTTCACCACGGTGTATGCCAGCGACGGACCGGCTGTTCTTTGTCGGATCACCTTCTCGACCTACTTTGTGTACTGCCTTATCAGCGTCGCCCGCACCTGCCGGCGCTACGCCTTCACCGACGGTGATCGGGCAAGGTCGCTGAGCCTGATCGGCATCGGCGTCGGTGCCGGACTGGCCGCGGTCGCGGCTATAGCGTCCGCCCTGCAGATGGCCGTCAGCTACCTCACCGGGCAACCGGCGCCCGTCCTAGCCGCCATCAATGTCGTCGGTGTCGCGGCCGCCGGGATCATCGCGGGCATCGGTGTGCTGGTCCCGATCCCGCTCGATACCTGGCTGCGCTGGCGGAAGGCTCGTCGGATCAGCGATCACCTCGAGCCGCTCTGGGCCGACCTCACCGGGGCCAGGCCGGAAGTCGTACTACCCGTCCCGCCAGGACCCAACCCGGTCGAGCACGCGGAGTTGGTCAGCACGCGGCGACGGATCGAGATCGCTGACGCGCTCTACCGCATTCACATCGTCGAGCCGGCAGCGTCGGATATCCGACGAAGCCCGAACCCTCCGGAGGCACTGGGCCTGGCACTGCGTGACGGGAAGGTATGGCACGCCAACGATTGCACGGGTGTGCCCGCCGCTGAACTGCTGCCGTCTGCCGACGACGACCTGGGCCAGCTCCTGGCCCTCGCCGGCGCCTACGGAGCGGCCCGATGAAGCGCGCCTACCGCAACCGCGACCTGATCATGACCCTCGACACGGAAATGGATTACCTGCGGATCTATCAGCTGACCACGCTCTATGACTTCCCCACCGACATGCGCGTGGGCTTGAACCTCGCGTTCTACCGGATCTTCGCCATCCCGCACATGGCTCGGCTGCTAGTCGAGTCCGGCGAGATCCTCAACCGGCCGAAGAAGCGGGCCTACGACACTGGCCTGATCATGTACGAGATCATCGCGAACGGCTTCGACCATCCCCGCGGCCGCGAAATGGTTCGGCTGCTGAATCGCGTTCATAAATCCTGGTCGATCAGCAACGACGACTACCGCTTCGTACTAGCAGCTCTGATGGTGGTGCCCCTCCGCTGGCTCGACCGGCGGGGCTGGCGGCCTGTCCTCAACAAGGAGCGCGATGCGAGTGTGAACTTCTACCTGCGCCTCGCCGAGTTGATGGCCATCAACGACCCGCCGACCAGCTATTCGCAGGCAGAGAGCATGTTCGACGCGTTCGAGGAACAGCACCTACAGACCAGTGACGCAGGCCGCCAACTGATGGCATCAACCCAGCAGATCATCGTCCGGCACCTGCCCAAGCCTTTGAAACGATTCGGACCCTCGATCACCAGCGCGCTGTTCGACCAACCCGACCTGACTGGCGCGTTGGACCTGCCCTCGCCGAATCGCACACTGGTGCGCACGATCGACGCTGCCTATTCCGTTCGCAACCTCGCCACCAGACAGAAAGCAGCGCGCACCAACTCGTGGTTCGTACCTGGAAGGCCGGCAGGCTCGGTCTATGCGCATGGCTATAGCCTGGATGAGCTGGGACCCGCAAGCTGAGTCGCCACGCTCGAGCCACAATGAAAGGGGTTGGTGGAGGGTGCATCTCGCTATCATTTGCTCACTACGCGCTCCGCTTCACGGCGATGCGTTCAAGCCTGTTAGCGAGTTCAGCTATCGCGCCGGCCTGAATCCTCAACAGCTCGATAAGCTCGCGGACTCTCACCGCCAGCTCCGATTCGAACCCGATCGTCCCTCGCGGTCGACCAGCGAACTCGATCTCCTCGATCAACTCCGGCAGGCCGCCCAGCTCGTCGACCATACAAACAGCACGGGTTACGGCCTCCGCGATCGTCTCAACAGCCGGCGATTCGACGGGGCCCTCCCCCGTAACGTCGTCCGAAGGCACATCCGAGGCGGAAGGAATGCTCACCTCCTCCTGTAGCTCCCCCCTTTCGGACCGTGACCCGACCGGACTCGAAACGGCACCTCCAACAGCCGGTGTTGGTCGCGACCCGAGCCCCTGTGCGAACAAGTCCCACGGACACTCGTCGCACCCAGCCGGATGCGACTCGCCGCAGATCGAGCACGCCGCTGACAATGGCTTCCGCCGCCGATAGTGCTTACCGTCGCGGCCCTCCACTTCGCTTGGAATGACATCGTCCGCACCCGAGCCTTTCTCGCCAATTCCGGCCGATAGGTCGCGGTGGATCGTGCCCAGGCCAACCCCTAGGACCTTCGCGATCGCCCGGAGCGACATCCGCGAATTCGTCAAAGCGGCTACCGCATGGGGACGCTGCTGCCGCGGCACAGTCAGCCGGAGATCACCAAGTCGGTCATCGACATACTCGTCCCAGGACCGGTAACCGAGAGCCGCATAGGCGCGACCCTGATAAGCGATCGCGATGTACTCCCAGGTGCGATCGACCATCATGCGGATCTGCTGTGTGACCTGCTCGGCACTGGCCGGCGACAGCTCGAAAACCGCGGAATCCTCGTCCACATTCGTGTCCGATGGTGCGGTTACCTTCCTGGTGGCGCCGACAAGCCCTTCGACCGAGAGAGACTCGCCCATCACGCTGCCCTCGTGCGACCAGTGCGGACAGAGCGACCCTTGACCGCCGCCAGGACGATCCGCATCAACTCCGGATTGGACCGAATGCCAGCGGGACCGAACATGTCGATCTGTACCGCTGACCCCGTGGTCCTTGACTCAGGACGACACCCCGGCCCCGATCCAAGGGTGAGCAGGTCCAGCGCCGACCAGGTCGCGGCCGGCACCCCGGTCTCATGGGCGGCCATTGCTGACCGGCAACGCCTTGACGAACTCGCGGCGCCCGCAGCCGACGCCATCACCGCATGCAGCGCCGGCACCGGCCAGGACCAACCCTCCATCGCCAAAACGGTAGCCAGGGTTCGCATCCAAGCCGGAGCGCCTATCCGCCCGGCATGCGGGTCAGGTTCCGTAGCCACAGCGTCGTCGGCAAGTTCGCTGACCGGGCCGACGACCGCATCGCGAACGGCACCGATGAGGCCTCGGGTGGATGCCGAGCCCATGCAGGTCTGCGCGGCGGCAGCCTCAGCGGCGTAGGCGCGACGAACTGCGACCTTCAACAGGCCGGGAGCGTCGGCGAACCGTCCCAATCGCACCAGCCGGTCGATCTGCTCCCAGACGACAGCCAGGCCCTCGTCGGTCAGCCAGCCGGCGCGACGGGTCCACTGGGCTGCCTCTCGCCGGCACGCCGATTGCATAATGCCGACGGCCTGGCGCCCCGCGTCGCTCCCCCACCCTTCATCCGCCACGACGGCGAGCAGCGAGATGAGCCGATCGTTGACCCCGGCCCCGATGGGCGACAATGACTCTGCGGGCTGCCGTTCCTCCGTGGCCACGACAGCTCCGGCCGCCGCTTCGGATCTCGGCGCCGGCCGAACGGAGCAAGCCAGCTGATCTACGTCCTCAAGGCCAGGTTCGGGTTCGGGTTCGGGTTCGGTGTATCTGGTCATCATGATGCATCCAAGGTGCTGATGCGGCAGCTGGATTCGAAGACCTCAACGTCGCGAAGGCGGTACCGCACGGCACCGCCGATCTTGACGTAAGGAACGCCCCGGCCGGCGGATCGATCGTTGGCCAGACTTCCAGCGTTGACCTGCCAACGCTGCGCCAGATCTCTGGTTGTCAAGAGGGTCTCGCTCACCGTCACCGCTCCTTCCTCCGATTTCACACCCGCGATCAGCAGAACTCCAGCCTCTGGACCGGCGCACGCAATTTGGGGCTGCGTTCCAGCGAACCCGTTTTCGCCACCCGCGGGTACTAGCCACGGCTAGTCCCGACGTAGTCTTTAGGGCTCATTCGTTGCTACAGTTAGGCAGCAAGGTTGACGCTCGATAGGCTCCGCTCAGCAGGAGTCATGGGAGGTTGCCGGTGACCACGAGCGCGTGCGAGATCCGGTCGCAACGCATGCGCCGGGGCTGGACGCAGCATGACGTCGCACAGAACATCGACCGGCTCGCGTGGACCCAGACTGCCAAGCACGTCGGGATCAACGCGGACATGGTTGCGAAGTGGGAGCGAGGGGTCAAAGTACCCAGCCGTCGGTATCAGGAACTACTCGACTGCTTGTTCGGTGGCGATCGAGGTAGCGCGCTCGTCACCGGGGCCGCCCGTCACGCCGACGACCGGAGCACCGATCCGATCGATGCGCTGATTGCCCAGACCGGGTTGCTGCTAGACCAACTCGGGAGGGATGCTCTCATCCTCAGGCCTCGAGTGCTTGAGGTCTGGGAGGCGGAGACATTGCGGCGGAGATCGTTGCTGAAACTGGTGACCTTGGCTCCTGCCCTGGCCGCCGTCAGCCAGCAGGATCAAGGCGTCCGCGTAGGCACCGAGATAACCGGTTCTCTCGCGAACCTCGCCGATGGCTATCAACGCCTGTATCACGTCACCGGCCCGACAGTGCTGATCACACCGGTTGTGGCGCACCTGGACGTGACCCGTGAACTCCTGCGCGACACCACCTCCGCCTGCCTCCGACGATCTCTACTGAGAAACCAAGCGCAGGTGGCCCTCCTGGCCGGACGCATCTCCTTCTTCGACCTCAGCGACTCAATTGCCGCCCGCGGTTACTACAGTCTCGCAATCGAATCCTCGTTCGAGTCCGGCGCCCACCACCTCGCTACCTCGGCTCTCGGTCACACTGCTTTCATCTCAGCGGCCGAACGACGCTTCGGGACTGCGGTCCACTACCTGGACCAGGCCAGTAGGTTGCTGGACTCGGAGCCGCACCACCGGCTGTCGTCGTGGCTCTCGGCGGTCGGCTCGGAAATCACCGCCAATGCCGGTGCCGCCGACGACAGTCTTCGCTACATCGACCAAGCCCGGGATTCACTCGCCCGACCAAATCTTGCTCCTGAGCTTCCCTGGTTCGACTTCTTCGACCAAACGCGTCTCGATGGCTTCGCTGGCTACGCATATCTTCGCGCCCGTCGCTACAACCAGGCAATGACGTCCCTGTGTCAGACATTGACCGGGCTGCCCGACAACGCGGTCAAGCAAAGAGCAGTCGTGCTCGTTGATCTCGCGGCGGCGCACCTTGCCAATGGAGACCTCGACCAGTCGTGTGCGATCGCGTCGGACGCGGTGGATCGGCTGCGCCAAGCCGGCTACGCCACCGGCCTTGATCGATTGCGCGCACTCCGCTCCAGCATGACGCCATGGGCAACCAGCGCCCCGGTCCGGAACCTCGATCAGCACCTGGCAGCCGCATGACGGCGGTCCACGAGCGCCTGCGGGGCATCAAGGCCGTCTGGTTCGACGTCGGCGAAGTGCTCATCGACGAGTCCCGCGAATACGGCACCTGGGCGGACTGGCTCGGTGTACCGCGGCACACGTTCTCTGCAGTGTTCGGAGCCGTCATTGCCTCCGGCCGCGACTACCGCGAGGTCTTCCAGCACTTCCGCCCCGGCTTCGACTTGGAGACCGAGCGACAGGCGCGCATCGACGCCGGCTTGGGCGAATATTTGAACGCCGACGACCTCTACTCCGACGTCCGGCCGTGCCTGGGCGAGCTTCGCGAGCGCGGCTACTTCGTCGGCATCGCCGGCAACCAGACAGCTCGGGCCGGCCGGTTCATCCACGAACTGAACCTCCCGGCAGACGTCATTGCCACCTCTGACGACTGGGGCGTCAGCAAGCCTTCGGTCGGCTTCTTCCACCGGCTCGTCGAGGTGTCTGGGCATACGCCGAGCGAAATCCTCTACGTCGGTGATCGTCTCGACAACGACATCTCGCCGGCCATCGACGCTGGTCTCTCCACTGCTTGGCTACGCCGTGGTCCCTGGGGGTTCATTCTTGACCAGCTCCTCCTCCAGGCAAACACGGGAGCGGAGGTGGAACCCAGCCTCGAGATCAACAGGCTCTCACTCTTGCCCGCCGAACTCCCCCCGCGTGTCGACGGCGACGTTCGATACGGCGTTGTGAGATAGACAGGTGTTCATCCCTCTCGCCGCATCACATAGAGACCGCTGCACCGGCCAAAAACCGTCATATCCGCCGGACCTCCTTTCCCTCGACCAGCATCAACTTCAAGCCATTTCCTTGACCGTCTCCGAGAGTCGAGCGATTTCCGCTTTCGCCGCGCCCAATTCCACATCCCGCGCGCCGGGCTTGATGCCCGGCCGGGACTCGGCCAGCGCCGACAACGCTCCGTCCTTCGCGACCTGCCGGATCCGCAGCACTGTCGACCGATCGACCTGAGCGGCGGCCGCCGCCCCGGCCATCGTGACCTCGCGGACCAGCTGGAGATAGATCTCGTACTGCTGCATCGGCGCCAAGAACCGCTTCCCACGCCGCCCGGCCCGGTCCCTTGCCCCAGCCTTCCTGTCCATCAACAGATCCTCCTCGATCGGTCAACGACCCCACGAGGTACTGCCTGATACCAAGATCAATCTGTATCGCTAACTCAGACACAAACCAGAGATGGTTCAGGAGTTGCTCCAACTGACTCGGGTCGGGGTCGCGACGGCGCGGGTTGTGCGCCGCCGTCGCGGAGTTGTTGCCGGTCGACGGTGCGGCGTTGTCGATTGCCAGCAAGGGGAAGGCCGTCCGGTTTGTGGGTGCCGCCGGCGTGCTGACCGACGAAGTCGGTGAGCTGCAGCTCACCGGGGGTGAGGGTCCGTGTGCGGACGTGGTGCGTTCGGCCGCACCTTTGCTGGCCCTGGATCGAACGGTCCGGGCAGCGGTGGCCCGTGCTCGCCGACCCTGCGCTGCGGTTGGGGTTGCGGGCGGTGTTCGCGTTCGGGGTTCTGGTGGCAGGACCCGGCGGGTGTGCCGGGTCCTGTCGGCCGGTGATTTGGGTGAACGCGTCATTGCTGCAGATCAGGGGCAGCTTGGGGGCGTAGGTGGCGATGGTCAAACGTGCTGCGGTGAGCAACGGCCACCGGGGTAAAGTTGCGGGGGCTTGCCGAAGTGCTTGCCCGTCCTAAGCGTTGGGACGCAAATAAGACAGGTGGTGCAAAACAAATGCGGTATGATGCAGAAAGCTACCAAGACTTGCACACATTTACGGCGATGCGAGCAGAGGTGGCCAAGGAGCTGAATCGAGGCGGAATAGATGCGCTGGAAGCCATCGATCTCCAAGAGGCAATTACGACTATCGATGCCGCAATTACGCGTATTCGTCAGCGGAGCACTACCGCAGCGCCGTTGTAAAGCCTTTACGACCCTCTCGGAGCTAGGTTTGAGACCTTCGGGTGATGGGTGACGGTTCTACTCGGGGTGAGTGGTGACACTCGTTCTGTCAATGTAACGACCGCCGGGGTGCTTACTCTTTCTTGCGGAGCTCTGTGGGTTGTCCTTCCCGATGCTGTCATTGCTGGGTGCGTAGGAGCTGGTCGCCGTCGTACAACCGCAAAAGGTCCTCGGTCAGCCACACGTCGTTGTTGCGGCTGGCGGCGGCCGCGCCGATGCAGACCTGCTGCCAGTTGACGCAGACCACGCCGACGGCGGTTGCCCGGCGGGCGACCCAGCACCCGTCGCCCCGCCGGCCTTTCGGGCGAGAACCGGACGCCGACGGCGAGCAGCCGGGCGACAGTGGCTGGCCGGTCGCGCCAGAACCGCTCGGCTGGGGTGGCCATGTTCAGCGCCTGATGCAGCCGTTGCCTGGTTGTAAGCGCTGACCCACTCGTCGAGCGCGACCTGCGCTGCAGCCAGCGACGCGAACACCCGATCAGTGCGGAAATCGGTCCGGCAGATCCGATCGAACAACACCTCCACCGGCGGGGTGTTGAACCGCCCGGTGAACACCTTTGCCGTTATCGGTCAGGCTCTGGCCCGGCACCCCGGGTCGATGATCGCCAGCGCGAAGTATTAGTCGACACGCCCTCGCCGCCACATAACACGACACACGATCGCTACATCGACCAAGACAGACTGAACTTTGCAGCAATTTCTGCGTAGTCCGCTTTCGCGTGGTGCGTCTGTTCGTGCCTTCGAACAGCCACAACAAGATCCACTATTTCATCCCCCACAAGAGCCCGAGCTAGCGAGGAACTGGACAGCTTTTCAATAATAAGCGGAATCGAATTCGGTAGTGTGTCCACTCCGGCGTCACGGAGGTCATTGGCAGACAGCTGATTGGGATCTCCAAGCATTTCCGCTGGCAATGGCGCTCCAGACAACACGCCCCACAACGCGGCCGAAAGAATCGCCGCCGACGCAATATAGACGTTCGCCGACGGGTCAATCGTCTTGACCTCGAGATTTGCACGATTTGCGCAGTTCACCTCTTCTTCGATAAACCGAAGTGCCATCTCCCTGTTCTGCAGTCCCCAGCCAACGTAAAGGCCAGAACACATTCCTGGGCGGAGTCGTTCACCGGAAAGAATAGACCCAGTCAACAAACCCTGGATATCACGCAGTGACCGCAAGACGCCGGCTATAGCCGACTGACCCTCGTCTGAGATTCCATGCGGGCCCTGCCCGCCACTAAACAATGGTATTCCGCCACGGGTTATGGAAACATGCTGATGCGCACCGTTACCCGCACTCCCTAAGAAGGGCATGGGAGAAAAAGAGGCGCGGAGTCCGTAGCGCCGCGCGACGCGTCCGATGATCAACCGAGCAAGAACCAAGCCATCCGCCGCCGCGACAGGATCACGTGGTTCCAAGGAGACCTCGTACTGCGAGTGAGTGTATTCCGAGTGAATCTGCTGAAACTCAACGCCCGCATAGCGGGCATTGTCAAGTAACTCCAACAAGAAACCTTCTTGATCCAGGAGGCCAGTTGCCCCGAACGGAATCCAGGACGCTCCGTCACACAGCGCTTCGCCCTTAGGCCCGACCAGCACGAACTCAAGCTCGTGACCTATTCGGGCTTCAAGTCCCGCCTTTGCAAGTTCACGTTGTACAGTGCCAAGGAGTCCTCGCCCGCAGGCCGGGCTTGGATCGCCAGGCTCCAATTCGATACTTATTGGCGCCCATGCCAACCCTCCACCCAAAATATGTGCCGCGTCCCAGTCCAAATCGAGCCGTAATTCACCAACTGGTCCAACCTGCTCTGACGTGGCCACACACGCATCAACGCAGAAGCCATTCCAGACCGTCGACGCGCGAATACCCGATCTCTTCACCGCTTCTATCATCCCCACCGGAATCGTTTTAGATAGTGCGATCCCAGCCGGATTGATCAGCGTGGCCAGGACGGCTTTTACGCCGTACCGAGCCAATGCATCAGCTGTCGTTACAGGAACCGGGCCGTCATTGCCGTGAGGAGTCTGTGAGTCGGATGCGCAACAGATGTGCATAACGCCGTCTGCATTCCCTCCATGTGTCGCAAGATCACTTCCGTCCTTGGCGGCACCAGAATCCATCACTGTCGCTAGGCACCGTCAAGCGACTCGAGCTTCATCTTTGTGAACGACCGTCGGTTGGGCTGAGAGGTAACCTAGAGTCGGTGTGACCTAAGGGTACCGCTCCGGCTACTGGCCTGTAGTGTAAGAGCATGCCAGGTGTGTTCATAAGTCATGCGTGGGCGGACCGGCCGCTAACGGATCCCTTCGTTGACATAGTGATTCGATTGGGTTGTGAGGTGCCGACCAACTTGATCTTCTACTCGTCAGGCGAAGACACGGGTGTGCCATCCGGTGCCACGCTAAATTCGTACGTTCGGGACCAAGCCAGCCAGACCAAGATGGTAGTGGCCATTATAACGCCGATGTTTCAATCCAGGCCCTTCTGTGTCGCCGAATTGGGTGCCGCTTGGGCGCGTGTCGGCACCCTATTACCCTTGGCAACGCCCGGGTTCAATCGCAATGACTTAGACGGTGTGTTGGACGGACTGCTGGTGCGTCATCTTGACGATCCCGCGGCACTTGATGAGTTGCATGATCGTGTATGCGACGCTACACAAACGCGGCCAAAAGCCAGTACGTGGGGCCGTTACAAGAACCAATGGATCAGCAGCGTCTCTGAATACGCCTCAAGGTTGAAGAATCCAAATGTGGTGGATCGAGCGGACCATGAGCGCCTATTAGTGGAACTGGCGTCAGTTAAGCAGAGGCTCGACGAGACCACTCAGCTGCTTGACACGGTCAATTCTCATCTTTTGCATCGGCCGACCTCGCCCATTACCCCGGTAAATGAATCGGTGACCACCTGGCCCCTGACAGCAGTATTAACTCATGCAAGGGCTGCGATCCGAAAAGTACCCCCGGTCGGGCAAGAGCTGCTCTGGAGCGAACTTTTTGGGCATGGATCGGTACCTGTGGTCGAAGCAGTCGAAAGGTTCGGCATCGACGAAGTTCGAGCACTCATCGCAAGCGGCTTCGCGGAGCTTAGCAATGGGCAACTGCTGCTCACCGGCCACCCCATTATTATTGCTGCCCGACAGGCGAGCGTGACACTACAGGCGTCACTAACTGATTTGTCAGAGGATCGGTCCTTTAAAGCCTGGTTTCAAACGAAATACCAAACTAACCCGACTCTTTCAAACCAGGATACCTGGCATGCTGTGTTATCAGACGACGCCTGACTAGCACAGTTCCGGCAGTTGTTCTCTACGGAGGTAGGCATTGGCGCTCTCTCAGCCAGCGGTGATGATCCAAGTCGCGCGACCGGACCAGCTTGACGAGCTCTACGAGGTAGAACTGGACGCCGACCGTCGCTACCTGGATGTCGGCCACGCCGAAATCAGTAACGGTTCAGTTGTCGCGGCGAGCACTATGCTGTCGGCAATTCAAAGGAGGGAGCTGTTAGTGGCTTCAACGGCCGGTGAAGTCGCCGGATGGGTACTACTCGGCCAAATAGGCGGTGAACGAACTATCGAGCAACTGTGCGTCGCTAGGAGACATCAATCGAAGGGTATAGGAGGAATGCTCCTCGATGCCGCGATAGAACTAGCACGTGCAAACGGTATAGCATCACTGTTGCTGAACACACAGTCCGACGTCAGTTGGAATCGACCATGGTACGAGCGGCATGGCTTCCGGGTGGTGCCAGAGAACGAATGGTCGCCAGGCATGCGTGAAGTGGCGGATTCCCAGGAGGCGCACGGATTTAATTGGTCCAGTCGCGTGCATATGAGGCTCTCGCTCGGCAGGCACATCTAGATAGAGTGTGAAGTGGAATAGTCCTTTCGATCTCGCCAAGTTAACACCGCTCCTTGACCCGCCACTAACCAGGTATTAACATCAATCTCGATGCGTGACGCCGTCTCCTGGACTCTGGGTGATCGGCCCCTGTTCGTGTAAAACGCACTTACGTTGAACAACAGATTCGCTCGATCCGACACTCCACTCCAATCGAAGGTTACCTGGCGGATGTAAGCTGGGCGATCCTCCTGGTAGGAGCATCGCCCAGCCCTACGATCCAAAACGCCTACAGTTCGAAGTATTACACGCCTGCGGGTGTTCTGGGGTGTGGGCCTTAGTCGAGCAGACATTAGAGTGAGAAGAGCCGGCTCAATAACGGCGGCGACCAGGCCATAATCGGGGTGGCGCGCCGGGTCTACTGTCCGCAGTTGGAGGAACTCGGGGGCGGCAAATTCACCAGTCTGGTTGGCGGTAGCCACCTGTACGCCATCAGGTGTTACCAAGAATTCCGCTGCAGCCGCTCGCATACCGGCGACTGTATCGAAATGCTGAACATGAAGAACGGACGGGATAGTGTTATAAACCGCATGCGTGTTCTCCTGACCAATGCACAGTGCGATGAGAATCTCGTCGATACCAGTCACTTCAAATTGGTACTTATTCTCAATGAGCCAGTCGTTGGGAAACTCCGGTTTCGAATCAGAAAATCGGAATATACAGTAGACGTTTTCGAAGACGGGCCTGTCGGGTAGTGTGAGAGCGATAAGTTCGCTCATCTGTATACGTGGTCCCAGAGCGGAGGTGAGACCCTGTCGTACCTGTTCCCCAGGGCTTAGTTCTGACTGCTGCTGTTTTATCCTGGCATTGAGGGCGTCCAAATCATTCAGTAGGACCACATTTCTGGAAGCGATCGCTTCCAGCGCAGTCACGACATCCTCGATACGCTTGCCGAGAACTATGTCGCGAACGCGCTCATATGTCAGGCTTATAATGAGGGCTACAACAATTGCGGGTACTGTATCGCGCAAGCTCTTGAAAAAGGTCTGACTGTTATCAATGCCGAATAACGCACTGGCGAGGTACTCAGGTAGTGGACTGACGAGTAAAGCAATTAATACGACGATAGCTGCAACAAAGAGCACAGTTGGAACCCAGTGGCGCTTCGAGCTCATTTGCCTGGCCCTTCAAGAGGTTACGAATGAATAGTCAGATTGAGGTAGTATATCGGTGCGTAACATGCGACGTAGCTCCATTGGAAGACATTCAAGCCCATAATCATCGCTATGCTGATATGCATCAGGCCACCCAATGCGAGAATTATCAGACCAAAAGACGGAGGTAGAGCGATGGCGAGAAAAAACGTGCATTCAAGGGTGGTGACAATCCATTCGATGGGCTTAGCCGCACGAGCGAAGGCTCGGGTTAGCGCGATCCGCGGCATTCCGAAAGTGTCAGCACCAAGGATAGACTTCAAGGCTTTGCCACTGCCCCACACCGGTGAGAATGCTTTTGCGAGGCCTGCAATCTCGTAACTCATCAACGCGCCTATGGCAATAAGAATGGTGGTACGACGTAAATCGAACAGAGCGGGGGCAAGTGTTCCTAGACTAAGAGCACTGATGGTGAACAATTGGAGGAAGTCGCTGGCTTCGTATGCAGCACGGACCACCGTGTAGTGAAAGATCGAGGAGAGGAACCAGATCGCAATGGCGGTCTTGGCCAGTGGGCCACTCAGTACTGTGTCAAACGATAGGGTTCCGGCGAGCGCCAGTGCTGCCGCCAAAAACCTCGTTACAGACAGGGACACGGCTAATCGCCGTTTTGTGCCGACAGTTGCGCGAAGGTAGGCTCCGCCGCGTGTGCGTCTGCTAGTCAGTAAGTAGATCCATTCAGCTGCCGCAAGCATGCTAGCGACAGCGGTCAGAATTACACACCAGCGAAGGGCAGAAGCGGATGTCACTGAGCGAGCGTCCGGTTGCCGCGTGTATTCATAGTACTTGTGACAACAACTTCAAATTGTGCGGCCGCTTGTTCGGCATATAGGCGGGTTTCAGCGGGGAAATGGGAATGGTCCAGGACCGCGAATTGGTAGGCCATGACCGCGGGTGAGCATTGGCTCTGCGCGAATCGGTCCAGCGCCTTGAAAAATTCGCTTCCCGCTGGAGGGGCGCCTTGTATGTTTAACTTTACTAGTTCATTCTCGCCTTGAAACAGCGCGGTTGCTGCACGTCGCTCCGGATTCCAAAGAAAATGCAGCGGAATTCGTTCAGCAGGGGCGAGGATGGTCGACCATCGTTCAGGGCCCTTGCCGAAGTCTTTGCGCAAAAGCACTATTCTGTCACCATGTACAGGATAGGGCGCAAAGAGGCGCCAATCCGGTGCCAATGCAATGGGCCAGCTAGGCTTGAGCTTGTGGTTGACGCAGCAAAGTACAGAGTAGAGCTGCGCATAGAGCAGTATCGTCAGTACGAGGGCGGCGAGCGCAGCGACGCCGTATTCGAGCCAGAGTACATATTTCTCATCCACCGCCCAGGCCCACATTGGAGCTAGAGCCGCTGCAGCAGTTCGTCTGCATGGTTATGCGTTTGCCGATGTAAGGCTCGTCCAGATCATCGGTAACGAGGGCATCACACGCGGCTTCAGCGGTGTCCCACGATTCGTGTGTTTCCGATGGGTTCGGCGTTAGGCCGTCACTAGGACGCGAATCGTGCTCACTCAACCACTTGAACATTACAACCCCCTGTTTCAACTTAGAGTGTAGATGGGCACCATTGCTGCGGCTGGTTGATCGGTCGGTCCGTCAGGACTGACAGGATATCGCGCCGCTAGCGCGGAGGCGACAGGGACTCCTTGGGGTGCCCAGGTGAACGCTCTTTCCGCTTCCAAACGGCTGAGACGGTCGAGGGCGGCGGCGGTGTTGTGTCCTATACGGGCGGTTCCGGGCAGGCGTTTGCTTGGTCGCGAACTCCTGTGGGCTCGACCTTTCCCGTGCTGAAGACGATCGACGGGTTCGACGTCACCGCGTCGTCGATCCCGCAGGCCACCTTCGACTACCTCGCCGGCCTGGAATGGCTCCGCAGCAAAGCCAACCTCGCCCTCGTGGGCCCGCCCGGCACCGGGGGATCACATACCCTGATCGCTCGGACACGCAACAGCGGCCGGATACCGGGTGAAGTTCTTCATCGCAGCCGATCTCGTCGATACCCTTTATGCAGGCTGGCCGACACTTCCGTTGGAAGATCATCGACACGCAGCGCCTGGACCGAGTTCATCCCGTGCCTGCACTACCACCTGGAGTCCGCCGGGTGCTCTGCAGGAAAAACCCCATCGAACGCCTGAACGCCCGCTACCGCTGCGCGGTCCGGGCCCGCGGCCACTTCCCCATCGAGCAATCGGCGGCGAAAATGCCTGTACCTGGTCACCCTGTCAGTGCCGACCCAATACTGACCCCCTGGCGCTGAGGCGGATTCCAGTCAACGTCGCAGCATCAACGGTTTGGGTGAGGCTAGCAGCGCCGCGAACAGCTCTGCTGGCGTGCGGTTTCGAGTACCTGTCGAGGGCGGCAGTTCAGTTCAACTTCGACTGCTCGGGGGTGCTCAAGGCGGTAGATGCTGAGATCGGTGCCCTTCGGGAAGTAGTCTCGTAGCAGCCCGTTGGCGTTCTCTTTCGAGCCGCGTTGCCAGGGCGAGTGTGAATCGCAGAAGTAGATCGGCGCGCCAAGCGATGAGGTGATGGTCCGGCGGTGCCTGGCCATTTCGGTTCCGTGGTCCCAGGTGATCGATCTGAGCAGCATGCGCGGTAGGTCGACCAGCCGGGTGATCAGGGCGGCGTGCAGCGACTCGCTGTATCGGCGCGCGAGGTGTAGCAGCCGGACCGTCCGGGTTTGCCGTTCGACAAGTGTTCCGATCACCGACGTCCGGTTCTTGCCCACTATGAGATCGCCCTCCTTACGTTCCTGGAGGGGTGGATCAGGCCCGGTCGTAGGGTCTTGATCGCTCTCCTTGGGACAGGTGGGTATGGCTTCAGGTCTCCCTGCCGGGCTGATCGTTGGTCGGTGACGGCTCACTGGGAATGGCCGCCCGCCTGTCCTGTTGGTAGCTCGACCGCTCATTGAGACTCGCGCGACGATCGTTGGGTAAGGACGTGCCAGCGTGGTAGCCACTCGAGGAGAACCCCAATGATGACGGCAACGTGAGGATGGCAGATGACAGCGGTTCTGGGTAGGAATGGACTCGGGGAAATGGGGGCACCACTGCGTCGTCATCGATGCGGCCGGTCGGGTGCTGCTGTGGCGGCGGGTGGCCAACGATGAGGCCGCTCTGGGCGGGTTGATCACTGCCGTGCTGTCTTTGGCCGAGGGTGACGAGGCCGTGTGAGCCACCGACCTGAACGCCGGCGGCGCGGCGCTGCTGTTGGCGATGCCAGCCGATCGGGACCAGCGGGTGCTCTACCTTCCGGGCCGACTCGTTCACCACGCTGCGGCGAACTACCGCGGTGACGGCAAGACCGACGCGAAGGACGCCCGGATCATCGCCGACCAGGCCCGGATGCGGACCGATCTGCAACCGGTCCGGGCCGCCGGCCGGATCAGCGTCGATCTGCGGCTGTTGACCTCCCAGCGCACGGACATGATCTTTGACCGGGTCCGGCACTTCAACCGGCTACGAGCCACGATGCTGGACTACTTCCCCGCCCTGGAAGCAGCTTTCGACTACTCGAAGAAGGCGCCGCTGATCCTGGTCGGCGGGTATCAAACGCCGGACGGGATCCGCCGCATCGGCGTCGCACGGCTCGCCGCGTGGCTCAAGAGCCGAGGCGCCCGCGGCGCCGAGGCCGTCGCCGCCAAGGCGGTTCACGCCGCAGCGACCCAACGCATCGTGTTGCCCAGTCAGGCCTGGCCGCGCAGATCGTCGCGAAGCCGGCCCACCAGATCATGGCATTGGACAGCTGATGTGTGACGGCTCAAGACATGTTTGACGGATTGTCACCGGGACATGCTTAATAGGACTCGTTGGTTCTCGATGATCTTTCTGTGGACGTTGAGGACAAGAGACGCGAGCGGGCGAAGGTCCTCGCCGAGCAGCGATACCGGGCTGTGTTGGAGGTTCGAGACGGTCAGCCTGTCGGCGAGGTCGCGGCGCGCTATGGGGTGTCTCGGCAGTCGGTCTCCACGTGGCGGAAGCGCTACCAGTCCGAGGGCCTGGACGGTCTACAGGAACGGTCCCGTCGACCACACACATCTCCGGCGAGAGTGGCGGTCGAGGTAGAGCCGCAGATCTGCGAGATGCGTCGTCAGCATAGTCGTTGGGGTGCGCGCCGGATCGTGTTCGATCTGGCGCGTGTTGGCGTGCAGGCCGTTCCGTCCCGCGCTAAGGCGCACCGGGTCCTGGTGCGGAATGGTCTGGTTCGTCCGCAGGAACAGCGGCATCCGCGCAAGTACAAACGATGGCAACGGGAAACCCCGATGCAGTTGTGGCAGCTCGACCTCGTCGGAGGGATCCACCTCGCCGACGACTGCAAGCTGTTGTCCGGCCTCGATGACCACTGCTACGTCTCCCGCGAGCTCTACCCGCTGATCGTCGCCAGCCTGACCGGTTGACGAACTGTGAGACTTCGCTGGCGGCCTGGTGGTCGCTGGCAGGCTGTGCCCTGCGGGGCGGAATGACTCGTTGACAAACTGGCCGTTGCTGTTCCGGACGTGCCTTGCCTATGACACGTCTTCCAATCCGTGGGGCCGGCCCTGCCCCACCCGTTGGCTTGATAAGCAGCTTGTCCGGCCCTGCAAAGGGGGTCGTGACCGATCACAGTTCTGCCACATGGTGGATCCACCAAGGCCCGGTGTCGACCACTGCAGCACGAGGAAAGGATCCACGTTGAGCGTTCTGGCCGAGATTGTCGACGCCGTCATAGGTGTCGACACGCACCGCGACACGCTATCCGCAGCAGCCGTTACCGCGATCGGCGCCGTCCTCGGCGAAACCAAGGTGAACGCCGACGGCGCCGGCTACCGGCAGCTGTTGGACTTCGGGCGCACCCAGGTCTCAGGCATCCGGTGCTGGGCCATCGAGGGCGTCGGCAGCTACGGCGCCGGTCTGAGCGCCTACCTCATCGAGCATGGCGAACGAGTCGTCGAGGTCGCCCGACCAAAACGGCCGCCGCGCAGCGGTGGTCGCAAGAGCGACAGCATCGACGCCGTCCGCGCGGCTCGGGAGGCATTGAGTCGCGAGCACCTCATCGACCCCCGCCGTCGCGGGCAGCGCGAAGCTCTCCGAGTGCTGGTCAGCACCCGGGCCAGCGCGGTTGTTGCCCGGACCCGGGCGATCAACCACCTCAAGGCACTGATCGTGTCCGCGCCAGAAACGTTGCGGGCAGAACTGCGGGGCATGACCAGCGACAACCAGATCACCTATTGCGCGGCGCTGCGTCCGCGTCCGTCCCGCGATCTGGAGCACCGCACCACGGTCCGGGTCCTGCGATCGACGGCCGTGCGGATCCTGGCGCTGCGGCAGGAAGCCAACGACCTCGAGGCCGAGATCGAACCGCTCGTCGCGCTGATGCAACCGCAACTGCTCACCCTGACCGGGGTCGGACCGATCAGCGCCGCCCAGGTCCTGATCAGCTGGTCGCATCCCGGCCGGTTCCGGTCCGAGGCCGCGTTCGCCGCCTTCGCTGGAGCGTCACCGATACCGGCGTCCTCCGGGCTGACCACCCGGCATCGCTTGAACCGCAGCGGTGATCGACAACTCAACAGGGCGCTGCACACCATCGTCCTGACCAGGGCCCGGCTCGACCCGACGACCCAGGCCTACATCGACCGCCGCACCACCGAGGGCAAGAGCACCCGCGACGCCAAACGATGCCTCAAACGAGCCGTTGCGCGTCAGCTCTACCGCCTGCTCCAACCACCGGTGAAAGCCCGCGACTCTATCGAAATTGCCGCTTGACGAGACATAGCAGCGTCATAGAAGCATCCGTTAATGCGAAACTCCCCCAGCTGGGACTTTTTCATGGCCGTGCACAGAAGGCGTGGGGTTCGAGGTGTGCACTCCTGCGGTTGAGGTGGCGCTGGGCTGTTCGTGGAGATCGGGAAGTGGGCCGGCGATGACGAGATTTCGCGTTACGGTGCGGCGGACAGCAGCCAGTCGCGCCGAAGTAGCGGGAGCGAACCTCTTAGTAGGTGAAGGCCTTGAGGATGGCACGGATTACTGCAGTTCCAGCATCACCATTAGTTAAGATTGAGATCCCGAAGCCTGTGACCGGCGAGATCGAAAAATAGGCCCTATACCCTTGATTGATGCCTATGTGTGCCAAGAGAAGATCGCTCGCGGAGCGGTGAACCTGCAGTCCCAGACCATACGTCCCGCCCGTGCCTTTTGCAGCCTTCGCCATCAATCGAGACCTCGAACTGCCATCCGTCAAGGATAGAACGAATAGGGCAAGGTCATCTGCCGTAGAGCAAAGTCCAGCGGCTGCAGTCTCGGCGAATTTATGGGCTGGTATCAGCGAGCCGGTTTTGTCGTGTCCGCCTGCCATACCGGGGGTCGACCATGTAGCCCTCGTAGAGTAGCGGCTGCGGGTCATTCTAAGTGGCAAAAGCACGTGTTCGTGCGCTACGTCCGAAAACGGGCGACCAGTCACGGTCTCGACTGCCAGTTGACAGACTGTGTAGCCGCCACCCGAATACGACCATTGCCCGACCTCAGATACTTTGCTGACTGATTGGCCAGCGCTCGACTCGTCACCTTCGAGCGACTCTATCGTGGATGAGAAAGGCGCAGTTTGGAGGATGCCCTTATAGCCGTGTACCGACAAGCCGGCCGTATGACTTAAGAGCCTTCTAAGGCTGACCTCACTAGTAGCCCCCGGAAGAGTCCAACTTCCAAGGTAGCGAGTGACGGGGGCGTCGAGGTCCAGGTTACCGCGATCACATAATGCAAGAATGGTGGCCGCGGCGATAGGCTTTGATATTGAACCTACTTGAAATAGCGTGGACGGCGCAATAGTCAGACCGTGCTGATGTGCGAATCCAAACCCACTACTCCATAGCAATCGACCGGCATCGATTACTGCAAGGCTGAGGCCGGGCACATTCGAGTCGCGCATTGTGGTCGGCAGAGTTTCCTCGACGTGAGCTATAGCGGCCACGACGTTATCTGGCCGGACGAGTGGTGGTAAGACTGGCAGCGACATATGGGCGGCCATGTTAGTGCACTGTCTTGGGGAACACCCAGTCGGTGCCTGGCCCTACAACGCTCCGACTGTGCGTATGGGTCGTGCACAACCCGATGACGTCCCCCCTGCTGGACATGTCTCTCTGTCGGATGCCGGTGGCCGCCGGCAGGTCCAAGCGTTGGACGGCGGGGGATGAGGGACTCGTGGACGGGTAGGGCTAACTGAGGCCCGCCAGCCTTGGGAAGAGCCGGATCGTCCTGCTTGCGTGCCCCGAGAGAGTGAGTGGGAGGCGCGGGCACCGCACTCGCTGAGAGCGAGAAATCGTGGGCACTTCAAAGTCGTGGTGGAAGAAGTTGTGGACGGTGACGCCGAACGCGGCGCGGGGATGTGCCCTGATGGCGGCTCGCGCCGTGTCGGGATCGGGGTAAGGCAACTGCTCATCCGCGTCGAGCGACAGGATCCATCGCATTCGTGTGCCACCTCGAGGTACTGGTTGCGGGCGGCAGCATAGTTTCCGTCCACGGAGCGGCCACTACTTTGGCGGCGAACTTGCGAGCGATGCGGGCAATCGGCCAGGGTCGTCGCGCCATCCCGGACGATCATGCAAAAGCTGACCCGGAGCCGGTTAGAACCCCCTGGCCCACGCCCGATTGTGGGCACGCGGCTTGCCTCGAGTCGCGTTGATCGCGAGCGCTGAACGGCGCCTACTCCTGGCATCGAGCGCGGCGCTCCCCGCGAATCCGGCCGCGAACAGTCCGGATGCCGCGAGGGCGGCCGTGGACCACTTCAAACGGTTGGCCTTCAATTGAGCGCCGGCCGGCGGGCCGCCCGGCACCAAGCCCTCAGCAACCGCCGGTGCCAGGAACTTCCGCACCGTCTTCCGGTCCAGACCCAGGCTCTCGCCGATCTGCACCTGCGACCTCCCGGCTCCCAGTGCACGAACAACTCGGTCAGATCCACCACGTCGAAAGTCCTCCTGCCCATCACCGCTCCCGTCCGGGCCACCAAGCGGCCGGAGGTCAGCGTGACCCGCGAGCAGGACCCACCAACGACGGCACCGCCGTCGTCCCCATGGGGAATTACGTGACGAACCAGGGTGAGGAATTACGTGACGGACACCCGCCCCAACCTGGGGAATTACTCGACCGCTGACACCCGATTGCTACTAGCGAGGCGGCGCGTGTCACGTCCAGCGACGTTGACCCCTTCAACACCGACGATTTGACTACTGCCGCCGACTGGTGGCATTAGATGTCCGAAATCACGTTGAACTGATCGCCCAGGCCGCGCCGCGGCTCGGCGCCGCGCTGATCTCCGATTCCCTGGGCATCGCCGGCGAGTCCGTCATCCTTTACGGGCCCGTCGGAGTGGGCAAAACCCATATGGCCCAGGCCGTCGGGCACCTCGTCGCCCGCCGCGGCGGTGAAGTCCGGTTCGCCAAGACCAGCCGGGTCTTGCCCGACCTTGCCGGCGGCCACGCGGACCGCACCTGGGGCGGCAGAGTCCGCGAATACACCCGCCCCGCCGTCCTCATCCTGGACGACTTCGGGTTGCGGGAACACACCGCCGCCCAAGCAGACGACCTCTACGAACTGATCTCCGACCGGGCCGTGAACCACCGCCCGCTGATCCTGACCTCGAACCGCAGCCGATTGACTGGTATCCGCTGTTCCCGAACCCCGTCGTCGCCGAATCACTGCTCGACCGGCTCATCAACACCAGCCACCAAGTCCTCATGGACGGCCCGTCCTACCGACCCCGCAAACGGCCCGGACGCGCCGACTCGACACCAACCCCGATCGCCGGGTAGACCTAACCACGCGGGCCTACCTGGGGAATTACGTGACGAACACCCCTGGGGAATTACGTGACCGTCGACAATCGGGCAATCGCATCTATCCGTCGAAGCGACCCTAGTGGGTCAGGCCTGGGCTGTACAGTGTCCAGCGCCGCGCCACCGGACGCCGCTGGGGCGGGTTACCGCGCACCGGGGACCGGCAAAGGAACTTGGCCATCCACCTCGTGTTGGTCAATAAGACTGCGCTAGCACCCGGGCCACCCGCACTTTCGTTCAGCAGCTCACTGCCGGGGGACATAGGAAGCAGGGCAGCCCGCACCGCGACGCTCGGTAGAGCCTCAATGTTAAGCAGCAGTCTGATCGCTATCAATCGGCTCGGCCGCCTCACCCCACGTCCACCTCGATCGCGTGCATGTCCGTTGACCAGACTCGGGCGACACATCCCCGGCTCGTCAAAGGCTCAGGCCCAAGAAGCCAGTTGCCCAGCCATTCTGTTTCGTGCACCAGATTGTTGTTTATGACACATTTAGAGTCGACCACAAAAACGTTCAGTACTCTTGGCTGTTGTGTCACCGAGACAGGCGTCAGGAATGGATTAAGGCGAGTTCTTGAATTGCTGATAAGTGACGATCCTTCGTTCCAACTCGGCTACTTGGTTCTCAAGTCCTGTAGGTGACCAGTGTGGTCGAGCTTAAAAACGTCGATCAGATCGGACCGGGACACAATGGCCGGGCCAGCCACCTTAATGGCTATCGGTGCGCCTCTCCTCCCCAGGCGAACGGGGGCTGCCCAGTTCGTGCCTAAGGTCCAGCAATGGAGTAGAGCGCCGAGTCGACGCCGACATACACAGCCGTAAGATGTGCGGGGTGAGCAGCAACGACCGCACAACTAGAAGGGGCGTTGACAGACACGGGGGTCCCACCGACCGCTTTGGCTGAGGTTGCCCAGCCGGTTAGCGCCAGCCATTCGACGAACATAAAGCAATCCCTCCGTGCCGATGAAGCATACTTAACCAACCCGAACATCGTCACCCACGTGACCGGCGCGAGACACGTCAACAGAGCTGGCCCGTGATCAACACTTCTAAGCGAGTGCAGGTGCAATCGCATCCCCGGAAACCAGCGATGCAAATCTCCCGAGTGCGAGCCCACAAAATGCATTGATCGTCGGCTCCTTCGTCGACATCATGGAAGTTGACGGTCAGACGTACAGGGCCACGTCACCACTGACGGCCGAACGGCCGATGTAGTTGTCGAGCGTCGTTCGGATGCTTTTGTGGCCGGCGTAGTCGGCCACCGCGCGGATCGGCAGATGATCGGCAAGAGCCGTCACAGCCGCCCGGCGCAGACCGTGGTAGCTCAGCCACGTAAATCCTGCGGCGTCGAACTCCGCCCGCAGGGCGGCGGCCGTGTTGGAACGATCCCGCCACCCGCTGCCCATTCCCCACCTGCCGGGGTTGGCGAAGACGGGCCGTTCGTCGGTGGTCATGTCAACCACCCCACCGGCGACGGCGCGGCGCGCCAGTAGTGCGACTACCCGTCGCGGCACAGGAACCGTGCGGACACTCGCCGCAGTCTTCGGTTCGTGCCTGACGATCCCTCGCCCGGCCTCCCGGTCGACCGTCGCGGCCAGCGTGACCGAACCCGTGAGGGTCAAGCGACCGTCCGAGTCGCGTGTCCGATGGATCGAGACATCGGCCCAGCGGATGGCGCAGACCTCACCAATGCGACCGCCGATGGCCATACCCGCGAGTACCAAATCGCGGACGTCGAGCCGGACGGCCCGCTCGCTGCGGGCCACCGACCACGCAAGGGCAACCTTCTCCGCCCGAGTCAATGCGCGATCATGGTCGAGGCGTTGCTCGACGACCTGCGAGCGGTCAGTCCCTCCGCGCCCCTTCGGCGTTCGGATCGCGCCGGCATCCCGCACCGGAGACGAGTCGAGCCACCCCACGGTCACTGCGTGGCCAAACACGCGGTTCAGCAAGGCTCGGGCGGTCTTGGCCGCGCCGGTGCCCCCTTTGGCGGCACGACCGTTCACGGCGGCGGCCGCAGCAATGAGCGCCAGCGCGGTGGCCACGTCGGTTGGGCGGACGTCGGAGATGCCCATGTCCGCCAGCTCGGTGGTCCGGAGGTGGCCAAGGGCCACCCGGTAGGACGCTAGGGACGACGGCGCCAGCTCGCCGGAGCGCTCGGCGGCGCGAAGCAAGGTCTCCGCTACTGCGTCCACCTTTCGCGCCTCAGTCACGGCCCGCTGGGTCGTGTTGGCCTTGGCCCTCTCCGCGATCAGTCGGGCCTGTGCCGCCTTGCGGCAGGCCGCCACGGCTTCCTTCTCGGTCGGCCCGTGCCCGGTGATGTCGACGCGCCGGCCGGGCAGGTAGGCGCCGGTCCGTGGGTCGGTCCGGCTGTGGTCGATCAACCGCATCCGGCCGCGTGCACGCCAGCGAACGGCATCCGTGTTGTCGGGCCGGAAAAGCGTGGCGATCTCGCCCATCTCGCCCGGTGGAAGTGTCGGTCTGGCCATCTTCTACCCCGCCCATCCATGGGACCACGAATAGGCCCCGGCCCCGGCCATGGTGGTCGGAAGGTCACCCTACCGAGTTCGTGGGGTCGTATACCGGGGTTCGGCACGGGTTGATGGGGTGGTTTGTGGGGTTCCCGATGCACACGTTGAGAGACGATGATGGCCCCATCTGCGTTTCCGCTGGTGGGGCCATCGTTACATACGTCCTCGAGCCGCTGTGGGGAATCGAACCCCAGACCTTCTCATTACGAGTGAGACGCTCTGCCGACTGAGCTACAGCGGCGGCGGTGAAGAGTCTAACTGCTCCGCCACGGCCGGCTGGACACTCCGCTGACAATCACTGTCCTGCGCACGGCGAACGGCCGTTCCCGCCGGGCATCGAAGGGCCGACACGGGCTCCCGGGGGTTGTCGTCTGCCCAGTGTCGCGTCAGCAGGGAAATCGGTTGCCCCAGCGCCCGTTTTCCCTGCTGAGGCGGCAGTGGGCGGCCCCAGGAGGTACGGGCCGGGGCTCCCAGCGTCAGCGACCGGCGGCGGAGCCAGCGGCGGACATCGTCAGCCACTCGCTCCACGGGATCGCCCAGTCGTAGAAGTCGCCGTCGGCCTCGGACAGCTCGACGCTCGTGCCCGTCACCTCCACCGGGTCGCCGTAGATCGCGCTCCCGAAGTACGCCTCGGCGCTCTCCGCAGACAGGTTGATACAGCCATGGCTGACGTTGACCACGCCCTGATCGTCGACCGTGTCCTGGTTCTGGTGGATGAACTCGCCGTTGTTGCTGATCCGCACGGCCCAGTACTCGGTGATGTTCCGGTAGCCGTAGGCCGGGTTGCTCATCTTGGTGACTTCCTGCTTGTCCATCACCACGTGCACGCCGGACCGGGTGACCCGGTTCGGGTCGCCGATGTCGTCGCCGCTGCCGTAGGACGCGGGGTAGGTGGCGACGGTCTTGCCGTTCTGCTGCACGACGATGTTGTGCGCGTTCGCGTCGGCCTTGACGACCTGGTTGCGGCCGATGGTGAAGTCACTGGTCGCGTTGTCGCCGCCGTAGTACCCGCCGCCGAAGTCCAGGCCGTAGATGTCGGATTCCACGTGCACCTTGGTGCCGGCCGGCCAGTACTTCTTCGGCCGCCAGTCCAGGGACGGCCACACGTCACCGTCGTGGGTGATCCAGGCCCACGCGCCCTCGACCTTCGGCGTGGTGGTGATGGTGATGTGCTTCTCGATGGCGGCACGGTCGGCCGGGTCGTAGCCGAGCCGGACGATGACCGGCGCCGCGACCCCGACCACCGCGTCGTCGCCCGGGGAGATGGAGGTGGTGATCTCGTCGACGGGTGTCACCGTCGTGTAGGCCCCGCTGATCGGGACCGTCTTGCCGTCGGTGCCCGTGGCGACGCCGGAGACGGTGTAGGTCCGGCCGTACCCCAGCGGCTCGCCGAGCGTCCAGGAATGCTTGTCCTTGGACAGGGTGCCCTGCACTTCGTTGCCCTCGGGGTTGGTGACGGTGAGATCGGTGATGGCGCCCTGGCTGACGGAGATCGTCACGGGTGCGGTCGGTGAAATCTCATCGGCGCCGAAGGCCGGGCTTGCGGCGACCTTCGCCACGGGTGGAGGCGGCGCTGTCGTGGTGGCGACCGTGGTGGAGGGAGCCGGCGTCGCGCCGTCGGTCGACGGACCCGCCGGCACGGTCACGCTTCCCGAGCCCGCCGGCGGAACTGCTGCCGCACCGGCCGGGCTGACCCCGGTGGACTGCACGTCGGCGAGTCCACCGGTGGAGCCGGAACAGGCGGCAGTGAGGGCCAGCACACCGACGATCAAGCCGGCGATGAGCCGCGAGCGGCCGGATCGGTGCAACGGCATGCTGTCCTCCGAAATCACATCCGGTCGTCTGGCGGGCGTGGCCCCCGCGGTACCGATGCCGGATGCTGCTGTTGTCGCAGGATGCGACGTGTTGTTGGGACGCACAGAACGTCGGCGCGTTGACAACCGCGATCATGATTCCGCGCTCCGCGGTCGTTCCACCGCATTGTTGCGGCGTTTTGCCCGGCGGACCCGGACGACTGGCACCCACCCCAACCGACGTCATGCAGACGTCGTGCCGTCCCGTCACAGAGCGTACTTCAGCACTCACGCCACGACCGCATCGCCGACAGAACCCGGGCGCGTCCCCGCAGAAAAGCAGCAGCGCACATCACGCCGAAATGGGACGATCAGCATGCGACGTCGCCAACCGGCAGGCTCGCCACTTCCCCTCGCGGAGGTCATATGGCCACCACCGGACCTCCGGAGGTGCGGCAGGAGCCCCGCTGGGGGCTGGCCGCGGCAGCCGGGCTGGGCATCGTGGTCGCAGCTGTGCTGGCCGCCTACTCGAGGGTGCACCCCGGCAACGGCGCGGCCATCTGGACCTTCGGGTTCTCTGCGCTGCTGGCGATGAAGACGTGGTTCGCCACCGCCGCCCTGGTTTTCGTCCTCGTGCAGATCGGTTCGGCGCTGGCCATGTGGGGCCGACTCCCGGGAGTCACCGGCTCGCCGGCCTGGGCATCGCCGGTACACCGGTGGTCGGGAGTCGTCGCCTTCGTGCTGACACTGCCCGTCGCATTCCAATGCGTCTGGTCGCTCGGCTTCTCCGACGCGTCCGGTCGAGCACTGGTGCACACGATCGCCGGATGCCTGTTCTACGGAGTCTTCGCCGCCAAGATGCTCGCGCTGCGGATGCGCGGGCTCCCCGGCTGGGCACTTCCCGTGCTGGGCGGACTGCTCGCCGGGCTGCTCGTCGTCGTCTGGTTCAGCTCCGGGTTCTGGTACTTCACCCAGTCAGGGGTGCCGCTGTGGTGACTGCCCTCTCGCACCCCACGGCAGCCCGCTGGATCGTGGTTCCCGACGATGCCGGAGGCATGCCGTGACGTCCCCCGCCGAGCAGGCCGGTCCGCCGCCCGACGGCCGGACCGAGCAGATCCGATCCCCGTACGCCGATCGACCCGCGGAGGCCGCGCAGCCCGGCGCAGCCGCGCCCGGCGCCCCGTCTGCGGTCCCGCCGGCTCCACCCCCTGCCGGACGGGAGCCGGCTGACGGGCCGGAGACCGTCATCGAGCCACCCGATTGGCAACCCCCGCCGCCGCCTGTCGTGCCGCCGGTGTGGCAACCTCCGCCGGGTATGCAGCCTCCACCACCGGGATGGCAGGCACCCGCATCCGGCGGGCAGCGTCCGCCACCGGGTTGGCGGCCGCCTCCCGCCATGCAGCCGCCTCCCGCCATGCAGCCGCCTCAAGGTACGCAGCCGCCTCAAGGTGCGCGGCCGCCTCAAGGTGCGCAGCCGCAGAACTGGCAGGGACCCGCCGGCCCACAGCAAGGGCCGCCGACGTGGCAATCACCGCCGCAGAACCAGCCACCCCCGGGCTGGCAGCAGCCGCCACCCTGGCCACAGCAGCAAGGGGCACCGCCAAACCAGCAAGCGCCCTATCAACCGCCGCCGTACCAACAAACGCCGAACCAACAAGCGCCGAACCAACAAACGCCCTACCAGCAATCGCCCTATCAACCGCCGCCGAACCATCAAGCCCGGTACCAACAGCCCGCCCCGCAGCCGTCGGCCCAGTCACCGGCTGCCGAGTCCCCCGCGACGGCGGGCGACGCCCAGGCCTCCCGGCGCGCCCTGCTGGCCGGCACCGGGGTGGCCGTCGTCGCGGGCGCCGCCGGGGTCGGGTGGTACCTGACGGCCGGACCGACTCCCCGGGCGACGGCGCCGGTTGCGGGGTACGCCCCGCCGCCCCCGCCGGGGACTCAGACGGCCCTGACGCCGGTCGACGCGATCCCGGACGGCGGCGGAGTTGTCCTCACCGACCAGTCGATCGTCGTGACCAGGGAGGGCGCCGACACCGTGCGGGCCTTCTCGGCGGTCTGCACGCATCAGGGATGCCTGGTCTCCGGCGTCAGCGGCGGGAAGATCACCTGCCCCTGCCACGGGAGCACCTTCGACGCCGCCACCGGCGCGGTCCTCGGGGGACCCGCCCCGTCGCCGTTGCCGGCGGTCCCGGTCAAGGTCACCGACGGTCAGGTCTACCGGGCATGAGGAGACAGCGATGAAGAGGCAGCGATGAAGCATCTACCGACCTGGATCTGGATCGCGGCGGCGGCATTCGCGGGCGGAGCACTGCTCGCGTCGCTGTTCTGACACCGACCAACGGAAGCGAGCCGACCGAGAGCGGTTCAACGGTCCGGGTGGTGTTCCTCGTACGCCTTGCGTGACCCGCACACCGAGGCCTTGGGACACACCTGACGGGAGCCGTCCGCCGCCAGCTTGATCACCACGGATTCGCCCGGCACGGAATGGCCGACGACGCGACCGGGGCCGGCCGGCGAATCGACGTCCTCGCCGATCGCCGGTGTCGTCGCCTTGAAGTCCTGGTACAGCGGGTGCTCGTACTTCAGGCAGCACATCAAACGGCCGCAGGCGCCCGAGATCCGCATCGGGTTGGCCGGCAGCTCCTGGTCGCGGGCCATCGCCAGGGTGATCGGCTCGTAGTCCTTGAGGAACGTCGAGCAGCAGGTGTCCCGGCCGCAAGAGCCGATCGCCCCGGTCACCCGGACGGCATCCCGGGCCGCCAGCTGACGCAGCTCGATGCGGGTGCCCAGCGTCGCCGACAGGTCACGCAGCAGCGAGCGGAAGTCGACGGTCTCCGGCGACGAGTAGTAGATGACCGTCTTACCGGCGTCTGCCTGCGGATCGACGGCGAGCACCTTCATCGGCAGACCGTGTTCGCGGATCAGCTTGCGGCTGGCGACCATGGTGCGTGCCTTGGCCCGGCGCAGTTGCTCGGTGGCTGCCAGGTCGCGTTCGCCGGCCATGCCGAGCAGCACCGGAAAGCCGTCGGTGTCTTCGGGTGAGTACTCCGACGCCCACATGACCTTGGCGGCCACAGCACCGTGATCGGTGGGGAGCAGCACCATGTCGCCCACCTCGGGGCGGAGGTCGCCGGGGTTGGCGTAGTGCAGCTGGCCGTTGGCCGAGAACGTCACGGCACACAACATCCCCATGGACCGTCACCGTACGCGGTCGATGACCTGCCGCAATGCCGTTGCCCGCCCGACGGCCGGGTCAGGCGTTCACCGGCCCGGCGAACAGCGCCATCATCATCGACTCCACGGCGATCTGCGGCTTGACGTTCGCCTCGATCGCCTCCCGGCAGGCGAGCACGGCGTCGAGCCGTTGCAGGGCGCCGACCGACCCGAGACGTGATGCCGCCACGTCGATGTCCGCGGCGACGTCCGGGTTCATCAACGTAGCGGTCGACCCCAAACTGCGCGCGATGACGTCGCGGTAGAACCCGGACAGATCGATCAGCGCCCGATCCAGCACGTCACGCTCGGTCCGGGTGGCCCGCGACTTCTGCCGCCGCTCCATCTCCTTGACGACGCCGGCCGTTCCGCGGGCCGCCCCCACGGCACCCTTGCCCGTCCCGCCCGCGCCGAGCGCCGTCTTGAGCTCCTCGAGCTCGACGGCGTCCCGCCGCTCCGACATCGAGCTGGCCTCCCCCTTCGCCGCCGCCAGCAGGTCGCCCGCCTCGGCGAACACGTCCGCGATGGTGCGCAGCGCGCCCGGGACGGCCAGGATCCGGCGCCGCTGTTCGCGGGCCTCCTCGTCGGTCGCCAGCCGTCGTGCCCGGCCGACATGACCGGCCGATACCGACGCCGCCCATTCCGCGCTCGCCGGCTCGATGTGATCGCGGCGGACCAGCACCTCCGCGATGGAATCGGCGGACGGCGTCCGCAATGCGAGCACCCGGCACCGCGACCGGATGGTGACGGACACGTCGTCGGGGTGAGTCGACGGGGCGCAGAGCAGGAAGACGGTGTGCGGGGGCGGCTCCTCGACGGCTTTCAGCAGCGCGTTGGAGGCGCCCTCGGTCAACCGGTCTGCGTCCTCGATCAGCACGATCTGGAACCGGCCGCTGGCCGGCCGGCGGGCGGCCAGCTGGACCACCGCGCGCATCTCTTTGACCGAGATCGTCAGGCCCTCGGGCGTGACCGTGCGGACGTCGCCGTGGGTGGCGGCCAGCACGGTGCGGCAGTGCGAGCACTGCCCGCAGCCGCTGTACTCGCACTCCAGAGCGGCGGCGAACGCCCGTGCCGCGACCGATCGACCCGACCCCGGGGGGCCGGTGAAGAGCCAGGCGTGCGTCATGGCGGCAGAGGGGACGCCGGGTTCGCCGCGGGACGCCGCGACGGCCAGGGTGAGCACGTCGATGGCCGCCTGCTGGCCGATCACGTCGTCGAAAACGGCGGCGTGCGGCCGATCCAGCACGTTCGACAGTGCGTCGCCTGGCCGACCGTGAGCGGTATCGGAAGCGTTCGTCGCAACGGTGTTCATGACCACATCACTCCCCCGGCTCCGCGGCCGCATGCCCCAGCGCGAACAAGGAGTCGGTCCGTCCCGCGTTGGGCCGCCGCAGCGGGGAGGTGACGACCGTGCTGATCTCCAACCCTGCGCGGGCGGCCAGCAGCCGGAGCGTTGCCGGCGACAGGTGCCAGATGTGCTGCTCCGGCTTCAGCGTCCACCACCGGGAACGGGTGACCCGGGCCGGCAGCGACGCCACGTTGGGCACCGACAGCGCGAAGATCCCGCCCGGAGCGAGCCGGGCACGGACCTCGCCGAGGAACTCGAGCGGGTCGGGAACGTGTTCGAGGGTGTCCCAGAAGCAGATGACGTCCGCGACGGCCCGCGGCGAGTCGGCGAGTTGTCCCTGGAACACGTCCAACCCGTACTGCGCGACGGCGTGCTGGGTCCCGGGGCGGGACAGCTCGACACCGCTGACCCGGTAGCCGGTGCCGCGGGCGGCGTCGAGAAAGAGCCCGTAGCCGCTGCCGATCTCCAGCAGCCGCGCCGGTGCGGGCGTAAGCCGGCTGATGGCCCTGAGCCGCCCCGCCATCCACGTCCGCTGCAGCACCATCGCCGGCGACCACCGCGACTGCGCCCCGTAGACACCGCCCTCGAAGTAGGCGGGCTCGTCGTACAGCCGCTGCAGCGCCTGTGAGGTCAGCCGGGGGGAGACGAACACCAGCCCGCATTCGGGACACCGGACGACACCGAACGGATCGCGCCGGTACAACGGTGACCCCGCGACGCCGCACATCGCGCAGCTGACCGGCTCGGTGTCGGCGGCCGTCCACACCGGCGGACCGGCCGTGGGCGCGGGCGGGCCCGACGCCGCTGCTGCTGCACTCATGCCCCCACCCCTCCCTGTTCGCCATCCCTGATCGCCGGTCCGGGCCACGGTAACCGAACCCTCCGACAGCGTGTTCGACACTCTGTCCGACGCTCGGGCGGGGCCCTGGCGTTGTCCACACGACCGGCGGCAGGGGACGCTGTCCTCATGAGCGAACAGACCTACGTCATCGTCGGTGCGTCACTGGCCGGTGCAAAGGCGGCCGAGACGCTCCGCGAAGAGGGCTTCGACGGCCGCATCGTGCTGATCGGTGAAGAGACCGAGCCGCCCTACGAGCGCCCGCCGCTGTCCAAGGGCTACCTGCTCGGCGCCGAACCGCGCGAGAAGGCGTTCCTGCACGAACCCGGCTGGTACGCCGAGCACAGCATCGAGTGGCGGCCCGGGACCACGGCCGTCGCCCTCGACCTGGCCGCCCGCACGGTCACCGTCGAGCCCACCGACACCGTGGCCTACGACAAGCTGCTGCTCGCAACGGGTTCCAGGGTCCGCAGACTGACCACCCCGGGCGCGGACCTGGCCGGTGTGCGGTACCTCCGCACGGTCGAACAGGCCGACGCCCTGGTCGCCGCTTTCGACACCGCGACCCATGTGGTGGTCGTCGGGGCCGGCTGGATCGGCCTCGAGACCGCCGCCGCGGCCGCCCAGCGCGGGTGCGAGGTGACGGTGGTCGAACGGGGCACGCTCCCGCTGCAGCGGGTCCTCGGAGACGAGGTGGCGACCGTCTACCGCGACCTGCACGCTGCCCACGGGGTGAACTTCCGGTTCGGCGCCGGCGTGCGGGAGATCGTCGGGACCGACGGTGCGGTGACCGGCGTCGTGCTCGACGACGGCTGGGAGGTCGTCGCCGATCTGGTGATCGCCGGCATCGGGATCACGCCCGCCGTCGAACTGGCGGAAGCGGCCGGTCTCGAGGTGGACAACGGTGTCGTCACCGACGCACTGCTGCGCACCAGCGACCCCGCGGTCTACGCGTGCGGTGACGTCGCCTCGATCGACAACCCGCTGCTGGGCCGGCGGATCAGGGTCGAGCACTGGGCGAACGCGCTCAACGGCGGCCCGGCCGCCGCCCGGTCGATGCTCGGCAGCGACACGCCGTACGCACCGTTGCCGTACTTCTTCTCCGACCAGTACGACCTCGGCATGGAATACACCGGCTGGGTCGAACCGGGCGGGTACGACCAGGTGGTGTTCCGCGGAAACCCGGCAGTCGACCCCGACCCGGACTGCGCGGCACCGGAATTCGTCGCGTTCTGGGTGCGCGACGGCCGGGTGCTGGCGGGCATGAACGCGAACGTCTGGGACGTCACCGAGTCGATCGCCGACCTTGTTCGGGCCGGGCTGGCCGGTCGAACCGTGGACCTGGTGGCGCTCGCGGACCCGGAGCACCCGCTCGACGAGCTCCTTCGCTGAGCCGCCCGGGGATCGTCAGCCCGTGGGCTGCGGCTCGGCCAATGACGGCGTCCGCTGCCGGATCACCGAGCTGATCCGCTCGGCGACCTCCGGATTGATCCGGCCGCCCTCCTCGGACAGCGGCCGGACGATCAGGTAGCGCTCCGGGGCGTACGACGCCCGGTCGCGGTAGCCCTGCACGGGGTCGACGAGTTCCTCGTCGGGATCACCTGCCTTTGTCTCGACGGCCCCGTCGGCCGCCGGGGTCGCGTCGTCCATCGCGGCCTCGGCCGCCTCCATGGCGCCCAGCGCAACCGCGGCCTCGACGGCGTCGCCGGGTGCACCGCCGACCCCGCCCATCTCCAGCTCGGCGGCCTCGTTCCGGTCTTCGGTCGCCTTCTCCGACGTCCGGTCGGCGACGAGCTTCGCCGGCCCGTCGACCAGCACCGTCAGGTCGGGCTTGAGCCCGTTCACCGCCCACTGCGCGACCCTGGCCAGCCGCTGTTCCTCGACGCCCACGGCCCGGTGGGCGACGATCGTCGCGTCGATGAATCCCTCGGAGACCACGACGGCGCCGTTCTCCAACGCGGGCAACACCCGCCGAATGGTGAGGTCGGCGAGGTCCGCGGAGGCGCGGAGTGCCTCCGCCAGGCTCTCCGGCGCGGCCTCGGTGTGCACCGGCGGCTGCGGCGCCTTGACCCGGACGGTCAGCCAACCGTTGCTGCGCAGGTGTTCCCCGACGGTGTCCGCATACTCGCCGACGGCCAGCGGGTCGGCGCCCTCGACGGCGATCAGTACCCCGGCGTGGTCGTCACGCTCGTCCCAGATGTTGACCCCGCGCCTGCCGAAGATCCGCCGGGTGAGGCCCGAGGTCAATCCGCCGATGCTGCGGCCGATCAGCAGGCTGACCCCGAAGGCGATCAGGCCGCCGACGGCGAGCACCACGGCCGGGCCGGTGACGTCGAACCGGAAGTCGCCGAGGGTCACCTGGTACGAGCCGATCGCACCTGCCAGGATCGGCCCGGCCGCGATGGTCGCCAGCAGCACGATCCGCACCGAAGACATGACGAACGCGAACACCCGGCCACGGAGCTGGTCGGACACCTCGTGGCCGATCATGGTGAAACCGTTGATCCAGGCGATGCCGGCGAAGATGCCCATCACGGCCGCGGTGATGGCGGCCCCGAGGAAGTCCTGCAGCACGGCCATCACGATCAGCGAGATGCCGGCGAACCCGATGGCCGGCGTGAAGATCATCCGTCGCGGGACGTTCGGGAAGACTTTGGGTCCGATCAGCATGCCGAACGCCAGGCCGGTGAACACGGAGCCGAACAGGATGCCGTAGCCGGCGTTGCCGGCCCCCAGCGTGGCGACGTAGGCCTGGGCGACACCGGCCACCAGCCCACCGGCGCCGAACGCGCCGAGGATGCCGATGTAGATGGAACGCATCAGCTTGTTCTGGCGGACGAAGGAGACGCCCTCGACGATCAGCGAGAAGATGTTCCTGGTGGTGCTGCGGTCACCGACGAAGGCGGGAATCAGCCGGCGTGACGCGAACACCATGCCGGCCGAGAAGAAGTAGGTCAGGGCGTCGATGCCGAGCGCGATATTGATCGCCAGGGTGTTGGTGGAGCCGCTGATCAACGCCGATCCGCCATCGCCCGCGACGTCCGGGACGCCGAAGAAGGACGCGACCGTCGACAGCAGCACGAAGATCACCGCCGCGACCGGGACCATGCCGTAGACGGAGACGTAGTTGAGCTGGTTCGCCACGGCGAGCCGCTCCCGCGGCACGATGTTGACCCACATCGCCTGCTTGGCCGGGGTGGAGAACAGCCCGATCGCCTCGACCAGGAACTGCGCGACCAGCAGCCACAACAGGTTGCCGCTGATCAGGATCGACACGTACAGCAGGCCCGCCAACGAATCGCCGACGACGGCCACCACGCGGCGGTCGAAGCGGTCGACCAGCGCCCCGGCGACCGGGGCGAGCAGCAGATCGGGCAGCAACCTCGTGAGCAGGACGCCGGACACGGCGGCGCCCTGGGCCAGGTTCGACGAGTCCTTCGTCAGGTACGCGGCCAGCGCGGTGGTCGCGAGCAGGCCGAGCCAGTCGCCGAGGCTGGAGATGGCGATCGCCGACCACAAACGCCGGAAGACGGGGATGCGGAGCAGCACACCGACGGAATTGGGTTCGCGCTTCCGGTTCACCGGTTGAACAGCTCGTTGAACAGGTCGATCGCCTTCTGCCCCAGCCCGGACGCGAAGACGATGACGACGAGGAACACCAGCACGGCCCAAACGCTCGAGCCCTTGCGCGGGGCGGCGCTGCTCGTCCGCCGGCGCTCTTGCGCCTGGTCGCGCGCGGTATTGCGGACCTGGCCGCGTGGCGAATACTGCGAGGCCATCGGCGCCGCCGGCGCGACGGCCGAGGGTGCGGTAGACCCCATCGACTGCGGGTGGGTCGCCTGGTAGGACAGCCGGTCCAACTGCTCCGACTGGCCCGACCGCAGATTGCGGAACATCGCGCTGACGTCCGACGCGGTCATCGCGCGACCCTGTGCCGCCGGCGGGTTCGCCGGCCGCGACTGGGTGGGCCGGGTCGGGGAGGCGGGACCGGCCCGGCCTGGAGCCGGCCGCTGCGGCTGCTGAGGGCGTGCGGGCTGAGTGCGAGCGGCCCGTTGGCGTGCGGGCTGATTCCGCCCGGCTTGCGGCTGGGCGGGTCGGCCGCCGGACGGTCGGCCCGCCGTCGCTGCCCGAACCGTGGTCCGCGCGGCGGGCCCGGCGACCGGGATGGCCCGAACTCCGGACGACGCTTCGAGCTGCTGCGGCGACGGGGGCAGCACCGGCACCAGGTCGACCGGCATGGGTGCTGACAGGGCATCGGGATAGACGTCGAGGACGGGCATCAGCACGGACGGATCCCCGGTGCCGTCGGCCCCACTGAGCGCGTCGGAGAACCGCTGATCCGCCCCGCCCGTGTGCACTGCGCCCGTGGCGTCGAATGCCGCCGTCATGCCTGCATCGTAGGCGTGCCGAACCCGGAAAAGGGGAACATTACGCAGGTTGAGCGCCTCGCGTACTGCCCGTCCCGGCCCGTGCGGTGGCCGCCTTCTTGGCCGGCGCCTTCTTCACGGGTGCCTTCTTCGCCGGTGCTTTCTTCGCGGCCGCCCGCTTCGGCGCCGGACCGCGCGCCCGCCGATCGGCGAGCAACTCTGCCGCCCGCTCCACGGTCAGGGTGTCGATCTCGTCGCCCTTGCGGAGGGAGGCGTTCGTCTCGCCGTCGGTGACGTACGGACCGAACCGACCGTCCTTGATCACCATCGGTTTGCCGCCCACCGGATCGACGCCGACCTCGCGCAGCGGCGGCGCGGCGGCGGCGGACCGGCCCCTTGCCTTGGGCTGCGCGTAGAGCGCGAGCGCCTCCTCCAGGGTGACGTCGAACAGTGACTCCTCGGTGGTCAGCGAACGGGAGTCGGTGCCCTTCTTCAGGTAGGGCCCGTACCGGCCGTTCTGCGCGGTGATCTGCACCCCGTCGGCCGGATCGACGCCGACCACCCGCGGCAGCGAGAGCAGCCGCAGCGCGGTGGGCAGGTCGACGGTGTCCAGCGACATCGACTTGAACAGTGACGCGGTGCGCGGCTTGACCGCCTTCGGCGCCTTCTTCGCGGTGCCGTTGACCTCTTCCGGGGCGGGGATGACCTCGGTCACGTACGGCCCGTACCGGCCGTCCCTCGCGACGATCAGGTGGCCACTGTCCGGGTCGACGCCCAGCTCGTTCTCGGCGGAATCGCCGGACTGCGCGAAGAGCTCCTCGGCGACCTCGGCGGTGACCTCGTCTGGCGGCAGGTCCTCGGGCAGGTTTGCCCGCTGCACGCTGGTGCTGTCACCGTCCCCGTCGTCCTTGCCCCCGTCGTCCTTGCCCCCGTCGCCCTTGCCACTGCCCGTGCCGGCCACGTTGCGCTCCAGGTACGGCCCGTACCGGCCGACCCGGACGGTGACCTGGCGGCCCTCGGAGTCGGTCAGCAGTGGCAGCGAGTTGACCTCGCGGGCGTCGATGTCCTCGAGTCGGTCGCCGACCAGTTTCTTCAGCCCGCCGGTCCGGCCGACCGAGCCCTCGGGGCCGAGGTCGCCGCCGAAGTAAAACGCGCCGAGCCAGTCCGTACGGCCGATCCGCCCGTCGGCGATGGCGTCGAGCTCGTCCTCCATGGCGGCGGTGAAGTCGTAGTCCACCAGCCTGGCGAAGTGGGTCTCGAGCAGCCCGATCACCGCGAAGGCGATCCAGGAGGGGACCAGCGCCTGGCCCTTCTTCCACACGTAGCCGCGGTCGATGATCGTCCGGATGATCGAGGTGTAGGTCGAGGGCCGGCCGATGCCGAGGTCCTGCAGGGCGCCGATCAGCGAGGGCTCGGTGTACCGGGCGGGGGGTGTGGTGACGTGGCCCGCCGGGATGAGCTCCCTGATGTCCAACTGCTGACCGACGGTCAGGTTCGGCAGCCGGCGTTCGGCGTCATCGGCCTCGCCGCCCGCTTCCGCGTCCACGGTCTCGACGTAGGCGCGCAGGAACCCGGGGAAGGTGATCGTCCGGCCGGAGGCACTGAAGACGCATTCCTGGCCGTCGGCGCTCGCGGTGATCCGGAGCGAGAGCGTCAGGCCCTTGGCGTCGACCATCTGGGAGGCGATGGTTCGCTGCCAGATCAGCTCGTACAGGCGGAACTCGTCACCGCTGATCGACCGCGCGACCTGGCCGGGGGTGCGGAAGCTCTCGCCGGCGGGCCGGATCGCTTCGTGCGCCTCCTGCGCGTTCTTCACCTTGCGGGTGTACTGCCGGGGCGCGTCGGGCACGTATTCGGGCCCGTAGAGCTCCCGGGCCTGCGCCCGCGCCGCCTCCTGCGCAGTGCCGCTCAGCGTCGTCGAGTCGGTCCGCATGTAGGTGATGTAGCCGTTCTCGTACAGCCGCTGCGCCGTCCGCATGGTGCGCTCGGAGTTGAAGCCGAGCTTGCGGCCTGCCTCCTGCTGCAGCGTCGACGTCATGAACGGTGGGTACGGGCGGCGGGTGTAGGGCTTCTCCTCGACCGAGCTGACGGTGGCGGTGCCGCCCTGCAGCGACGCGGCCAGGGTGCGGGCGCCGTCCTCGTCGAGCAGCAGCACGTCCGAACCGGCCTTGAGCCCACCGGTGGCGGCGTCGAAATCACGCCCGGCAGCGAGCCGGCGGCCGGCCACCGACGACAGCGACGACTTGAACGCGTCCTTCTCCGCCGATGCCGTCGGCGCCATCGACGCGTCCAGGCCCCAGTAGGTGCCGGCCCGGAACGCCATCCGCTCACGCTCGCGCTGCACGATGATCCGGGTCGCGACGGACTGCACGCGGCCGGCCGACAGCTTCGGCATGACCTTCTTCCACAGCACCGGCGAGACCTCGTAGCCGTACAGCCGGTCCAGGATGCGGCGGGTTTCCTGCGCGTCGACCAGGTTGTCGTCCAGCGCGCGCGGGTTCTCGGCGGCGGCGCGGATCGCGGCGGGGGTGATCTCGTGGAACACCATCCGCTTGACGGGCACCTTGGGCTTGAGCGTCTCCAGCAGGTGCCAGGCGATCGCCTCGCCCTCGCGGTCCTCGTCTGTGGCGAGGTAGAGCTCGTCCGCACCGGCCAGCAGCGACTTCAGCTTCGCCACCTGGGCACGCTTCTCCGGCGAGATGACGTACAGCGGCTCGAAGCCGTTCTCCGTGTTGACGCCGAGGCGCGCCCAAGGCTCACCCTTGTACTTGGCGGGCACGTCCGCGGCGCCGCGCGGCAGATCACGGATGTGCCCGACCGACGACTCGACGATGTAGCCGTCGCCCAGGAAACCGGAAATGGTCTTGGCCTTGCTGGGTGACTCGACGACCACCAGGCGCACGCCGGAACCCGGGCTCGCCGATGATTTTGCAGTGGCCATCAGGCTCACGCTCTCCTCTTATATATGCGCTCCTCCGGCTCCCGCTCCGGGCGGGTAGCTGGAGGGCGGTTGTGCTGATCCACCCGCGATGGCGAAGTGCGCCACCGCCGGGCAACGCGTGCAGGATGCCACAGTCGGTGACCGACGCATCGCTCTTTCCACGATTGCGCCAAGCTGTCAGTTCCCCGACGGCCGTGCGATCCGTGCCACCGCGGTGGTGCGGCCGGCTCAGTGACCGTGCGGCGGGAAGGAGTGCGGGGGCGCCTCCGGCGGTGGGGTACCGATCATTTCGGCCAGCCGCGAACACCGTCGATAGCCGACAATACGCACAGCCGGGCCGCCGCCACGCACGCCCAGCAGGGAGCCGGTCAGTCCGGACGCCGCGCAGGCAGCGGCCAGCGGCTCGTGGGTGTCGGGTGCGTGCGGGTCCAGACCGAGCAGGAACCCGATCTCCGCCGGTCGACCGGCGGCCAGTGTCCAGACCCGCAGGAATCCGGCGCCGACCACCAGGCCAGGCGGAACGGCCTTGACGGCACCCCGTGTCCATTCGTCCGCGAGGCCCGCCAGCAGCGGGCTCCGGTCGGTGGCCAGCAGCGTCCGGCCGACCGGTCGCTCGGGGTCGGCAGCCGGATCGGCAGCCGGATCGATTACGACGTCGGCAGCCGCATCGGGCTCGACGTCGCCCGGAGCTGTGACATCGGACACCTTCGCCGGGATGTCCCGCACCCGGCACTCCCTGAGCAGGGCGGCGGCCCGCCACTCGTCGGCCAGCAGGATCGACACTCTGGTGCCGCCGTCGCCGACCGTCAGCTGACCGTGGGCGGCGAGCAGACCGCCGAGATCGGCGAGCTGCGGAGGGGTGAGGTCGGCAGAGAACAGCGACAGCTGCGTCACACTTGCCCCCTCACCACGGATCGCCAGGGTATCCCCCACCACCCCGGCACACCTGCCGGGTGCGGCGCCGACACCCGGCGGCGCGGGTCAACCGGTGGCAGGATCCGCCGCGGGGAATCGCTCGTACAGCGGTGACGCGCGGTTGAAGACGCCTGACACCGCGTACAGCACGTTCGTGACGACGATCAGCGCCACCGTGGTCACCGCGATCAACCCGGTGGCCAGTGCCGGCACCACGTCCGGCGGCAGCGTGTACGCAAACACAATGCGCAGCAACGCATCTGCCATCGTTCCGAGTCCGTACAGCGCGCTGGACACCCGCCACATCCGGCGCCAGCGCGGTGCGGTCGCCCACAGCCCGTCCCAGTCGGCCGGCCAGTGCAGCCGACCCTCCATCAGCGGTTTCGAGAACAGGTAGGCGAGCGGCCGGTCGGTGAACGCACTGGCGATGAACCAGGCGCCGGTCACACCGGTCAGGACCGCTTCCTTGGCCAGCAGGAACTGCGTGCTGCCCGCCAGCGCGGCGATGACGACGCTGCCCAGCAGCATCGTGGTGAAGTACGCCGACAGCGCGTTCACCCGACCGTTGCGGATCAGGCCGACGATGCTGGGCACGGCGGACGCGAGCGTCGACACCAGGATCGCGGCGTAGACGCCGACGTCGGCCGCCCGCAGCCCGTAGTAGATCGCCAACGGCACGAGCAGGCCGACGACGGCGCGGCCGGCCACCCCCAGCAAGCGGCGACTGACGCTCATTGCTCCGCCCGCGCCGGATGTGCGGTGGCGAGCTCGAACAACGTCACCAGTTCCGCCGCGTATTCCGCGCAGTCCAGGTCGGGTTCCGCGCGCAGCAGGAAGGGCAACCCGTCAACCGATCGCTGCACTGTCGTTGCCATCACCCGGGTGTCGAACCGGCGGAACTCGCCGGTCTGCTGACCGTGCAGCAGGATGGCCGCCACCCCATCGGTGGCCGATCGGTCGGCCTCGATCCCATCGTCGAACCCCGCGCCGAGCACCACCTCGGCGAGCGCGATCATCGAGGCCCGGTCGCGGTCGATGAACCCGACGACGGCGAGGATGTACGCGCTCAACTGGCCGGCAGCAGTCGTCTCGAGGGCGACCCGCTCCCCCACGTGGCGCCCGATCCGCCCGATGACGTCGGTGACGACGGCATCCATCAACTCGGATCGACTGCTGAAGTGGTACGAGATCAGCCTGGTGCTCGACAGGCCGGCATGCTCGGCGATTTTGGCGAACGAGGCCTTCGCGTATCCGACCTCAGCGATGACGGCGATCGCGGCCTCGACGATCTGCGTCCGGCGGGCCTGGGAGGTCACCGAGCGACTGTCCGGCACAGATTTTACTGACACAGGTAAAGAGTAACCTGGCCAAGTAAATTTGTCTGCCGATGCGGGGAACCCGGGTTCAATCGGCTGGTCGCCCCGGGATCAGCATCGAACCGCACAGCCCGAGCTCAGGACCCGACCGTCAGTTCAGGACGTTCTTGCAGGCGGGCAGCGCCTTCGCGGCGGCGATGACGTCCGGATCGACGGACGACATCGAGTCCGGCGTCGAAGCCTTCGCCTCCGCCTCGATGGCATCGATCGCCGCCTTCAGGTCGGACTGATCGGAGGGCTTCAACGCGGCGACGGTTTGCGCCCCGCGGCCATAGACATCCGACACAGCGCTGAACCGCTCGATGGCGATCGACTGCAGATCCTCGCCACCGGCCACCGTGGGCGGCGGGGTGGCCTGCAGCAGGCCGACCGTCGTCGACGCGCTGATCGAGATGTTGCTGTAGGTCTCGACCACGGTGGCCTGCGCCTCGGCGAGCGTCTGGCCGGCGGTGTTCGGCGAGACGTACTGGACCAGGTCGGTGGCGCCGTCGCAGAAGACCGTGAACCACTCCTCCGACGTCGAGTCCAGGCTCGAAGAGCCGGAATCGTCGGAGGTGCTGGTGTCCTCCGAGCTCTCCGTCGACTCCGAGGTGTCCGTGTCGGAGCTGTCGGAGGTCGAGGTCTCGCTGGTCTCCGACGTGGATGTCTCGGAGGTGGAGGTTTCGGAGGTGGACGTGTCGGAGGTCGCCGATGTGGAGACCGGCGAGCTGCCCGCCTGGGCGGTCCCCTGCACCTCGGAAGAGCAGCCGGCCAGCAGCAGGCCCGCCGCCCCGCAGATCGCCACCCAGCCCGAAACAGTGCGCCTCATCGAAGTCCTCTGCCGTGTTGTCGTGTGCGGGTGCGGGTGCGGTGTCGCGATGCCGACGTCAGCCGTTGAGCGCCTGGCAGGCCGGGATCTGCTGGGCGGCTGCGGAGACGTCCGCCGGCAGTTCGCCCAGCGCCTGCAACGGCGCGACAGCGGACTGCAACTGCGTCGCCAGGCCGCTCGATGCCTGCTGCAGGGCAGCGGTGTCGCTCGGGTTGATCGCGCCGAAGGTCTTGGCCAACTCCGCAAGCTTGGGCCCGGACTCGGCGAGCCCGGTGGTCATCTGCGACGCGAACTGCTCGCCGCCCTCGAAGGTCGGCGGCTCGGCCGAGGCCAGTTTCTCACTGGTGTCGGACAGCACGGTGCCGAACTTGGTCAAGGCGTCGACGCCGGTCTTCTGCGCCGTGGCGGGGTCCTGCCCGGAGGTGTCCAGGTTCGACAGCTCCTGGATCGGCGCGACGCCGGTGCACAGCGTGGTGAACCAGGCGACGGTCTGCTCGTCGAGCTCCGCCGGCGCGACGCTGCCGCTGGTGGCGCCCGATCCGCTCGACTCCGACGAACCGGAGGTGACGGCCTCGGACGACGACGCGACCGACGATTCGGCAGCGGAGGAAGCGGCCGACGAGGACGCCGACGATGTGGTGGACCCACCGCTGTCCGAGGAGCTGCAGCCCGCGACCAGCAGGACACCGGCCGCTCCCACCGCCAACAGGGGGCGGGCGGTCCAGAGTGATCGCTTCATGAGGCGTCCTTCCTTGACGTCATCCGGCCCGGGCCGGAAGTGGAACCGATGCGAGGCCCACGGACGTCGATGTCGACCCCCGTCACGGCAACCCCGGACCGCGATGGCTGTGCGCCACGCGATCGAATCACGACGAATCGAAACACTGCTGATCGAAGAACATTGCCCCGGCGAACCGTGCTGCACGGGAGATGCCCGAGAACGCGTGCGGTCAACCCCAGCGGGACGACTCAACCTGTCCCGCCTTGATCATCACCCCGCGTTCACCGTGGTGAACCTACCGCGACGGCCCGCCCCATACGCGGCGAGGCCACCCGCGTGTTCCACGGATGGCCTCGCCGACTGGAGACGAACAGATGCCGGATCAGACCGGTTGGGTCTCCTCGGCGTGCAGGTGCGACTCGCGGCGCTTGGAGACCACCACGGCGCCGACGATGATCACCACGGAGACCGCCGCAATGCCGTACCGGATCGCGCTGTTAGCGCCGTCCCCGACGGTCAGCGAGACGATGGCGGGGGCGATCAGCAGGGCGACGAGGTTCATCACCTTGAGCAGCGGGTTGATGGCCGGCCCGGCGGTGTCCTTGAACGGGTCACCGACGGTGTCACCGATGACGGTGGCCTCGTGGGAGGGCGAACCCTTGCCGCCGAACTTGCCGTCCTCGACGATCTTCTTGGCGTTGTCCCAGGACCCGCCCGAGTTGGCCAGGAAGACGGCCATCAAGGTGCCGGTGGCGATGGTGCCGGCGAGGTAGCCGGCCAGCGGGCCGACGCCGAGACCGAAGCCCACGGCGATCGGCGCGAAAATCGCGAGCAGACCCGGCGTCGCGAGTTCACGCAGCGAGTCCCTCGTGACGATGTCCACGACCTTGCCGTACTCCGGCTTGTTGGTGCCCTCCATGATCCCGGGGATCTCGCGGAACTGGCGACGGACCTCGCGAACGACGGCTCCCGCGGCCCGGGCAACGGCGTTGACCGCCAGGCCGGAGAACAGGAACACCACGGACGCACCGAGCAGCATGCCGACCAGCGTTCCGGGCGACACGACGGTCTCCACGAACGAGGTGAGCCCGGCGGCGATGACGGTGGCGGTGTCGCCGGCCGAGGCCAGCGCCTGGGTGATGGCGTCCGAGTACGAGCCGAACAGCGCGGTCGCCGCGAGCACGGCAGTGGCGATCGCGATGCCCTTGGTGATGGCCTTGGTGGTGTTGCCCACCGCGTCGAGCTCGGTGAGGATCTGGGCGCCCTCGACGGAGACCTCGCCGGACATCTCGGCAACGCCCTGGGCGTTGTCGGAGACGGGGCCGAAGGTGTCCATCGCGACGATGACGCCGACCGTGGTGAGCAGACCGCAACCAGCCAGCGCGATCGCGAAGAGCGCCACGATGATCGAGCCGGACAGCAGGAACGCGCCGTAGACCGCCGCCGCGATGACCAGCGCGGTGTAGACGGCGGACTCGAAGCCGACCGAGATGCCGGCGAGGATGACGGTGGCCGCACCGGTGAGCGAGGAGCGGGCAACGTCCTGGGTGGGCTTGGTCTCGGTGCCGGTGAAGTAGCCGGTCAACCACAGGATGACGCCGGCCAGCACGATGCCGATGATGACGGCGGCGGTGGCGATCAGTGCCGGGTTCCCCGACTGCGTTGCGACGGCCTCGACACCGAGATCCTGGAAATTGCCAGGCAGGTAGGTGAACGCGGCGACCGCACAGAGGACGGCGGAGATGATCGCGGAGATGTAGAACGACCGGTTGATCGTCACCAGACCGGGTTCGCCGACCTTCGCCTTGGTGATGTAGACGCCGATGATCGCGGTGATGACACCGATCGCCGGGACGATCAACGGGAAGATCAGGCCCTTCACGCCGAACGCGGAACTGCCCAGGATCAGCGAGGCGACCAGTGTGACGGCGTAGGACTCGAAGAGGTCGGCGGCCATGCCTGCGCAGTCACCCACGTTGTCGCCGACGTTGTCGGCGATGGTGGCGGCGTTGCGGGGGTCGTCCTCGGGGATGCCCTTCTCGACCTTGCCGACGAGGTCGGCACCGACGTCGGCCGCCTTGGTGAAGATGCCGCCGCCCACCCTCATGAACATGGCGAGCAGAGCGGCACCGAAGCCGAAGCCCTCCAACACCTTCGGGGCGTCCGCTGCGTAGACCAGGACCACGGTCGACGCACCGAGCAGGCCGAGGCCGGTGGTGGCCATGCCGACTGCGCCGCCGGTCCGGAAGGCCACCTGCATCGCCTTCTCGCGGCCGCCGTCACCGTTGGCCGCGGCCGCGACACGGACGTTCGCCCGGGTGGCCAGCCACATGCCGAAATACCCGATGGAGGCCGAGAACAGCGCACCGAGCAGGAAGAAGATCGACCTGCCGATCCGCTCACCGGTGCTGTTGGCGGGCAGCAGGAACAGCAGAACGAACACGATGACGACGAAGATGCCGAGCGTGCGGAATTGCCGGCCGAGGTAGGCGGCGGCACCTTCCTGAACGGCGGCGGAGATCTCCTGCATCTTGGGGGTGCCCTTACCGGCGGCCAACACGCCGGCACGGAGGACGAAAGCGATGACCAGGGCCACCAGCGCGACGACAGCAACGCCGATCACGATTGCTTGATCACTACCGGTAACCACGAGGTCCGCGGCGGCAATTTGGGAAGACATCGAGCTCCTGATCCATGGGACACAAAAGAGTGGACCGGTCAACTCGTTGCAGACCGGCGCTGGTCGAACGGCGTCGCATGCCGGTCACCCGGTGTGACGCTCAGTACTGTAAAGCACCGGTAAGGCCGAGTCCTCCCGAGACGACGTTGTCCGAACACGTCACAACGGAGCGACGCGCCGGATGGACTGTATGTCGGTGGGTGGCGGGAGAATGACCTGGTGACTTCACCGGAGCCGTGGGCGAATCCTGGCGGCTTCGTGGACCTGCTGAACCGGTGTAGCACCGATACAGTGAGCACCGTCACACCATGTATCACCCATGTGGAGCAAATCGCCCCTCGGGCTGGTCGGAGCGCGCCCTGGCCGTCGTGGGTACCCGCCGACGTCCGTGAATCGTTCTGCGCCAAGGGAATCGCGACGCCATGGTCGCACCAGGCGGCGGCGGCCGAGCTGGCGAGGTCGGGCGTCGACGTGGTGCTGGCCACCGGCACGGCATCCGGGAAGTCATTGGCCTACCAACTGCCCGCGCTGGCGGCACTCACCGCCGATCACCGCGCCTCCGTGCTCTACCTCGCCCCGACCAAGGCGCTGGCGGCCGACCAGCTCCAGGCCCTCGAATCGCTCGGGTTGCCGGCGCTGCGGGCAGCCGCCTACGACGGCGACACCCCGATGGCCGACCGCGACTGGGCGCGGTCGCACGCTAACTGGGTGCTGACCAACCCGGACATGCTGCACCGCGGGATACTGCCCGGGCATGCCCGGTGGGCCAGGGTGCTGCGCAGGCTCCGGTACGTGGTCGTCGACGAGTGCCACGCGTACCGCGGGGTCTTCGGGTCGCACGTCGCGCTGGTGCTGCGGCGACTCACCCGGCTCGCCCGGATGTACGGGTCCGATCCGGTGTTCGTGCTGGCCTCGGCCACGTCGGCGGACCCGGAGGTGGCGGCCGGCCGGTTGATCGGCCGTCCGGTGGTGGCCGTGACCGACGACGGGGCCCCGCGGGCGGGAGCCGACTTCGTGCTGTGGGAACCGGGGATCGTTCCCGGGTCCGAGGGCCAGGACGGCGCGCCGGTACGCCGGTCGGCGCCGGCCGAGGCCTCCAGGATGATGGCCGACCTTGTCGCCGCCGGGGCTCGCACGCTCACCTTCGTCCGTTCCCGGCACGGCGCCGAGCAGGCCGCGCTGTCGGCGCAGCGGCGGCTGGCCGACGTCGCACCGGAACTGGTCGACACGGTGGCCGCCTACCGCGGCGGCTACCTACCGGAGGAGCGGCGCGAACTCGAACGCGCGCTGGGCTGCGGGGAGCTGATGGGCGTGGCTTCCACCAACGCGCTCGAACTCGGCGTCGACATTGCGGGTCTGGACGCCGCGGTGCTCGCCGGTTACCCGGGAACGCTGGCGTCGGTCTGGCAACAGGCCGGGAGGGCGGGCCGCCGGGCCGATTCCGGACGCCGCGCGCTGGTGGTGTTCGTCGCCCGCGACGACCCGCTGGACACCTACCTGGTGCACCACCCGGACAGAGTTTTCGGGCACCCGGTGGAGGCTGCCGTCACCGACCCCACCAATCCATACATCCTCGGGCCACACCTGGCCTGCGCGGCTGCGGAGCGGCACCTGACCGCTGACGACGTCGAGCTGTTCGGCGGACCGGACATCAAACCGCTGCTGGACGACCTGGTCGCCCGCAGGGTGCTGCGCAGGCGGCCGACCGGCTACTTCTGGGCCGAGCCGGGTCACCCCGCCGACGGCGTGGATCTTCGCGGTGGCGGCGGCGGGCAGGTCGCGATCGTCGACGAGGACACCGCCCGGCTGCTCGGCACGGTGGACCTGCACCGCGCGCCGTCCGCCGTCCACACCGGGGCGGTGCACCTGCACCGCGGCGACAGCTACGTGGTGCAGGACCTCGACCTGCACCACGGTGTGGCGCTGGTCCGGCGTGAACGCCCGGACTGGTCGACGATCGCCCGATCCCACTCGACCGTGACGATGGGCGAGTTGCAGCGGCAGCGCGGACTGCCCGGTGACGTGACGGTCGGCGTCGGCCCGGTCGAGGTGACAGAGCAGGTGATCGGCTACCTCCGGCGGCGGCCCAACGGCGAACTGCTGGACGTCATCGGGCTGGACATGCCTCAGCACACTCTGCACACCCGGGCCGTCTGGTACACGATCGGCCTCGACGCCCTGCTCGCCGCCGGCATCCCGGAGGGCCGGGTACCGGGGGCGCTGCACGCCGCCGAGCATGCGGCTATCGGACTGCTGCCGCTGTTCGCCGGCTGCGACCGGTGGGACATTGGCGGGTTGTCGACGGCGCTCCACCCGGACACCGGCGAACCGACGGTCATCGTCTACGACGGCTACCCGGGTGGCGCGGGTTTCGCCGACCGCGGCTACGGCGTGCTCGCGGACTGGCTCGGCGCGGTCCGGGATGCGGTGGCGGACTGCGCATGCGAGGCGGGATGCCCGTCCTGCGTGCAGTCGCCCAAGTGTGGCAACGGGAACCACCCGCTGGACAAGGCCGCTGCCGTCACCGTCCTCGAGCTGGTCACCGCGGCGCTCGGCGCTGCCTGACTACTGACACGCGATCCGGCGGCCGCTGTCCGCCACGTCACCCCTGCTCCGAAATGGTCGCGGCGGCCGGGCCGGCCCGCGCTCGCGCCGTCGCGGTCCCGGACAGCGGGCCGGCCCGGATCTCTGCATTCACGATGACGAGCACGTCCGCACCGACGACCGAACAGGATTGCAGGGCCAAGCCGTTGGCCGAGGCGACATCCATGGCCGTCGCGCACGCTGCGTCGGGGCCGCGCAACACCCTCGCGGCACCAGCGAGGGCGGCCAGGTCCGCGGCCGACTCCGCTCGCTGCCTTGCCAACGACGCCGCCCCCAGCTGCGCTGCCAGGCCGGTGACGATCAGCAGCAGGACGCACCCCAGGCATGCGTACACGGTGGCTACTCCGCGATCACCGGCCCTGACCGTGGATTCCGGTTGCAGAACGCCTGCACCGCAGCTCATCTCCTCACCCCTGTTCGCGGGCGGCCGTTGCGGACGCCGAGATCGTCACTCCGGGGAGCAGGCCGCCGACGGGCCGGACGGAGACAGTCGCGACCACCCATTCGTCCTGCGCGCTCAGGTCGAGCACCGCGCCTTGCGGAGCGATCTGCGCAACGGCGCCCGACGCACCGCTGTCGTCGCCGCGGCCCGCCAGCCGGGCTGCTTCCCGGGCGGCATCGGCACATCGGATCTGGGCGATCATGCAGGCCAGCCCGGCCAGACAGGTGACGAGCACGAGCGCGAGAACCGCCAGGGCGATGGCCGCTTCGACCGTCACCCCGCCGGCCTCGCGGTCGATCCGCTGCGGGTGATCCGGGTCGTCCCGTGGTGGCAACGCTGACCGAGCTGGCTGTGCTCGCGGTGTTGAAGGTGCTGTCCGTGCTCGCCGTTCTGTGAGTGCTGTACGGGGAGGTGCCGGGACAGAACAGGATTCGCGCCGTCCCGGAGTTCCCCGGCGGCAACGACATCGTCTCCCCGGCATGGTGTCCGCCTCAGAACGTCGTCGACAACGCCGAATTGATGAGATCGGTCAGGCCGGCGACCACCGAGTCACCGGTGACGATCTTGTACAGAACGGCGGCGAACGCGGCGGCGACGACGGTGCCGACCGCGTACTCGACGGTGCTCATGCCCGCGTCGCTCTCGAAGGGACCTTGCGCTGCGTAGCGGTGTTCCGCCCCCTCGCAGCACACCGTGCCACCCGACTCCGCGGCTCCCGAGAGCCCCGCACGCGCATCCACGGTCGCGCACCCGCACGCCGGCGCGACGAGGGCGAGCAGCGGCACGCTACCTCCGTCGATCCGCGCCTGCCCGTCCCGTCCGCGCACGTTGAACACAGCAGAGATACGTTGCACCACAACCACTCCCCTCGTGGCCGACCGGTTGTCGACCGCTCCCTGAGCTTCCGCCGGCAGCACCGACCGATCCAGGCGCAGCGAACCGGTGTGGATGGAACAGGGCCATGTGAACAAACACTGGCGGTCAGTCCGCGGCCGAATGCGGCGTGGTCAGAACATGTCGAGCTGTCCCAACAACCCGACGACGACCGGCGCCAACCCGAGACAGAGGAATGCAGGCAGGAAGCACACACCGAGTGGTGCCGTCATCAGGACCCCCGCCCGACCCGCGGACCGCAGATCCGCCGCCGCCGTCTGCTGCCGGAGCTGGGCGGCGTGCTCCCGCACGGCCTGTGCGAGCGCACCACCTCCGGTGGCGGAACGGCGCGCGGCCGCGGCGATCGGAGCGAGGTCCTCGCTCGTTTCCGCGGCCCGCCAGGCGGTGGACGGGTCGGCGCCCAGCCGGAGCATCGCCGCGACGGAGTCGAGCAGATCGATCGGTCCGTCCCGCCGGCGCACCGGACCGGCATCTCCGGAACCGAAACCGGTACCCGCCGCGTCGAGGACGGATCCCGCGCCGCCAGGTATCGATCCCGCCGACGGGTCGAAGGCGGCCAGCGCCTCCGAGACGGCCCCGAGCGCACCGGCGACCGCCATTCCGGCGTCCAGGCACGACGCCAGCAACTCGCAGTAGGTGGCGATCAGCTGGCGGTCCGCCGTCCGCGTGGCCGCCGGGGGTCCCGCACTCCGCCGCAGCACGCCGATGACCGTGACGGCAGCGACGATCAGGGCCAGCCACCACAGATCGGGATCGAGCAGAACGATGCCGGTGCCGGTGAGCAGTCCGACCGTCGCCGCCCTCCTGCTCCGCGGAGCGGGTGAAGGCAGCGGCGGGCCGTCGTTGCGCGGGGGCAGCCGGACGGGCGGCGGCACGGCGAGCAGAGCGGCTGAGGCCACCAGCATCGCCGTGATCGTTCCGGTCACCTGCATCAGTGCCCACCTCCCGCGGGCGCTCGAGGTTCGATCGGCGTCACCGGGCGACGATGCGGGCGGACCACAGCAGGCCACCGCAGGTCAGGGCGGTACCCACCAGGAGCAGCACGTTCCCCAGGTGGCTGCGCAGCAGCACCTCGACGGGGTCGGCGCCCATCCCCGCTCCGAGCAGCAACCCCAGGAGCGGCAGCACGGCCATGACATAGCCGGACATCCTCGGCCCGGCGACCTCCCCAGCTCGCTGCGAGTCCGCGACCAGTTGCTCGGCGAGCTCGGCGGCGAGTGCATCGATCAGTGGGGTGAAGGCGATCCCGTGCCGCCGGGTGAGCATCCAGCCGCTGCGGAGTCTGGCCGTCGCACGCCGCCGAGGTTCCAGAGCTGCGGTTCGACGACTCCGCGCGGGTGTGACCGCGTCCGACCGGCTCTGCGGCGGCGCCCCACGGCCAGGCAGCCGGTTCGAGAGCACCCGCGGCCCTGCTGACGGACGATCACCGGTCCCGATCGCCCGGACCAGATCGGCCACCACCAGAGCACCCTCGCCGGTCGCGGCGGCGGCGGTGTTCTGCGCCGCGAGCGCCGGATCCGCGCCTGCATGCAGTTCCCGAGCGAGCATCCGAAGCGCCGCCACGATCTGCTCCAGCGCCACTCGTCGGTAGCTACCGGCCCGGAGTCGTCGCGACAGCGCCCACCCGGTTGCGGCGAGCACCGCTCCAGCAATGGCAACTGCGGCGCCCCAGCGGAGCAGCAGCACGGCGGCAACGGGCACCATCGCGCCACCGACCGCCGCCCGCCCGGTCATCAGTCGGCGGGAATCGCGTCGGCCCGCATCGCGTCGGCCCGCATCGCGTCGGCCTGCGTCGCGTCGGCCGAAGTACCGTCCCGGTCGCCGACCGGCCGCACGCAGCACGGACGGCACCGTGGTCGGCCAGATGACGGCTGCCGCAGCGATCAGCAGGGCGATCACCATGGAACAGGTTCGCCACGATCGGCCAACCACCCGGCGAGGACGGCGGCCCCCGGCCCATCCGGCCGGCCCGCCACAATTGCCGGCTCCGCCGCGACGAAGCCGCTGGAATCCCTGCGCAGGACGGCGATCTCGTGCAGCACCCGTCCCTGCCCCTCGCGTCGAATGTGCATGACGACGCGAACCGCGCCGGCCAGCTGCGCATGAACGGCGTCCCGCCCGATGCCACCGAGCGAGGCCAACGCCTCGAAACGGGCCGGCACGTCCGCCGCTGCATTCGCGTGCAGGGTGCCCGCGCTGCCGTCGTGGCCGGTGTTCAATGCGGCGAGGAGATCGACGACTTCGGCTCCCCGGACCTCCCCCACCACGATCCGGTCGGGCCGCATCCGGAGCGCCTGCCGGACCAGGTCCCGCACCGAGATCACGCCCGCCCCTTCGACGTTGGCCTGACGCGCGACCAGCCGGATGACGTGCGCATGCGGCGGCCGGAGCTCCTCGGCGTCCTCCACCGTGACGATCCGCTCGTCGACGGGAACGGCGGCGAGCAGAGCCGACAGCAGGGTGGTCTTTCCGGAACCTGTGCCGCCGGAGACGACGAAGGACAGGGCGGCGCGCAGCACCGCACACAAGGTCGGATGCGTGACCCCGGGCAGGGTGCCGCTGTCCCGGAGCGCATCGAGATCGTGCCGCACCGGGCGCAGCACCCTCAGCGACAGGCAGGTGCCGGAGGCCGCCACCGGCGCGAGGACCGCATGCAGCCGGGTGCCGTCGGCCAGTCGGGCATCGACGTGCGGGTGGGCGTCGTCGAGCCGACGGCCGGCGGCGGTCGCAAGCCGGCGGGCGAGCCGCTGCACCGCGGCCTCATCGGGAAACGTCACTCCCGTCAACTGCCAGCCGGACCCACGGTCCACCCGCACATCGCCGGGCGCGTTGACCACCACGTCGGTGGTCGCCGGGTCGGCGAGCAAGTCGGACAGCGGGCCCGCGCCGACGAGCTCACGCTGCAGCAGCCGTATCTGGTGCAGCATTTCCGCGTCGGTCAGCAGCACCGCTGACTCCGCCCGCAGTGCTCTGGCGAGCGCCGTCGGGTTCGGGTCCGCACCCTCGTCGACGAGCCGCCGCTGGACCCGCTGGATCACGTCCTCGGGGAGCACCGTTCCCGCCGGAACCATGGGATGGGGAGCTGTCACGGCCGTACGCGTGACAGCGGCGGCCCTCCGAACCGCGGCCCCGCCATCGGGGAACCTGGAACGAGCCGCGCTGTCGCCGCCCGTCATGACGATCGGTCCACCGCGGCGAGGACCCGCCCCGCCGCCCTCGACAGTGGCCGACCCGGACCGGCAACCAGCGCCAAACCGATCTCGAGGTCCCGCGGGAGAGCCGGGTCCGCACGCATCCTGGCCAGCAGCGGCAACTGCAGGACACCGGCGAGATCACCTGCCCCGAGACCTCCCGGTGACGGACCTCGCACGACAACGCCTGCCCGACAACCGACCTCCAGGATTCTGGTGCGGACCCGTTCCGCGGCCCAGCAACCCCGCACGTCCGCCGGCGTCACCACAACGGCGAGGTCGGCGCGCTCCAGGGCACGATCGGCCGCCGGACCGGGATGCCGCGGCAGGTCCACGACGGTGGTCCGTCCCACCCGCCTGCCGGAGGCGAGGACCGCGTCCATCGTGGACGACTCGATGGTGGCCGGTGGGGTTCGACCGAACGACAGCACGGCAACCCGACCCCGTCCCGCACCCACCGACGGCAACGCGCGTTGCAACGCGTCCGCGGGCAGGCGACCGGAGGCCGCGGCGAGGTCAGCCCAGCGCAGTCCCGGTGCGCCTTCGATACCGAGCAGCACATCCGAGCCTGCTCCCCACGGGTCGGCATCGACGAGCAGGCTGTCGGCGCCGGTGCGTGCCGCCGCCAGCGCGAGCGCTGCCGCGAACACCGACGCGCCGGCTCCGCCGCACGCCCCGAGCACCACCAGACACCGTCCACGACCGGATCCGCCGGCGAGGGCATCGGACAGCAGCTCGATCAGGAGCTGCTCGGAGGCGGCGCCGCCGAACGCCACGGTCCGCTCGACGCCGAGCCTGACGCACAGCTCCCACATCTGGTCGGGCGGTTCGCCGACCACGACCACCACGACGCCGGACCGCCGCGGGAGGCCCGCCTGCACGGCGCCCCACAGCTGGGCGGCGTCGAGCAGCACAACGGGCGCGGATATCCACCGGGCCCGCTCAGAGGCGTCCGCGCTGTGCTCCACCTCGACACCGGCGGCCGCTGCAATCCGCTGCAGGTCGCCCAGCAGTGCATCGTCGGCCGTGATCAACAGTGCTCGATCGTCCACGAAGCCCGTCCCGTCCCGGCCTCTCCCGGATCGGATCCGGCCGCACGAACAGTCGAGCACCGATGACCGGGCCGGCCGCCGGTCGGCTGCGGGATTGTGGAGAGAAGCCGGCATGTGCGCAGCTACCCGGGGTCAGTCCGGATGTGGGCGTCCCCTGGCCATTGACGCCGAGGGCGACACCGCGGAGACGTCCATGTAGCCGCATGGAGAGGCAGGGCACGTCAACCGTCACAAACGTTTTCTAGCGATCTGGAGGCCGCGCCCACGACGACAAGTCGGGGAATAGGGGCGGCCCCCGCCAGGGGGGAGGGCGGGGGCCGCGGGGTTCAGCTCCGGGGGGTTGAGCTGAACCTAGTGGTCGGCTCCCGGGGGGGTGGAAACCGACAAGTTCACTGTAGACCTGAGGTCATGGGTTCGTCACCTAAAGACGGGGACAGGTTGCAAAGATCTTCAGCTTCGATCCGCTTCTACCTCATTCGGGTGCATCTGAATCGGTCCCGGCAAATTGGCGGCCGTTCTGCTGTTGCCCGCGGGGCCGTCGCGGCGTATCACTATGTCAGGGACCCCCGATCGGCCAGAGACGGTGTGGAAGAGAAACACCGCCTACCCCCATCGGAGCTCCCCGCGTTGGCCCCGGTACCCACTCACCGCTATAAGCCGCGGGAGGTACGTCGTCAGGGTTACCGACGAAGGTCGCGGAGCCCGTCACGACGAGTCGTGGTGAAGCTTGGTAGCTGGTCAGCCTGCGCAGACGGCGTCTCACTCCGGTGAGGCGCCGTCTTTCACGTCTGCGGTCCGGGCATTCCGCCCGGGCTCATCCGCGGCGACCTAGGGGCGTGTTCTCCGCCCGCCGGGACTGTGACCGCGCCAGCTGTCGAGTGGCCTCGATGGCAGTGCGCTCGCAACAAGTATTTGCCGGCGAAATATCTTTCATGGCATTACGTCGAAACCTTCGCGGGCCGGACCCGACACCATTCCGGCGACCCCGAACATGGATGGTCGTAATCCGTCGGTGCGACGACGCCCGGCACGGTGCGAGGACAAAATCACCCGGTCAGACTAATCACATGCCACGCGCCAGGTCTGGGACATTCGGACAATCCGTAACCTCTGCTCACTGTATGCAGTGGTATGGATCTCCGACTCGGGCCCGACGCCCGGGCGTCTCCTCCTCTCCCGACCAGCGGCGACCGACACACCGTCCGACCGGTCAAACCCGACGGAACCGACCAAACCGAATGGTATTTAGCCCGTGGAATCGCTTCCAATCGGCGCACCCGCCAATTCATACAGCTGCATCGGCGATCGACTGACCCTCGCGCGCGCCTGCAACCAGCCAGCCGCACACAGCCAGCACCCACCGGGTGACGAAATCCGGGTTCCCGGCGGCGAACGCCGAGGCTGCCGCCTCGTAGGAGGTCCGATGGCGGAGAAAGGCCACCTCCGGCACGCCGAGCCCCGCGGGATCGAGTCCTCCGGCCACCACGGTGAGCCTCGCGGCAGCCCTGGCAACAACCCCGTTGGCGTGTTCGAACGGCTGCAGCGTCAGCAGCCGACCGTGGATCATCGCCACCTGAACCGGCGCGGGCCAGGGTGACGAGATCGCCACGCCGGCCAGCCCGCTCAGCGCGGGGGCGAGTCCCACGCCGTCGGACCGGGGGCGCCCCAGGTCTTCCGGGGACGCCAGGTCGGCGGCGGCAAGAGTGTGCAGCCGGGCCAGCACCTGAAGTGGCGAGCGGGTCCAGACAGACGCCATCGATCCGAGCGCGGCCGCCACGCGCAACGAGCCGGCCACGACGGGGTCCGTGACGATCTCCGTGCCGGCATCGAGAGCGAGCGGCGCACCGTCCAGCGCGGCCGATGCCCTCGCCGCGCGCATCGATGCGACCGCCGCGGTCTTCGGCCAGCCCGTGCGGTTGGCCGGGTGCCGCCGGAGCGCGGTGATGGACCCTCTGACCTCTTCCACCGCGGCAGCCACTTCGGGGGGCGAGCGCCAGCCCTCCCAGGGGGCGGCCGACGGGGTGAGGGTCACCGCAGCACGATACGTGCCGCAGCGGTGGCCCCCGACGTCACGCGGGATGTCAGTGGAGCCGGTGACGGCGAGCGGCGGCAGAGGCCGCCCACCGCAGTTTCCCCGCCGTTGACCGATGCCCAACTAACGAAGCGTGGCGGGAAATCGCAGCCAGCGATACCTTCCACCCACTACACCGCTGGTGGCGACCCGTCGGCTTTGTCCCGGGAGGAGGTAGCGGGAGGCCCCGCAGCCGGCACTGCACAGTCCGACAGGACAGTCCGATCAGGGCAGCCATCAGCGCCTCGAATCATCGAAAAGCACTTCTCCACCCGACACTGACACCGCCGTCACCAAGGAGAAACACTGTGAGTGGTCCCGCTACTACGTCCGATCCCACCCCGGCCACAGCGTCCATCGCATTGGACAACCTCGGCACCGAGGCACGCACCTTCCCGCCCTCGACGGAGTTCGCTGCACAGGCCAACGTGACCGCCGAGGCCTACAAGCAGGCCGAAGACGACTTCGAGGGCTTCTGGGCCGAGCAGGCGAATCGACTGTCGTGGGCGACGCCGTTCAGCACGGTGCTCGACTGGTCGAACACCCCGCACGCCAAGTGGTTCGCCGACGGGACGCTCAACGTCTCCTACAACTGCGTCGATCGGCACGTCGAGGACGGCTACGGGGACACCGTCGCGATCCACTGGGAGGGCGAACCCGGCGACTCGCGCACCATCACATATGCGGAGCTGCAGCGCGAGGTCTCGAAGACCGCCAACGCACTGATCTCCCTCGGGCTCAAGACCGGCGATCGGGTGGCCATCTACCTCCCGATGATCCCGGAGGCAGTCTTCGCGATGCTCGCCTGCGCCCGGCTGGGCCTGGCCCACGGCGTCGTCTTCGCCGGCTTCTCGGCCGAGGCGCTGCGCTCGCGGATCGGCGACGCCCAGGCCCGGCTGGTGATCACCGCCGACGGCCAGTACCGACGCGGCACCGCGGTATCTCTCAAGGCGGCGGTCGACGAGGCCATCTCCGGCCCGGACACCAGCGTCGAGAACGTGCTGGTGGTCAGGCGAACCGGCTTCGAGGTCGAATGGAACGCCAAGGACGTCTGGTGGGACGAATTGGTCGAGGGCCAGTCCGATCAGCACACGCCGGAGGCCTTCCCTGCCGAGCAGCCCCTTTTCATCCTCTACACCTCCGGCACCACCGGAAAGCCGAAGGGCATCCTGCACACGTCGGGCGGATACCTCACGCAGGCCGCCTATACCCACAACGCGGTCTTCGACTACAAGCCGGGTAGTGACGTCTATTGGTGCACAGCGGATATCGGCTGGGTGACCGGCCACTCCTACATCGTCTACGGGCCGCTGGCCAACCGGGCGACCGAGGTGATCTACGAAGGCACCCCGAACAGCCCGCACGAGGGCCGGCACTGGGAGATCATCGACAAGTACAAGGTCTCCATCTACTACACCGCACCCACCCTGATCCGCACCTTCATGAAGTGGGGTGCGGAGATCCCGGGCAAGTACGACCTCGGCTCGCTGCGGGTCCTCGGTTCGGTCGGAGAGCCGATCAACCCCGAGGCCTGGATGTGGTACCGGGAGAACGTCGGGCACAACAACTGCCCGATCGTCGACACCTGGTGGCAGACCGAGACCGGCGGCATCATGATCTCCCCGCTGCCTGGCGTCACGGCCTGCAAGCCCGGATCGGCCATGGTCCCGCTGCCCGGCATCAGCGCCAAGGTCGTCAACGACGAAGGCGTCCCGGTCGGCAAGGGCGAGGGCGGATACCTGGTCATCGACAAGCCGTGGCCCGGCATGCTGCGGACGATCTACGGTGACGACGAGCGGTACAAGGACACCTACTGGTCCCGGTTCGCCGCACAGGGTTACTACTTCGCCGGTGACGGCGCGAAGTACGACACCGACGGCGCATTGTGGCTGCTGGGCCGGGTCGATGACGTGATGAACATTTCCGGCCACCGCATCTCGACCACGGAGGTGGAGTCCGCACTGGTGTCGCACCCGTCGGTCGCCGAGGCCGCGGTCGTGGGCGCCAACGACGACATGACCGGACAGGGCATCGTCGCCTTCGTGATCCTTCGGGGTTCGGCCAAGGACACCGACACGCTGGTGGCGGAACTCAAGGCCCACGTCGCCAAGGAGATCGGCCCCATCGCCAAGCCCAAGCGCATCCTGGTCGTCCCTGAACTGCCCAAGACGAGGTCGGGCAAGATCATGCGCCGACTGCTCCGCGACATCGCCGAGAACCGCGCCGTGGGTGACGCCACGACCCTGCAGGACAGCAACGTGCTGAACCTGATCTCGAGCGGGCTGTCCAGCGGCAAGGCCGACTGACCTCTCGCGCAAGGGTGTCACAGTGGAGCGGGTGCGATCTGCACCCGCTCCACTGCTGTCCCACCCCGGTGACGGTCCCACCCGGTCCGAGTGAACCGATCCCTCCGTCGTTCACCGGGGCTGACGACAATCACTCCGTTAATCTGCGACACATGCCGCCGCTTCCTGGTTCCAGCCCTGAGCAGTCCAGCACCGAGCAGTCCAGCACCGAGCAATCCAGCACCCAGCAGTCCAGCCCCGACCGGCCCAGCGCACCCGTCGTCTTCGTCCTCTTCGGCGGGACCGGAGACCTGGCCAAACGCATGGTCATCCCGGCCTTCTTCCGGCTGGCGAAGGAGAACCTGCTGCCGGAGAACTACCTCCTGGTGGGCAACGGACGTGGGGACGTCTCCCATGAGGACTTCCGCGGCCACGTCCACGACGTGCTCACCGAGTTCGGCCCCGCACCGGACACCGGACCGTGGGAGGACTTCAGCTCCCGTTTGCGGTTCGCCGGCGGCGGTTTCGACTCCGACGACCCCGGCAGCCTGCTCGACGTGCTGACCCAGGCCAAGTCCGACCTCGGCGACGAGGCGCAACTGGTCCATTACTTCGCAGTGCCGCCCGTCGCGTTTCCCGAGTTGACGGCCGCGCTCGGCCAACACGACCTGGCCAAGGGTGCACGCGTCGTCTACGAGAAGCCGTTCGGCACATCGCCGGAGAACTTCCGGGCACTGGACAAGGCGGTGCACGAGGTACTGACCGAGTCGCAGGTCTATCGCATCGACCACTTCCTCGGGAAGGAGGCGACCCAGGACCTGCATGTGCTGCGCTTCGCGAACAGCATCTTCGGCGACACCTGGAATTCCCGGCACATCAAGGCCGTGCAGATCGACGCGCCCGAGGACCTCGACATCGACGACCGGGCGGTGTTCTACGACGCCACCGGCGCGATGCTCGACATGCTCATCACCCACCTGTTCCAGGTGGCGGCCGAGGTGGCGATGGAGCCGCCCAAGAGCATGAGCGCCGACGACCTGCAATCGGCCCGCGAACAGGTGATCTCCTGTTTCCGTCCGCTCGATCCGTCCGAGGTGGTCCTGGGCCAGTACGAGGGCTACCTCGATGTGAAGGGCGTCGAGCCGGACTCGACGACGGACACCTACGTCGCGGCCCGGATGTGGGTGGACAACGACCGCTGGCGTGGCGTGCCGTTCCTGATGCGGACCGGCAAGCGCATGGCGGGCTCGACCCAGCGGGTCAGCATCATCCTCCGCGAGCCGACCGGTGCGCCGTTCGACGTCCCGAAAGATGCTGGCGTGCTGACGTTGTCGCTCGCCGGCAGCGGAGCCGTCGAACTGTCGATGGTGGTGAAGGAGCCGGGGCCCGGGTTGAATCTGACGGTCAGCGACGCCTCCATCGTGCTGGGCGAGGTCGACGGTGCGGACGCGTTGCCGCCGTACGTCCGGCTCATCCATGACGTGCTGAACGGCGACCGGTCACTCTTCACCCGACCGGACGGGCTCGCCAGCGCCTGGCGGGTGCTGGAACCTGTGCTGGAGAACCGCCCGGCCGTGCAGTCTTACCCGCAGGGCTCGTGGGGCCCCGCGGATGCCGCCCGGCTGACGGCCCCCGACCGCTGGCTGCTCGGCCAGTAACTCGCCTGGCCGCCGCGCCGGCTGCCCGCCGGGAGGGCCGTGCCCCAGCGTGGCGGCGCGTCGACCGAGGGACGCGCCGTGCGCCGCGCGACCCTGCGGCCAACCGGCGACCAGCGGGCATGGCACGATGAACCCCGCACCGACCAAGCACGGAGCCTTCGGCCGCACCACCGGCCGGCCCGCCGACCTTCAGGAGAGGGCTGTGACGACTTCCGGCACGCCAAAGCCGCCGAACCAGTTCACCGTCGCCGGGTCAACACCAGCGTCCATCCCGCTCGTTGCGGAGCCGGCTGTCGACCGCAACGGGTCGATGGGCGAACTGGTCAAGGACGTCTCGACGCACATGTCCACGCTGATCCGCTCGGAGATCGAGCTGGCCAAGCTGGAGGTGACCCAGACGGTCAAGACCGGCGCCACCGGCGGCGTGATGTTCGCGATCGCCGGCGTCATCGGTGCGTTCTCGCTGTTCTTCTTCTGGTTCATGGTGGGCGAGATCCTGGCGATCTGGCTGCCGAGATGGGCCGCCTTCACGATCGTCTTCGTCCTGATGGTGCTGATCGCCGCGGCCTTTGCGTTCCTCGGCTACCGCAAGGTCAAGAAGGTCAAGAAGCCGGAGAAGACCATCGCGTCGCTGGAACAGACGGCGGCGGCACTGAAGACGGCTGCTACCGGGTCCTGACCGGGATCGTCTTGACCAGCCGTCCACCGAGTCGTCCGCGGTGACCGGGCCGGCGGCACCCGGCGATCCGGAAGGCCCCGGAGTCCAGCCGGACGCCGCTGCCGGAGCTGGGGCACCCCGCGATCCCGGCGCCCTGCCCCGGCGCTGGCGGCGCGTCCGCAGCGCCAGGCAGGAACGTCACCCGACGCCGGAACGGCGCGCGAAGCGGGATCGGCCCGATCGCGCGGCCGACATCGAGGACCTGCTGGGTCCTGCGGAACAGACGCCGGCGACCGAGGACGAGCCGGTTCCCGATGGCTCGATGCTCCGGGACGAAGGGCCTTGGCAGCACCGGGACATCAGTGCCAACGGCATCCGTTTCCACATCGCCGAGGCGGGCAGCGGTCCGCTGATCCTGCTGATGCACGGCTTCGGGCAGTACTGGCGGTCGTGGCGGTACCAACTTCCCGGCCTCGCGCGGGCGGGTTTCCGGGTGGTCGCCCCGGATCTGCGCGGGTACGGCGACAGCGACAAGACGCCACGCGGCTACGACGCCTTCACCCTCGCCGACGACATCGCCGGGCTCGTCCGTTCGCTCGGTGAGCGGGACGCCGTCCTGGTAGGGCAGGGGTACGGCGGAGTGACCGCGTTCGACACCGCCGTGATGAATCCCGCGCAAGTCCGCGGGGTGGTGGCGATCGCCGCGCCGCACCCGATCCGGATGGCGCGGATCCGGCGGCCCGTCACCACCGACCGGTACGGGCGACTGCTGGCCTGGGCGGCGACTCCGGCCTGGCCGGAGCGTCATCTGCTGGCCGGGAACGCCGCCCTGCTCGAGCGGTTGGTGCGGTCGCAGTCCGGGCCCGCGTGGCGGGCGTCGGCGGATTTCGCCGAGACGATGGTCAAGATGCGGCAGGCAATTCGCGTCCCGGGAGCCGCCCGCGGGGCGGTGGAACACCTGCGCTGGGCCGGGCGGTCACCGCTCCGCACCGATGGCCACCGGCACCGCGAGGCGCTGGCCAGGCCGATCACCGCACCGGTGCTGCACGTGGTCGGCGATGCCGACCGTTTCACGCCGCCGTCAGCTCTGGTGGACGCCCGCGAGCAGTGCACGGGCTGGTACACGTTGTCGACGGTCCGCGGGGTCGGTCACTACCCGGCCGAGGAATCGCCGGACGTCCTCACGACGATGATCGCCGGGCTGGCCCGACGGGCGAGCGGGCTGCGGTGAGCTGATCGACTCGGGAAGAACGATGACGGCTCAGGCCGCGGTGCAGGCCTCGGTCGACGCCGCCGAACTGTCGGTCAGACCGGCTTCGACCACCGGTGCGACCTCCTCGGCGGTCAAGGCGAACCCGACGTCGGTCTCGTCGATCGCGGCCCCGAAGATCACGCCGAGGACGGTGCCGTCGGGGGCAAGCAGCGGGCCGCCGGAATTGCCCGGCCGGACCTGCGCCCGGAGGGTGTAGACCTCCCTTGTGACGGTGGCGCTGGAGTAGATGTTGGGCCCGCGGAGCTGGATGGACGCGCGGATTCGGGCCGGCGTCACCAGGTACGGGCCGTCCAGCGGGTACCCGGCGACGATCGCCGAGGCACCGGGGGCCGCCGGCGTCGTCGCGAACTCCAACGGCGCCGCGTCAAGACCCGGGACGTCGAGGACCGCAAGGTCCCGCTCCGCGTCGTAGAGCACGACGGTCGCATCGAGCCGCCCACCGCCGGTCTCCACCTCCGCCCGATCCGACCCGGCGACGACATGCGCGTTCGTCATGAGCTTCTCGGGGGCGATCACGAACCCGGTGCCTTCCATCCGGCGCGCGCACGACTGGGCCACGGACCGCACCTTGAGGATCGAGTCGGCGGCCGCCGCGACCTGCGGCGTTGTTCCGGCGGCCGGGTCGGGTGGCTCCACCGACGTGTTCGGGGTGGGGGCGAGCGGGTCGAGGATGGCCGGGAAGCCGGAGTCGTTCAAGACCTCCCGTAGCTTGCTGGAGACATCCTGCGCCTGGGCCGGCATGACGTCGTTCACCTTCGCCAGCACAGCCGATCCGCGGATCGCCGACGACAGCCAGGGATAGGGAACGGAGGCGAGCGGGACGGCGATCAGCCAGATGACGACGAGCACCGCGATCGCGTACCCGAACAGGCCGAGGGTGCGGTCCACGGCCTGTGCCGGCCGCCAGCTCACCCGCTGCGAAATGGCCTTGCCGACAGTGGAGCCGGCGACCTCACCGATCCCGACACCCACCACGACGCACGCGATGCCGATGGCGATCTTGGCCGTCGGATCGTCGACCTTCTCCATCAGGAACGGCGCGAGCTGAATCGCCACCACCGCGCCGGCGATCGCTGTCACCAGGGTGAAGATCGCGGTGATCAGGCCCTGCCGGAATCCGGAGACGGCGGCCGCGATGACCAGCAGCACCACGATGATGTCGACGATGCTCATGTGGCGCCCGTCATCGGAATTCCGGCAGGTCGAAGATCCGGTCCTCGTCCCACGGGACGGCCCAGCCGCCGAGCTCGAGCAGCACGTCGACCAGGCCGGCGGTGAAGCCCCAGACCAGCAGTTCGGCGACCTGGAACGCCGGGCCGACGTACCCGCTGGAGTGCCGCACGCGGCCGCGGTTCGCGGGGTCGACCAGTTCAGCGACCGGGACCCGGGCGACCACCGCGGTCTCCGCCGGATCGACCGCCCGCACCTCCCCCGGCTCGCGCCAGTAGGCCAGCACCGGACGCACCACGAAACCCGAGGGCGGCAGGAAGAGCTCGGGCAGCAGCGCCGCGGGCACGACCGATGACGGCAGCAGCCCGGTCTCCTCGAAGCCCTCGCGCAGCGCCGCCTGGATGGCATCCTCCCCGGGGTCGGTGGCCCCGCCGGGGAAAGCAGGCTGCCCCGGGTGCGAGCGCATCGTCGCCGACCGCTGGGTGAGCAGCAGGTCAGGGCCCTGCGCGCCCTCGCCGAACAACATCAGCACCGCGCTGTGCCGGGCGTGCGCGGGTGCCTGACCGGTCAGGCTGTGGATCGGCCCGGGGAGTTGCGCGCCGTCGACCCGGCGGATCAGCGGATGCAGCCAGGAGGGCAGCACCTCGTCGTCGACGAGGCGGTGCCCAAAGGGATCGCCGCCCTGCGGCGGTGCAACCAGCGGTCCGGGCTGACCCGCCGAGGGGCGGGTCGTCACGCGCTGTTCGTCGGAAGCATCCACCGGGACCGAGCCGGCCGGCTCCATCACTCGGCGTCCGCGAGGCCGACCATCGACAGCAGGTGCGGCCGCTCCGGGCCGACGACGAGGGCAGCCGCCGCAACCGGGTCCGTCGTGCCGATCCCGTAGGACGCACACAGGGGGGCGAGGAAGCACGCCCCGCAGGCCGGTTTCTTGGCGTGACACACCCGGCGGCCGTGGAAGATCGCCTGATCCGAGAACACGGTCCACCGGTCCGGCGGCAGCTGCGCGTTCAGCTCGAATTCGATCTTGACCGGGTCGGTGTTCGTGGTCAGGCCCCAGCGGGTCGCCATTCGGGTGACGTGGGTGTCCACCGTGATCCCCGGTACGCCGAACGCGTGCCCGAGCACCACGTTCGCCGTCTTCCGGCCGAAGCCGGGCAGGCTGACCAGTTCGGGAAGCGTCGACGGCAACTCCCCGTCGAAGCGTTCGACCAGCGCCTGGCCCAGTCCGATCAGCGACGCCGCCTTGTTCCGGAAGAAGCCGGTGGACTGGATCATCGTCTCGAGTTCGGCTCTCGGCGCGGCCGCGTAGTCGGCCGCTGTCCTGAACCGGGCGAACAGGGCCGGTGTCACCATGTTCACCCTGGCGTCCGTCGACTGGGCGGACAGGATTGTCGCAACGGCCAGCTCGAGCGGGGTGCTGAAGTCCAGTTCGCAGTCCGCGTCCGGGTATCCGTCGGCCAGCCGGGCAGCGATCTGCCGGGCGCGCCGGGTACGGGCCAGCGGCGTCGCGGGCGTCTTCGCCCGCCGCATCCGTCCCGGTGTCGCCACGCTGCCAGGTTGCCATAAGCACCTGACGTCCGGATCGCAGGATGGTTGCCCGGCACGCCGTGCAGCGGGGTCCGGAGCCGGGGGGCCGACCGTGGGGGATGATGTTCGGACCATGACCGTCTTCCTGGTGCTGCTCATCCCCCTGCTGCTGATGGTGTTCGCCCTTTTCATGGAGCGTGTCGAGAAACGACTGCAGACCTCGACGGTCAGTGAGGCCGACGTGCAGGAGTTCCTCGACACCGCCCGGCCCGAAGAGGTCAACACCCTGATCCGGGAGGGCTGGACCAAGGCGTTCGCCAAGTTCCGGCTCCGCCGCCGGTCCCGCGGCCGCCGCAAGCTGAAGGACTGACCTCCCGGGCCCGAGCCCGAGCGTCCGAGAAGCCGATGCGTGAGGTGTGGACCCACCCGGTGAGACGGACGACACGAAGCCGGATTCCCATCCAGCGCGAGCGGCGGGCAGCGCCGAGGGGTCGCCCCCTACACTGTGCTCTGCGTCTCAGCCGGGACGCTATTTTCTTGGGTGTACTCGGCGGTCCGATCAGGAGGACAGGGTGGAAGAAACGCTCGCAAAGGCTGGCATCTTCCAGGGGGTCGATCCGGAAGCGGCGCTCGCCCTTGGATCACAGCTGGAAACGGTCGACTACGCGCGCGGTAGCTCCATCTTCGCCGAGGGTGAGCTGGGCGACCGGCTGTACGTGATCCTCTCCGGCAAGGTGAAGCTCGGCCGGCATTCCCCGGACGGCCGGGAGAACCTCCTCGCCGTGATGGGGCCGTCGGATATGTTCGGCGAGTTGTCCGTCTTCGATCCCGGGCCGCGAACGTCCTCCGCCACCGCCGTCACCGACGTCCGGCTGGCGACGATGGACCGTGACGCGCTCAAGGAATGGATCAACAAGCGCCCCGAGATCGCCGAGCAGCTGCTGCGGGTGCTCGCGCGCAGGCTGCGGCGGACCAACAACGCGCTGGCCGACCTGATCTTCACCGATGTCCCCGGCAGGGTCGCCAAGGCCCTGCTGCAGCTGGCCCGGCAGTTCGGCCAACAGGAGGGCGGCCACCTGCGGGTCACCCACGACCTGACCCAGGAGGAACTGGCGCAGCTGGTCGGCGCCTCCCGGGAGACGGTCAACAAGGCGTTGGCCGACTTCGGCCACCGCGGTTGGCTGCGGCTCGAGGGCAAGAGTGTCGTGCTGCTGGATGCCGAACGGCTGGTCCGCAGGGCCCGCTGACCTCTGCCGGAACCAGGGTCAGATAACCGACGCCGGGTGCCGGCGAGCCTGCGTGACGAGCGGCGGCCGCCCCGACACGCGCGGCCGCGGATGCGATTCGACGCGCCGTTTGATGCCGCGCAGCATCCCGCTGGCCATGATCGCGTCCGACGGGACGATGGTGGCCGAGTAGAGCGCCGCGAACCACCACGGCGTCATCCGGCCGCGCACCCTTGCGTGCAACCGTGATCGACCGGCGGAATGGTCGGTCAACGAGAAACACCAGGTCCAGTTGATGGTTGCGCCGTACTTCGCCGCCCAGCCGGGCGGAACGTGCGTCGTCGAGTGCAGCACCAGCAGGCGCGGCGCCTGCGCCTGACGAACCTCGTAGTAGGCGGTGCCGGGCGCCCCGTCGGGGATCTGGTCGCCGACCTCGAGGTGACGCAGCAGGTCGGGGTCCAGCGCGTCCAAGCTCGCCCAGTTCTGCGGGAACAGCAGGCGGTCGACCCATTCCGGGCCGTAGTACCCACCCAGGTGCCATCCCATCTGGGTCAGCCACGGCCAGACATCGGCGGCCGGCGCGTTGATGGTGATCGCGTGGTTGGTGACGAGCTGTGGATCGGGCACGACGTCGTCACCGGGCAGCATCGCGGTGCGTTCGTCGGCGGTCGAACCCGCGCGTCTGCCGAGGAGTTGCAGCCCGGCATACCCGGCGGCTGCGGCGACACCGATCGAGCGGGCGATGTGCGACATGGGACGTCACCTCCGTGCCAGGCCGGTCCTGTTCACCCATCTCAATCTCCCGGACCGTGGGTGACCAGGGTCGAACGACCCTGCCGCTGCATCGCTACCGGTGTGAACGCGCCGGAACGGCCGCGGCCGGCACCGCCGGTTCCAGCACCTGACGGAGGTTCTGCGCGATCGGGTGGTGACTGCCCAGCGTCCGGTTGCAGCGCAGCAGAGCGTCGGCGCCGAGCGCCCTGGCTGCTACCTCTTGACCGGCGGCCGCCAGTGCGAACGTCCTGGCGGCGGCGGCGATCAAGGTCACCCAGTGGTCGGCGCCGAAGGCCGTCCGGGCACGCTCCACGATGTCGCTGCTGGTCCGCACCGCTCGCTCGCCTGCCGTGCGGTCCGCCTGCGCCAGCCCGACGAAGCCGAAGGTCAGCGCTGCCTCGGTGACCAGGGCGAGCCAGTGGTCGACCCCGAACGCCTGTTGGCACCCTTCCACGGACGCAATGCCCAGATCGCAGGCCTCCTGCGCCTGGCCGAGCCATGCGTAGGAGAAGACCAGCGCCGCCGCAGCGACCATCGTGGTCGGATGGTCTGGGCCGAGCGCCTGCTGACACCGCCGGACGGTCTCGGCGCTCAGTTCGCGCGCCGCCTCGACGTCTCCGAGTCCGAGCAGGGTGAACGCCCACTGCGCGGCCGAACCGAGGGTGGCGGGGTGATCCGCGCCGAGCGTCCGGCGGCACCGCTGCAGGGTGTCGTGGCCGAGGGCGGCGGCCTCCTCACTTCTGCCGATCCACCCCAGGGCCGATGTCAGGGAGGTGGCCGTGCTCAGCGTCGTCGGGTGGTCGGGCCCGAGGGTCCACCGGCATTGTTCGAGGGTTTCCTGGCCGAGCTCGCACGCGCGTCCTGCTTCTCCGAGCCAGGCAAGCGTCCCGGTGAGGATGCCGGCCAGCGTCAACGTCGTCGGGTGCATGAGGCCGAGCACCCGGCGCCACCGCATGAGCAGTTCCTCGGCGATCAGCCGACCGGCCCGGGTCTCACCTCTGGCCGTCAGGTACTGGACGGTGTCCAGCATCAGGGCCCGGCCGTCCGGGTCCTCGTCGCCGAGGTGCCCGGTCGCCAGGATGTGCGGGGCTAGCCGGGCGTACGCGGGCCAGTGCGCGGGATCGTGTGGGTCGCCGGGGTGCGCCGCCGACAGCAGAGCCACCGTGAGCGCCCCGAGGTCACGCTGCCGCTGGGGTGGAAGCCGGTGGCGGATCACCGCCTGCACCAGCCGATGCAGCTGGAAGCTGTCCGGCCCACGCGACACCAGCGACAAGGCGACGGCTGCCCCGACGGCATCAGAGAGCGCATCCGGACCGGCCGCCGCGGCCTGCTGCAGCGATCCGGTAAGGAGTTCCGTGTGCCCGGTGAACAACGTCAGCGGAATCGGTTCGGGCGCCATGAACGCCCCCACCTCGAGAAGTTCGACCGAGACGGGATCGGTGGCATGGAGGCGCTCGAGGGACAGCGCCCAGGTGGTGTCGACGCGACGTTGGTAACCGACGACATCCCCGTGTGCGAGCAAGCTTTCCCGACGGGTGCGGAACCTGGACAGGTAGTCGGCCGGGCCCATTCCGGTTTGCTCCAGATAGGCAGCGGCCTGCGCCGCGGCAAGCGGAAGGTCGCCGAGTTCCGCCGCGAGTCCCTGCGCGACCGATCCCGCCATCTCCGGGATCCGAGCCCGCAGCAGTGCGACGGTGTCGGTGCGCGGCAGAACATCCACCTGGATCCGGCCGCCCAACGACCCCCAACCCGGAAAGCGGGACGTCACCAGCAGGTGCCCGGACCCGCCCGGGCGGTAATCCGCGATATCCGCCGGATGCTCGGCGTTGTCGAAGATCAGCAACCAGTCGGTGGTATCGGTCAGCTCGGAGAGCAGGTGATCGACGACGTCGGTGGTGCTGCCGTGCGTCGGGAGCCCGAGCCGCCCCGCCAGGGCCACCAACTGATCGGGGATCAACACCGGCTGCTCGGCGTCGACCCACCAGACCACCCGGTAGTCGGCGGCGTACCGGTGGGCGTACTCGATCGCCAGCTGCGTCTTACCCACGCCGCCGAGACCGAACAGCGCCTCGACCACCAGTGAGTTCTCGCCTGCCTGCAGTCGGGACCGCAGCTGGTCGAGCAACGTTGCCCGGCCGGTGAAGTGCGGATTCCGGGCGGGCACCTTCCACACCCTGGCCTGCAGCGGCGGTCGTCCGACCTCCGTCGGGCGGCCGGGTGGTTCCCACTCCAGGTTCGGATCCCGGGCCAGGATGGCGGACTCAAGTTCGCTGAGCCGTCGGCCCGGGTCGATGCCGAGTTCCTCGGCGAAGATCTGCTGAGCGCGTCGGTAGGCGGCCAGCGCCTCTGCCTGGCGGCCGGACCGGAACAGCCCCAGCATCAGCTGCGCCCAGATTTCCTCGTGCAGGGGATGCCCGGCGACCAACAGCTCGAGTTCGGCGACCACATCGGCGTGCCGGCCGACTTCCAGGTCCGCACCGATCCGCGAGACGAGGACGCTGAGCCGCTCCTCCTCGAGCCGGTGCTGCTCGGCCACCGCGAAGGGGAGTTCGCCGAATTCCGCCAGAGCGGGTCCGCGCCAGATGTCCAACGCTGCTTGCAGCGTCGTGGACGCTGCACCCGCATCGACGGCGCGTTGCTGGGTGCCCTCGCGGACCAACCGCTGGAACCGGTACAGGTCGAAGTGCTCCGGATCCAATGCGAGCAGGTAGCCAGGGCGGCAGCGGCGCACTCCGCCGAAGCCCGAGTCGTCACCGGCCGAACCCAGAATCCCGCGGATCCGCGAGATGTAGGTCTGCACGACATTGGTGGCGCTGTCGGGAACGAGCTCGCCCCACAGCCCATCGACCAGTGAATCGACCGCGACAACCTGGTTGATGCGCAGCAACAGCATGGCCAGTACTGCGCGCTGCTTGGTGCCACCCAGCTCCAGCGATCGCGCGCCTTCTCTGGCCTCCAGCGCCCCGAGGATGCCGATATCCACTCGCGCGCTCTCCCGTTCGGGTCAGTGGCCACGGTTGGAAGTCCTGCGCCGGGATCTCGGAGAAGCTCTGTGCCCTCCGGAGCGCGCTCCGATTTCCACGGGCCCGCACCAATGTCCCAACGCCGCACCCTGCAGTCAAGGAGCGCGACCCACCGAGAATAGATACCGCACTTGGCCGGCGAAAGTGGATTTCCGGACCGGTCGATTTCCCGAAACCGTATCAATTACTCGTCGGCATTTCCGCGGTGGGAGCACGGCGAGCACTGTGACGTGGCCAACGGGAGCGCATCACTGTCAGACTGATTCGGCAGTCCGGCGACGGAAGGAATACCGGTGGAAACGCAACCGCTGAGCGCCACCCGCGGCACCACATCCGGCACCCGGACGATCCTTCTCATCGCCAGCGTGCTGGTGTTCATGGTCGGCGTCCAGCTGTTCGTGCTGACCGAATCGACCGACCGGTTGTTTGCCTGGACGATCAATTCACCGCTCACCGCAGCGTTTCTCGGCGCCGCCTACTGGGCGAGTTGCGTCATGGAATTCACCGCGTCCCGGCGGCGCAGGTGGGCTGACGCGCGGATCGCCATACCGGCGGTGCTGGTCTTCACCGCGGTGACCCTGGTGATCACCCTGGTCCACATCGATCTCTTCCACCTGAACGAGCCGAGCCTGGTGACCCGTTTCCTCACCTGGTCATGGCTGTTCGTTTACGCGGTGGTGCCACTGGTCATGCTCGTGCTGCTCGTCCGGCAGGTGCGCGCGCCCGGCGCCGATCCGGTGCGGCGGTGGACGCTGCCGGCCTGGTTCCGCGCCCTGCTGGGCATTCATGCGGCCATCCTCATTCCGATGGGTATCGCCCTGCTCGCGTTACCCACCGTTGCCGCCGAATGGTGGCCCTGGGCGCTGACGCCGTTGACCGGGCGGGCCATCGGTGCCTGGTTGGTCGGACTCGGCATCGCCGCGGCCCAGGTTGTCGGAGAGAACGACTGGCTGCGGATACGCCCCGCGACGATGAGCTACACCGCCTTCGCCGTCCTCGAGTTCGCAGCGCTGGCGCGATATCCCGACGAGGTGGCGTGGGCGACCCCCGAGGCGTGGGTCTACCTGCTGTTTCTCGCCAGCTCACTCGGCATCGGTGCGTACGGCTGGTGGCGGGCCGCCCAGTGTGCGAGGGCGATCAGCGCCGACGGAGCCGGCGGAAGGTAGGTCCCGGGGGGATCGTTGCCGCTGGGTCGACCGCGGCTCGATCGACTGCACCCGGGTCGACCGCGCCCGCGTCCTGCCGGCGGCGAAGCTCCAGTCGAAGGCTCTCCAGGCCGCGTGCCATCGCCCACCTGTGATTTGCGGCGAAGAGTGGCCGCAGCAACCAACTGAGCCGCCGCACCACCGGCTTGTTCACGCTGATCCGCCAGTCGAAAGCCAGGACGACCTCGGGCCCGGCCTGCTTGAAGATCCACCGCCCCGTCCCGTTGAAATCTCCCTCGGCCCTGAACGCGAACCCCTCATCGGTCACCGGCTCGGTGAGGACGGAGATCCACGACAGCGTGTACGGGAGCCAGCCGGTGGTGTGCAGCTCGGACCGCCGGCCGACGCCGTTCGGTTCCCCGTCGGAGAGCCGGCGCACCGAGAGGTACACCGACGGCCACCACCGCGGCAGGGATTCGACGTCGTCGAAGATCGCAATGACGTCAGACATTGCCGCGGGCGTTCGCCACACCGTCCGCAGTCGATAGCTCGGGACACTCACGGCCGGATCAACCGAACCGACGTCGAGTGCTGCGGACCGCCACCGGTGAATCATAGTTCGAGATCCGTGCATTGTCCGGGTGTGATCGGTCGATCGGATATCTCGAACACGCCGAAATCCCGCGTCGACCGGAGTCGGCGCGGGATATCGGTGTTCGTGTGGGGATTACGGAATGTTGACCTGGATCTCACAGCTGGTTGCGGTGTCGAATCCGAGGAGACCGTTGCACCGATCGAACCCGGGACCGCCGGCCAACCGGTTCGGCCCATTGTTTCCGGTCAGGATGTCGTTGCCGTTCCCGCCGGTCAGATTCTCGAACGCGGTGATGGTGTCGATGCCCGCTCCCACGGTGTTCTGGGCGAGCGCTGTCGCGAGCGAAACCCTCACCGCGGCACCGTTCACGGCGTAGCTCACGGTGTCGGTTCCGGCGTTGCCCGTGACCCTGTCGTCGCCGACCCGCGCCACCACCAGATCGTTGCCAGTGCCCGCATCGACCCGATCATTACCGCCGGCGCCGTCCACCCGATCGTTCCCGGCACCGGCCAGGATCAGGTTCGCCAGGCCATTCCCCGCCAGCACGTCATTGCCGTTGCCACCGGTCAGGTTCTCGAACGCGGTGATGGTGTCGATACCGGCACCCACCGTGTTCTGGGCGACCACCGTCGCGAGCGAAACCCTCACCCCGACGACGTTCCCGGCGTAGCTCACGGTGTCGGTTCCGGCGTTGCCCGTGACCCTGTCGTCGCCGACCCGCGCCACCACCAGATCGTTGCCGGTGCCGGCATCGACCCGATCATTACCGCCGGCGCCGTCCACCCGGTCATTCCCGGGACCGGCCACGATCACATTCGCCAGCCCATTCCCCGCCAGGACGTCATTGCCATTCCCACCGGTCAGGTTTTCCGTCGAGGAGATCGTGTCGATACCCGCACCAACGGTGTTCTGGGCCACCAGCGTCGCCAGCGAAACCCGAACCCCGGCGACGTTGCCGGCGTAGCTCACCGTGTCGGTGCCCGCATTGCCGCGGACCGTGTCGTTGCCGTCCCTGGCGACGATGAGATCGTTGCCCAGTCCCGCGTCGACCGCATCGCTGCCGAGGCCGCCGTCTACCCGGTCGTTGCCGGCCAGCGAGCAGATCCTGTCGTTGCCGCCCAGACCGTTGATGATGTCGAGCCCGGGGGTTCCCAGGATGACGTCGTTGAAGGGCGTTCCCGGTGTGATCACGCCCGGCTGGGCGAAGATGGTCGGGAATTGCCCGAAACAGGTGGGCACCGCCGCCGCGGCAGCTGCCGGACTGCTCGCCAGCAGCGGCGCGGCCATCGCCAGCAGGACCGCCAGAACGGCGCCTCCCGCGGCTCCTCGGGCTCCCCGGTGTCCGACCAGTTCTCGTGTGCTCGTGCTCATCTGCAGATCTCCTTCATGCTGATGGGACCGGTCGGCTTGACCGGTGGAATTGCTCGGCTGTCGAGTGCGGGCGGAACCAGCGACACACCCTGCTGGCCGTCAAGGAGCCGGGCATCGGCCCTTGTGCGACGGAGAGCGGTGGGTGCCGGGGGCGCTTCACATGTCGCAGCCGGGCGTCGGCTGCGGTGTGTCTGCGAAGGGTTCGGACCTGGAACGCAATGACCTGCCTCGGAGCTACCTTTGGCTGAGATGCGAAAGCCTGCGCATGCTTTCGGTGAATCCCATCCGCTGGAACCGCTGGGTGGAGGACATGCTCAGAAGAGTGCTCCGCAGCGCATGAGAGAACCTGTCACGTCTCTGGAACCCGTCATGAGACCCACCGAGGACACGTTGGGCTCAGTTTTGCGCGACCCGCGTCAGGTCTTGGCTGCCGACGTCAGGTCTTGGCCACCAGCGTGAGGACGTCGTACGTCGCAACGGGCTCGTCGTGCTGGTTGACGACGACGGCGTCCCACACCACTTCGCCGTAGTCGGCGTCAGCGCGCGGGGAGATGCTCTTGGCGGTCAACGTCACGCGCAGGGCGTCGCCCGGGTAGACCGGCGTCAGGAACCGCAGCCGCTCGAGCCCGTAGTTCGCCAGCACCGGCCCCGGTTCTGGGGAGACGAACAGTCCTGCCGCGAGGGACACCACGAAGTAACCGTGCGCCACCCGGCCCTCGAAGAACGGATTCGCGGCGGCCGCTTCTTCGTCGGTGTGGGCGTAGAACCTGTCGCCCGAGAGGTCGGCGAAGGCGTCGATGTCGTCGAGCGTGACGGTGCGCGGGCCGGCTTCGACCGTGTCGCCCACCCGGAGCTCGGCCAGGCTCTTGCGGAACGGGTGAACGCCGTCGGCGCTGCGGGGCGCCCCTGCGACCCAGGTCCCGGTGATCGCGGCGATGGCTTTCGGCGAGCCCTGGACGGCGGTGCGCTGCATGTAGTGCAGCACCGACCGGATGCCGCCGAGCTCCTCGCCGTCCCCTGCCCGGCCCGGTCCGCCGTGCACCAGGTGCGGCAACGGGGAGCCGTGCCCGGTTGATTCCGCCGCGCTGTCGGTGTCCAGGACGAGCACCCGCCCGTGCCATGGTGCGACCCCGAGTACGAGGTCACGCACCACCGTCGGGTCGGCCGACACGACCGAGCCGACCAGGCTGCCGCGTCCCCGTCGTGCCAGGTCGATGGCGTGATGGGTGTCCCGGTAGCCCAGCACCGCACTGACCGGACCGAAGACCTCCACGTCGTGCGGCTCGGGACGTCCGACGTCCCCGGCCAGCAGCAGAATCGGCGGCAGGAACGCGCCGGTGCGCGGGTCGCCGCTCAGCACCTCGAAGTCGTCCGGGTTCCCGACGACGACATCGGCTGCGGTGCGCAGTTTCTCGAGGTGCTCGAGGACCTGCCCCCGCTGCTCCAGACCGGCCAGGGCGCCCATCGTCACGCCCTCCGCGCTGGGGTTGCCGACCCGCACCTTCGCTGCGATGCGCGCGCCGACGGCGTCGATCACTGCGGGGACCAGCGCCTGCGGTACCAGTGCGCGGCGGATCGCGGTGCATTTCTGCCCGGCCTTCGACGTCATCTCGGTCACCAGTTGGCGGACGTACAGGTCGAATTCCGCACTCTCCGGCGCGATGTCGACGCCGAGCACGGAGAAGTTCAGCGAGTCGGCCTCCGAGCTGAATCGCACGCCGCCGCGCTGCACGGATGGGTGCGACCGCAGCAGTACCGCGGTCGAGGCGGACCCGGTGAAGGCGACGGTGTCCTGGTCGTCGAGCAGGTCGAGCAGGCCCCTCGACCCGCCGGTCACCAGTTGCAGGCTGCCCTCGGGCAGCAACCCGGACGCGATGATCTCGTGCACCACCGCGGCGGCCAGGTATGACGTCTGCGACGCCGGTTTGACGACGGTCGGCACCCCCGCCAGGAACGCCGGCGCGAGCTTCTCGAGCATCCCCCAGACCGGGAAGTTGAAAGCGTTGATCTGCAGCGCCACCCCGCGGCGGGGGGTGTAGATGTGCTGGCCGAGGAACTGACCAGTCCTGCCCAACCGCTCCGCCGGCCCGTCCAGCAGCACGGTCGAGTTCGGCAGCTCCCGCCGGCCCTTGCTCGCGAAGGTGAAAAGAACGCCGATGCCGCCATCGATGTCGACCATCGAATCCCGGCGGGTCGCTCCGGTCCAGGCCGAGATCGGGTAGAGCTCGTCCCGCTTGCCGTTCAGGTGGGTGGCAAGTCGCTTGAGTGCCATTGCCCGTTCGTGGAACGGCAGCTCGCGCAGCGCCGGTCCACCGACGGACCGTGCGTGGCCCAGCACCGGGAACAGATCGATGGGATCGGTGCCGACGACCGCCACCGCTTCGCCGGTCGAGGCGTCCAGCAGCGGTGCGCCCGCGCGCGGCCCGTGCCAGCGGCCGGCCGCGTAGCTCTCGACGACCATCGTCATTGCTGGTCCCCCTTCGTCGGTGTGCGAATCCTCATCGGTCGTAGTCGACAACGACCCTGGCGGTCAACGGGTGCGACTGGCAGGTGAGCACGTACCCGCGGGCGACCTCGTCCGGCTCGAGGGCGTAGTTGGAGTCCATCTCCACCCGGCCCTCGACCACCTTCGCCCGGCAGGTACCGCACACCGCGTTCTTGCAGGCGAACGGGGCATCGGGCCGCACCTTCAGCGTCGCTTCCAGGATGGAATCGCCGTCGGGTGGCACGGTCAGGTTCAATGATCGACCGTCGAGCACGACGGTGACCGTCGAGGCGTTCCCGGGAGCGCCCGCACTGTGCGCCGGCCGTGGACGAGCCGGCAGATCGCCGACGTGAAAGAGCTCCCGGTGCACGTGCGCGGTTTCGACGCCGCGCTCGACGAGCACACCGCGCACGGCGTCGGTCATCTGCAGCGGGCCGCAGAGGAACCATTCGTCGACGTCGTCGACCGGCAGGATGCTGTCCAGGATGCGTCCCAGCCGCTCGACATCCAACCTGCCGGACAGCATCTCGACGTCGGTCGCCTCCTGGCCGAGCACGTGGATCAACTCGAAGCGGTCGGGATACCGGTTCTTCAGGTCTTCGAGTTCCTCGAGGAACATGATCGTCGAGGTGCGTCGGTTGACGTACACCAGCGCCGCCGTGCTGTCCCGCTCGACCTCCAGCGCCGTCGCGAGGATGGACAGCACCGGGGTGATCCCGGACCCGGCAGCGACGGCGACGTAGCGCTTGGCCTGGTCGGGATGCAGTGCGGTCGTGAACGTCCCGCTCGGTGTCATCACGTCCAGCACGTCGCCGGGCCGCAGCTCCCGTCCGGCGTACCGCGAGAATGCACCGTCCGGGATCTCCTTCACCGCGATGCGCAGGGGTCCGGTGGTGGCCGGCGAGCAGATCGAATAGTTGCGCCGCACGTCGTCGCCGACCGTCGCGGACCGGACCGAGACATGCTGGCCCGCAACGAAGGTGAATTCGCCGCGGAGTTCCGGCGGGACGTCGAACGTGATGCCGACCGCGTCGTCGGTGAGCCGGTCGACGGCGGCGACCTTCAGCTGATGGAACACCGCGTGACGCCGTGCTGCCGGCGTCGGCGTGGGCGTTGGCGTCGTGACCTGGGATGCCATCAGATCGACTTGAAGGAGTCGAAGGGTTCCAGGCAGGACAGGCACGACCACAGCGACTTGCACGGTGTGGAGCCGAACCTGCTGATCTCCCTGGTGCTGGTGGAGCCGCACCGCGGGCAGCGTGCCGTGAGGATCAGCCCGACGCCTGCGGGGTGGCACGCCCCGGGCGGCGCGATCCCGTACTCCCGCAGCTTCCGGCGACCCTGTTCGCTCATCCAGTCGGTGCTCCAGGCCGGTGACAGCACCGTCCTCACGACGGCGCGCTCGACTCCGCTCGCCAACAGGGCCTTCTCGACATCACCGGCGATGACGGCGGTCGCCGGGCAACCGGTGTAGGTCGGCGTCAGGTCCACCTCGACGGTCCCGTCGTCGTCGATGGTGAGCCCTCGGACGATGCCGAGATCGTCCAGCGTGAGCACCGGAATCTCCGGATCGGGCACCGCGCCGGCTACCGTCCGGAGGCGTTGCTGCTCGGTCAGCGTTGGCATCGACGGTGGCATCGAAGTCGCGCTCACCACTTCGCGCCCGGGTGTGCGCGGTGCAGATACTGCATCTCCGGCAGCAGGTGCCCGATATGCTCGGTGTGCACGCCGCGGCGACCACCGCGGGCATGCCACACGGGTTGCGGCACATCGAGTGTGGCCTCTGTGACGGTGGCGCTGATGAAGGCCTCGAAGGGTGCCCGCAGAGCGACCGGATCGGCGGCGAGTCCTGCCAGGTCGGCAACGACGGGCCAGGGATCGAACAGTTCGTCGACATACGGCCACACCCGGTCGACCGCGTCCTGCATCCGGCGGTGCGATTCCGCCGTGCCGTCACCCAGCCGCAACGTCCACTGCCGGGCGTGATCGCGATGGTAGGCAACCTCTTTCACGGCCTTGCCGGCCAGACCGGCCAGGATCGGGTCCGTCGAGCCCAGCAAGGTCCGGTAGAGCTCGTACTGGTAGCCGGAGAACACCAGTTGACGGGCGATCGTCACGGCGAAGTCACCGTTCGGTATCTCCACCAGGTGGACGTTGCGGAAGTCGTGCTCGTCGCGCAGGAAGGCCAGGTCGTCCTCGGTGCGGCCGGCACCGCCCAGCCCGCCGGCGTAGGCGAGCAACGTGCTTGCCTGGCCGAGCAGGTCGAGGGCGATGTTGGCCAGCGCGATATCCTCCTCGATCTGCGGCGCGTGGGTCACCCACTCCCCCAGTCGTTGCGCCAGGATGAGCGCGTCGTCACCAAGCCCGGTGACGTACTCGGCGAGAGCTGTTGCTGTGACCGCAGTGTCCGGCAGACTCACAGATGTGCCACCCCGTCCGGAACCTCGTAGAAGGTCGGGTGCCGGTACGCCTTGTCCAGCGCGGGGTCGAAGAACGGGTCCTTCTCGTCCGGGCTCGACGCGGCGATGGCCGTGGACGGCACCACCCAGATCGAGACGCCCTCGCCGCGTCGGGTGTAGACGTCGCGGGCGTTGCGCAGTGCCATCGCCGCGTCCGGAGCGTGCAGGCTGCCGACGTGCTGGTGGGAGAGTCCCCGACGGGCCCGGACGAACACCTCCCAGAGCGGCCAGCCGCGGCGCGAGGTCCGGACGCGTTTATGCGGAACCGGCTCGGGCACAGGCACTCCCGACGTCGGTACAGCGCCGTGACCACCCTCTGCACTGAGGTTGGACCCGCTCATGCGACCGCACCCACCGGCTGGGCGTGCTTCTCGGCGTAGGCGTCCGCGGCCTCCCGCACCCAGGCGCCGTCCTCGTGGGCGGAGCGGCGGCGCTCCATCCGCTGCGCGTTGCACGGCCCGTCGCCCTTGATCACCCGGGTCAACTCCGACCAGTCGATGGCGCCGAAGTCGTAGTGCCCGTGTTCGTCGTTCCAGCGCAGGTCGGGGTCGGGTAGCGAGAGTCCCAACGCCTCCGCCTGCGGCACCGTCATGTCCACGAACCGTTGGCGGAGTTCGTCATTGGTGAATCGCTTGATCCCCCAGGCCATCGACTGCGCCGAGTGCGGCGAGTCCCCGTCGGGTGGGCCGAACATCATCAGCGACGGCCACCAGAACCGGTTCACCGCGTCCTGTGCCATGTCGTGCTGCGCCGGCGTGCCGTGCGAGAGGGTGTTCAGGATCTCGAAGCCCTGCCGCTGGTGGAAGGACTCCTCCTTGCAGACCCGGACCATCGCCCGTCCGTAGGGGCCGTAGGAGCAGCGGCACAGCGGCACCTGGTTCATGATCGCCGCGCCGTCGACCAGCCAGCCGATGGCACCCATGTCGGCCCAGGTGAGGGTCGGGTAGTTGAAGATGCTGGAGTACTTCTGCTTCCCGCTGTGCAGCAGATCCAGGAGGTCCGCGCGGTCGACGCCGAGGGTCTCGGCCGCGGAGTAGAGGTACAGGCCGTGGCCCGCTTCGTCCTGCACCTTCGCGATAAGGATCGCTTTCCGCCGCAGGCTCGGCGCCCGGGTGATCCAGTTCCCCTCCGGCTGCATGCCGATGATCTCCGAGTGCGCGTGCTGGGCGATCTGCCGGATCAGCGTCCTGCGGTAGCCGTCGGGCATCCAGTCGCGTGGCTCGATCCGCTGGTCGGCCGCGATGAGGTCGTCGAAGCGTTGTTGCAGGAGGGCGTCCTCGTCCTGCGCAGCGGGATTTGGCTGCGGGTCCTGCACGTCGACGTTGCCGTACACGCGACCTCCTCGAGTTACCGACCGAACGGTCAGTAAATTATGTGCGGCACAATCGCGCCATGTCAACGGGACCCGGTCGCGGGCGGGGCCGCCCGGCCAGGTACACCCGCGACGACCTGCTGGACCTAGTGGTCCGGGTGTTCAACGAGCGCGGGTACGAGGCCGCGAGCATGGACGACCTCGCCAAGGCCACCGGATTGACGAAGTCGACGTTCTACCACCACGTGACGGGCAAGGAAGAGCTGCTGGGCATGGCCGTCGACCGGGCGCTCGGGGCACTGGCGGCCGTGTTCGACGAGGAGGTCCGGATGCCGGCCGAGGATGTTCCGTTCGAGGAGGTCGGGAGGCCGGCCGACGGTGTTCGGGTCGCCCGGGCCGCAAGACCGGTCGACGGCCCTCCGCTCGCGCAGCGCCCCGTCGACCGGCTGCAGGACGCCCTCCGCCGGACGACCGAGGTCCTGCTCGCCGAGCTGCCTTACGTCACCCTGCTGCTCCGGGTACGCGGGAACACCGTCATCGAGCGGTCGGCGCTGGCCTGCCGCAGGGACTTCGACGACCGCCTCGCCGCGCTGGTTCGGGACGCCGCGGAGGCCGGCCAGATCAGGGACGACATCGAACCGCGCCTGGTGTCCAGGCTGCTGTTCGGGATGGTCAACTCCATCACCGAGTGGTACCGGCCCGGCTCCCGCTCCGCCCCACCACAGATCGTGGACGCCGTCGTCGAGCTGGCGATGGCCGGTTTGCGCGCCTCAGGGGTTCATTCGCACCCCCGCGCGGATTGAGCGGCCTTCGTGCGCCCGTGCCCTTCCCAACCGCGATCGATATGCCAGGTGCTAATGCTCACACCGAGCGCGAAGGTCCGCGAGTGGCATATCGATTGCGCGCCACAGCAGACGCGTTGACTCACTCTGTCCGGATCGCCTCGGGGCGAACGATCCTCGGAACCAGGAGCGCGATCGGTAAGGTCGCAATCACCACGAGTGAGACGGCAGCGGTGGCATACGCGGCGATGGACGTCCAGGGCAGATGCCCACCCTGTTGGGTCAACGTCAGCAGAAACGCGCTGAGCCCACCGCCGATGACCACCGCCAAACCGACACCCACCAGAACCGGGATCGTCGCTCCGATCATCAGCGATCTGGTGATGACAGCGCGCGGTACCCCGGTGGCGATGGTGTACGCCAGTGTTCGCCGCCGTGCGGTGAGCTGTTCGATGCTCATCACGAGAAGGCCCGCGGCGGCCACCAGCATGGTGAGACCGACGCCGACAGCCAGCGCCGTTCGAACGCTGTTGGCCACCTGAGCCCGGCTCCCGGTTGCCTCCGCGGTGGTCGCCACAGTCGCGCGCCAGGTCATACTCGACATCTCGGAACGCCATCGGTCCGCAACGGCACTGCTGGGTTCCGCCGATTTCACCCGGAGATCCAGGGTGATGTCTTTGAGTAACGCGTCGGCACCAGAACCCAGAGCGCCGCGAGTGATCAACAAAGAGGCGAACCCGAAGCCGCTCACTGCAGGGTCGAGGCGGACGGTGCCGGATGGGACCGGCATCGTCCACGTCAGATCGTCGCCGAACGTCGGTCCGAAGTTGACGGTCACTCCTGGACGAAGCGCTGTGGTCTGTGGGTCCAACATGCGTAGGTCGCTGTTGTCTGCCAGATAGACGTCGCCATCCACGCACCCCGCGACCGCAATCGCCGCACAGGTCGTCACGAAAGCGCCGAACTCGTTTGTCATGTCGATCTCCCCGCTGGGCAGCGGCTGTGCGGGCGGACCGACCGATCCACCGATCGGCACCCCACCGGAGACCGCGGTGACGCCCTCCGTCCTCGCGATCATGTCGATAACGGAGGCGAATTCGACCGGCGTGGGATTCCTGACGAACACCCGGTACGCAGGGACCCCGGCGCCGTAATCCCCTCCCGTGTTGTCCACGGACACCGACGTCAGCACCGGTTGGATTGCGATCACACCGGCCAGCACCACACAGATGCCCGCTACCACCTGGGACGGCGTGACCGGATCGAGCTGAAGTCGCCGGACGGCCAACTGCCAAGCGGAACCCGTCACCGGCAGACGGTTGACCGACCACTGCAGCGCCCACGGCAACAGCACTGCCACAGCCGTCAACAGCGTCGCAATGGACAGTGCCAGGAGGACGGTCGCCTGGATGTCAGTCGACAATGCTCCTGCGTAGAGGCTTCCGATCATCGCCAATGCGCCGAGCGCGAGCAGAACGAGACCGAGCCCGGGCCGTCGCGCCCGTGTCGTCCGCACCTCCCGAACGACGGCCAGTGGTTCCGCGTCCACCCGCCGGGAACCGATCCAGCCCGCCGCGACAGCCAGCACCGGCACCAGTAGGACGACAGCGAGGACGGCCGCCGGATGCGGCGTGAGGTCCTGCGGGTAGAACGCCGCCGGTCCCACCGTCAGCAGACCTGCGCCGGATCGCACGATCAGGAACCCGCCGAGCCCGAGGATCAGGCCAGCAACGGACGCGAGCAGGGCTTCGACGGCGGCAATCCTGCGCAACTGCATCCCCGAGGCGCCGAGCAACCGCAGCACCGCAAACCTGCGGTCGCTGGCAGCGGAACCGAGCCTGGACATCAACCAGACGAAGATCAACAACGGCACACCGACGATCGCCGTGCCCGCAACAGTGAGCGCGGGCGCGAAGACAGCCATTGGGTCCCCGAGTGGCGGAATCGTCATACCCCAACCGGTTGCGACAGTGTTGCTGTCGATGTCAGCGGTTGCGGTCGTCCCCCGATAGACCCGCAACTCGCCGGGGCCGAGCAGCCCCTCAGGCCCGATGGAACCGATGATCTCGCCGGCAACTCGTGGGCGCAGCTGCGCACCGTCCGGGGACCCCAGCAGATCAAGCAACGAAGGAGACACCACCAACTCCCCGGGCCCGGGAAACCGATCGACACCGGGTGGTGGCTGCGCCTTCGAGAGGTTTTCCGCTGTGGTCGAAAGGTCGGTCGATCGAACCGGTTGCTGCCGGTACGGGATCTCGTAGTCGTTCGCCGCGAAGGATCCGGGCTCCGACAGTGACCCGACGGGAGGCGTCTCGTCAGTCGTCCACCACGGTGAGACCAGCTGCGGAGTCATCGTGTCCGACCGGCCGTCCCGGGCATCCAGCGCCGGTCCCATCGCCGCAGCCAGGAGCAGAACCGTTGTGCACAAGCCGATTCCAACAGCGCTGCAGGACAGGCGAACCCATGTCGAGCGGCCGCCGTTCACCACCAGCAGCAGGCCGAGGCGCAGATCATCCAAGAGCAATCCGGTACCCCTCGAACCGGAACGCTCCTGCAGTTGATCAGCCCCCGCCGGGCTTCGGGTCGTCATGCCGCTGCGGCATTGTCGGCTGTGCGGCCGTCCCGGACCAGCACTTCACGGTCCGAGTAGGCGGCCAACCGTGATTCATGGGTCACCAGGATCAACGCGCTGCCGGAGTCCCGCACCGCGGCCACCAACAGCTGCATGACCTGCTCACCCTGCAGTGAGTCCAGTGCGCCGGTCGGCTCGTCGGCGAAGATCACCCGGGGCTCACCCGCCAGAGCCCGGGCCACAGCGATCCGTTGGGCCTGACCCCCGGAAACCTCTCCAGGACGTTGGCCGCTCACATCCACCACACCCAGCCGCTCGAGCCAGGATTCGGCAACGGCGGCAGCGCGCCGATGTGGCATCCCGTTCAACCGCAACGGCAGGGCGACGTTCTCCCCGCAGGTGAGTTCCGGGATCAGTTGCCCGAATTGGAAGACGAAACCGAACTCGGCGAGCCGCAGGGCCGATCTCGAACGGTTGGACATCGTTGTCAGCTCGGTATCCCGGTATCTCACCGACCCGGCGTCGGTGCGCAGGATGCCGGCCGCACAGTGCAACAGGGTCGACTTCCCGGATCCCGACGGCCCCATTACCGCGACGATCTCGCCGGCATCGACACAGAGGTCCGCGTTCACCAAAGCGTGCGTGGCACCGAACGAGACCGCGAGATTCGAGGCAGTCAGCAGCGTCGTCACGGGGAGACCTCCGCGCGGAGTTCGGCGAGCCGCGAGGCGGTGATGTCGAGCCATCTCATGTCCGCCTCCAGATGGAAAAGCGCGTGATCACAGATCAACTGGTCGGCGAGGTCGCCGGATTGCTTGCGACGGGTGAACTCGCGCATCGCCGCCAGATGCTCACGGCGTTGAGCGTCCAAGATTTGATCGGCGGAACGGTGCGAGAGCAAGGCCAGCACCACCTTTGTGTAGAGGGTGTTCTGCAGATACTCCTGTGGTCGTTCCGGCGTGCTCAGCCATTGATCCACGTCACTGACACCGGCGTCGGTGATGGCGTAGCGCTTCCGATCCGGACCCTCACCCGGCTCTGTGCCCTCGGCCGTGACCAAGCCGTTCTTCAGCAGCCGGGCCAACGTCGCATAAACCTGCCCGTACGCAAGCGGGCGCTCAGTACGGAACAGTTCGTCGTGCGCCCGTTTGAGGTCGTAGCCGTGCCGGGGAGCGGTCTCCAGCAGTCCCAGAAGTGAGCGTGACACCGACATGCACCGGACTATACACACAGTGTGTACTCGTAGTACCTAGCTGGCTCGCGAGGGGGCTGACGCGGTGGTTCGGCCCACAGGCTGGTGCTCGCGGTGCGGCCCCCACTCAGCATCCGCAGAGTTCATCCGCAGGTGGTCGAATAATCAATGACCGGGCTCGACGCTTCCCAGGCATCGAGCGAGAAACGGCGATGAAACCCATCAGAACGACGACCGTTTCGCTCAAAATGGTCCAACTGCATCGCCGACGAGCAACCACTTGGATCGGTCTGTCCCGGCACACTTTCGTCTTTCAGGGGGCGCCCGCAGTCTCAGCTGCAGAGGTCAGAACCCTGTGTGACGAGAACTGCTTCGCTGTAACGATACTGCGACTGAGACGCGGCAAGGTCGGCTGTCGGTGGTCGCCGGTAGGTTACCGATATGAGCAATTCAAAGGCGCGCCGCCGAGCGGGAGCGGGACCAATAGCCGGCTCGGCCGCGGCCGGCGTGATCGACGAATTGGCCGAGAACATGAAACGTCTCGCGCAGGCTCAGGCGCGACATGCGGAATTGATGGTGGAATTCACCGACATCCGCCGCGCTGTGGATCAGGACGTCATCAACGATGTACGGCATCAGGGCGGGCGACCACAGTTCAAGGCCGCTGAATTTGCCTGCACCGAGATCAGCTTGGCTGTCACAGCCTCGAAGTTCACCGTTCAGCGCACCGTGTCGATGGCCCGCCGGGTCAAGGCCGAAGCACCCGACGCCTGGGATGCCTGGGTCGCCGGTGACATCGACCAGGACAAGGTCGTCCGGATCAACCGGGCGTTGCGTCGTCTGGTGCGGGATGCCTCGAAGGAACTCCTGAACTCCCTGGTCGTCGACCTCGCCGTCTGTCGCACCCCGGAAATCCTTGGTAGGTGCCTGAATCAGTTCATCGTCCGGATCGAACCCGACCTGCAGAACGAGCGCTTGCATCGGTCACTGGAGGATCGGTACGTCTCCATTCGCCCGGACCTGGATGGCATCAGCTTCCTGTCCGCGGCGATGTCCTCGGTTGATGCACATGCCATCGACCAGGTCTTGCGCGCCGTCGCCGCCATCGCTGAACCCACCGACCCTCGAACACTGCAACAACGCAGAGCCGACGCCCTGGTGGACCTGCTGCTGGGCCGGACGAGCAACGGGTGCCACGTGGTGTGGGACACCAACAGCGACATCGACGACCACCTCGACGACGACCACCACGATCAGGAGCACCTCGACGCAAGCTGTGACGGCAGCGACGCGGCTGCCCCGGGTGAAGCCATGCCGGATTCGCCGGATCGCGAAAGCCCCACAGAAGGAACCGATCTCGACCGCGACTGGGATCTCCCGGCCTCGGCGTTCCGCCCCGACCCGCCCACGTCCCTCGCCGGCATGCAGACCACCGATCCTGGGCAGCGCGCGGCCGGAGTGGCTCGGGTGGTCCGCTGCTCGGGAGGCGGTGATCCCCGGCCGTTGCCCGTGACCATCGGGGTCGTCGTCTCCGTTCAATCCCTGCTCGGCGTCACCCAGACACCCGGGCAGTTGATGGACCGCAGCGCCTCTGTTCCCGCCGACATCATTCGCGACATCGCGCAGCAACCGGGCACCCTGTTCTACCGCCTGCTCACCGATCCGCAGGGCAACCTCCTCGACGCCACAGAGATGGGCCGGTTCCCGTCCGGGAGGCTCGGCACTGCGATCAAGTTCCGCGACGGAGTCTGCGCCAACCCAGCGTGCACCGTGCCCGCCACCCGCTGCGACCTCGATCACCTCATACCGGTCCCGGCTGGTCCGACGACGGCCGCCAATCTCAGCGCCGAATGTCGCCACGAGCACCGCGCCAAAACGCACGGCGGACACCGATGCGTTCGCACGGGTCCGCACAGTACGGAGTGGACGACCCCGACCGGCCACACCTACACGGGCCACGACGAAGAACTACCCGTCGAGAACTGGTTCAGCGCAGTGCCCCCCGACGAATAGCTCGGCCGCTGGCAGGAATGGTCATTCAACGACAAGTGCGCGAGGAACCACCCGGGATGAGGCATGCACCGACGAGACCTGGAGTGAGCAATCCCTCCTCGCCGACGACGTTCGAAAGGTCCCCGACTTGCAGTACTTCATTGCGCTGCTCGTGGTCGAAGCGGACCAGATGGCATTTTTGCGGAGCACGCGTTCTACCGCTTCTGTGTGCCGGATACGCACGGTGGCCGTCGGCCGACCGCGACGAAGTACCGTGATCAACGTGACGAAACGGGCAGAGCAATGACGGCCGTTCTCGAGGTACTGCCCCTCGCGGTCGGCCTCGCACTGGCAGCGCTACCCATCGTGCTCATTCCGCTGGCATTGGCGACCAACCGGCCCGCCGGGGCGGCGCGGGCCTTCCTGTTCGGCTGGCTGCTCGGCGTACTCGGGGTGGGCGCGGTCGTCATCGCCGTGGCGGACCTCATCGTCCGACCCGAAGAGCATCCGCAGTGGCTGAGTTGGGTCAAAGTCGCAGTGGGTGTGGCGCTGCTCGCGCTGGCAGCGCGCAAATGGCTCTCCCGGACTCCTGCGGGCACTGAACCGGAACCCGCGAAATGGATGTCGTCGGTGGCGACGATGACCGCCGGCAAGGCGTTCCGGGTGGCGTTGCTGCTCGCCTGCCTCAACCCCAAGAATCTGCTGCTGGTGGTCGGCGGCGCGACGGTGATCGCCGACGCGACCTACCGGCCGCTCGAGCAGGCCGTGGCGCTCCTGGTCTTCGCCGTTGTCGGCAGCATCGGCGTCGCCGTACCGGTGGTGTTGCCGCTGCTTCTCGGCAAGCGGGCGGAACCCGTGCTGGCCGGGGCGAATCGATGGATGACCCGGCAGAGCACGACCATCGTGGCGGCGGTGCTGCTGGTGCTGGGTGCCCTGCTGGTGTGGAACGGTATCGCCGGGGTCTGACCCGTCCGGCACTTGTCCTACGTTCAGCTGATAGCGACGGCACCCAGGTTCAAGGCGCTCCGCATTCTCTGCTGCATCGGGGAACGACAGACGACAATCGAGGTCCGTCATGAACATTCGTGCACAGAATCCGGAGCAGGGACTCGACAGCAGCGGCAGAGCCGGGCATGACGGTCCGGCACGCCAGCTCAGCGACATCGCGCGGCTCCTCCAGGCCGAACCCGACTTGGAACAGACATTGAAAGGCATCGTCAGGGCCGCGGTCGACAATGTTGCCGGTGCCGACTTCGCCGGAATCACACTGCGCACCAAGGGCGGGGCGCTGCGCACGCCTGCGGTGTCCGACGCTGTGGTCGAGGCGATCGACCGGCTGCAGTACGAGGTGGGACAGGGTCCGTGCGTCAGCTCGGCCTGGGACGGACTGACGATTCGATCCGACGACCTCCGGTCCGAGCAACGCTGGCCGGCATTCGCACCGCGAGCCGCGGACCTCGGAGTGCAATCCATGCTCGCCTTCCAGCTCAGCACGAGGACTCGCTCAACGCTGCCCTGGTCGGCAGGGACATCATCGGCCAGGCGAAAGGAATACTGATGGAGCGCTATGGCATCAGCGCCCACTCCGCCTTCGCGCTGCTGGTTCGTTCGTCACAGTCCAGCAATCGGAAAATTCGTGACGTCGCACAGACTCTCGCCACCACCGGCACCATCACGCTGACCCCGACTTCCTGACCGCAACGGGGCTGACCAGCGGGATCAGCCCGCCATGAGCGTGGTGATCGTCACCGACAGCGTCACCGGCAGGGTCGCCGGGAGATCGGCGACGGCCGCGCGCAACTCCTGCGGGGAGAGGTGCCGCGCCGTCGGGCCCATCCTCACCAACGCGTCGACGTCATCCGGACGCAGCGTCATCCGCTGCCTCAGCGGCTGACGACCGACCGTCTCGAGGCGTCCGGCGAAGGCCTCGGTCAGCCGCTCCGGTTTACCGGCGTCCACGGCCAGAAGGCTGAGCGCGGACCGGATCTCAGCCAGATGATCGGGTTCCGGGGTGACGACGACCACCCTGCCACCCGGCATCAGGACCCTGGTGAACTCGGCCGGATCCCGCGGCGCGAACACACTCAGCACGGTTCCGACGACGCCGTCCCGAACGGGCAGCCGCGACCACGCGTCCGCCACCACCGAGCCGATCATGCCGTCCGCGGCGGCCGCGCGGCGGGCCGCGTACCGGGAGGAATCGAGAGCGACACCGACGGTGCGCACACCCCCGGTACGGCCGCGCAGGTTCCGGAGAGCCGTGGCGAGGTAGTAGCCCGTGCCGGCCCCCACTTCCAGAACCGGACCGACATCCACGCAGTCGGCGACCGCGTCGGCGAGCGGCTCGTAGTGCTTACCCGTCAAGAAGTCCGTGCGTGCGGTCACCATGTCCGCGGAGTCGCCCGTGTCGGTACGAGAGCCCTTGCCCAGCAACGAGAGGTAGCCCTGGCGGGCCACGTCGAAACGATGCCCGAGCGCGCAGCCGACCACCCCGGCATCCTGCCGGGAGATGGCTTGTCCGCAGTGCGGGCAGGCCAACAGCGGTAGTGCCGCGTCCAAACCGGCGGACCGCTCCGTGCCGGCCGGGCCATCCCGCTCGCTCACCGCGGCGGCCGGCCCGCTCCACGCACGTACTCCAACTGCGCGGCCACCGAGTGCTCCGCCGCTGCCCGGACAGCGGAATCGATGTCGTCGTAGACCAGATCGGTGATCGCCGGCACGCCGGCGTCCGGGCCGAGAATGTTTAGCGCGGAACGGATCTGGTCGAGCCGCTGCTGGCGGTGGGAGCGATAGGCGCCGGCGACGACGGACAGATCGGGCAGCTGCGGACCGTGCGCCGGCAGCACCCGCCGTGGTCCAAGACCGGCGAGCAGATCCAGGGACGCCAGGTACGCGGCGAGGCTGCCGTCCGGCGGCGCCAGCACGGTCGTTCCGCGGCCGAGGATGGTGTCGCCGGTCAGCACCGACCCGGTGGCGCCGTCGGCGTCGAGCAGGAAGCTGACGGAGTCGTCGGTGTGCCCGGGCGTCCGGAGCACGGTCACCACAACCCCTGCTGCTTCGATGGTCTCGCCGTCGACCAGCGGAGCCGCCCCCTGGCAGTGCGCCGGATCGAGGGCACGCACCGGGGCGCCGGTACGGCGCGACAGCTCGGGCGCACCCTCGGTGTGGTCACCGTGCCGGTGGGTGATGAGGATCAGCTCGATCAGGCCGGCAGCGGCCAGCGCACCGAGGTGCCCGGCGTCGTCCGGACCAGGATCCACGACGATCCTTCTCGCCGAATCCGGTGCGGAAAGCAGGTAGGTATTCGTGCCGTCCAGCGTCATCGGGCCCGGATTGGGTGCCAGCAGCACCTGTGCCTGCGGGCTCACCGGCCGCGGGATTGCCATCGTCATCAGCGAATTCTCTCAGCCGGCGGCGTGCGCGGGCTCCCACCTCGCAGATTCAGGCCCGGGAAGTCCGACGCCCGGACCCGGACCGGTGTGACGACCCTGGCGGCCGCCATCACGTCGGCGACCGTATCGAAGTCCACGAGATCGGTGAGCATGGCGACTGTGGGCGGCATCAGCGCGGCGGCGCCGATGTCGGACTCGGCGAGGAGCGCGGCCGGGGTGCGCCACTGACCGAGGTCCGCCTCGGAGGTGAGCATCCGGGCGTCCTGGCCGTCCGGGAGTGCCGCAGCGAAGAAGAACGTGTCGTATCTGCGGGTACGGCCGGGCGGTGTGATCCAATTCGCCCACGGCCGGAGGAGATCGGGTCGCACCCGCAACCCGGCCGACGCCAGGACGTCGGCGAAGTGACGCTCACGGTGCAGGATCGCCAGCCGGTCCGCGTCAGCGAGCAGTGCCCCGGACTGCACTGCACCCGAAAGGGCGGATGCCAGCAGGACACCGGTCTCCTCGAACAGCTCCCGGATGGCGGCGATGACGAAAGCGCGCGCACTCTCCGGTTCGGCACCGAGCGCCGCCGACCACCGCTGCGTGTCGGCATCGGTCCAGCCGGGGATGTCCGCGTGATCCGAGGGATCCACGGCTCCGCCGGGGAACACCGTCATCCCGGGGGCGAACGCCATCGCGGCCACTCGCCGGAGCACGAACACCTCCAGCTCGTCGTCCGCCGCGTCCCGCAGCAACATCACCGTTGCCGCGGGCCTGATCTCGGGCACACCACGACCGCCTTCGGAGGCGACGCCATCGTCGCCGACAGCATCGGTGATCCGCATCGGCTCAACATATCCGCGGACTCAGTGATCATGCTCGGACCGACCACAGGTGAACCGCGAGCGCAGCGGGCTCAGGCGCTGACCTGGACGATCGCCTCGATCTCCACCGGGGCACCCAGCGGCAGTTCCGCGACGCCGACAGCGGACCGCGCGTGCCGGCCGTCCTCGCCGAAGACCTCCGCGAACAGGTCCGATGCGCCGTTCACCACACCGGGCTGACCGGTGAATCCCTCCGCGGAGGCGACGAACCCGACAACCTTGACGATCCGCTCCACCCGGTCCAGGCCGACTGCGGCGTCCACGGCGGCCAGCACGTTCAGCGCGGCCTGGCGGGCGTAGCCCTTCGCATCCTCCGGTGACACCTCGGCACCGACCCGGCCGGTGGCGGGCAGGCGTCCGTCCACGAACGGCAGTTGCCCCGCGGTGAACACCAAGTTCCCGGTCTGCACGGTCGGCAGGTACGAGCCGGCGGCCGCGGCCACCGCGGGGAGCTCGATCCCGAGCTCCGCGAGGCGGGCGCCGACCGTCATGCGCGCTCCCGCTTGAGGTAGGCCACCAGCTGCTCGGGGTTGGGACCGGGGATCACCTGCACGAGTTCCCAGCCGTCCTCGCCCCAGGTATCCAGGATCGCCTTGGTGGCATGGGTGATCAACGGGACCGTGGCGTATTCGTAGGTGCGCCGTGCGGCAGCGGGGTTCGACATGCCCTGACTCTAGAACGCCGGGGTGCTCCGCCGGGACCGGCGCGGCAGACGCTTCTATCCTCGAGCGATGGCGGCTGACGGATGGCACTGGGCGGCCGCGATCATCGCGGCGCTCCTGCTGCTGATCCTGGTGTTGCTCTGGTACGACACGCTGCGCGAACGGCCCGAGCTGACGACCGGGCAGGCGACCGTCCGGGCGTTGCCGTCGCTCGTCGTGGTACCCATCGGCTTCTTCCTCGCGCTGTTGCTGCCGCTGTGGGTCGGCGGGGCGCTGATCGTCGTGCCGCTGATCGTGCTGACCGTGATGGCCCTGGCCGACTGAGAACCGGCGTTTACCGCCGGGCGCTCGCGGGCACCGGACCCATGGCCGACTTGCCGACCGGAGGGAGACGTCATGGCCGCGACCACCTGGAAACCGCACACCGAGCACGGCTCGCTCAGCAGCGCCGACCGGAAGGACCTGCCGGACTCGGTGTATGCATTCCCGGACAAGCGGAAGGTACCGCTGACCGACGCCGGTCACGTCCGGACCGCGTTGGCCCGTTTCGATCAGGTCAAGGACGTCTCCGACGAGGAGCGGGACCCCACCTTCGCCAACATCCGCACGGCAGCCCGGCACTACGACGTCGAGGTCGCGGAAACGGACTGGCGTCAGCTCGGCAAGAAGCCGCACACTGCGAACGACGCGCACTAGCCAGCCGTGGACGAGGGCGTCGTGACCGCCGGGCAGCACCGAGACCGCCGGTTCCCCTTGTTGCGCAGCATCGACGCCGTGACCGTTCCGGTGCCCGACCTCGACGCCGGTCTGGGGTTCTACGGCGTACGTCTCGGGCATCGGGTGGTGTGGCGTAACGACGACGTCGGTCAGGCCGGTCTGCTGCTGCCGGATGGCGAGAGCGAGTTGGTGCTCAGCACCCGGCAACCGTACGAACCGAACTGGCTGGTTTCCTCCGCCGATGACGCCGCCGACAGCATCCGTGCCGCCGGTGGCACGGTGATCGTCGAGCCGTTCGACATTCCCGTCGGACGCGTGACTGTCGTCGCCGATCCGTTCGGGAACAGGCTGGTCCTGGTCGACCTCTCAGCGGGCCGGTACAGCACAGACGAGAGCAAGGCCGCGGATAACCGTCAGCCGGACAGGGCCTACGCCGAGCCAGAAGGCGACCGGTCAGCGGCCGACCGACCCAACGACGGCCGACCCGCCGGCTGACCGGGTCTTCACCATCAACGACGGCCGTTGCTGCCCTGCGCTGACGTACGTCCCTCCCGCACCAAACGCGAGCAGCACAGCGGCGAGCTGCGGCCCCGCGATGGGAGCATGATCCGTCCCCCTCAGCCGCGGTCGTGCAACGTGACGTTGTAGCCGTCGGGGTCGGCGAAGGTGAACGTGCGGCCGAAGGGCCCGTCGATCGGAGCGGAGACGATCGTGCGGTCGTCGGCGGCGAGGGCGTCGTGAATGGCTTGGACGTCGGTGGCGTGCAACCAGATCGCGGCACCGATACCCGGCTGAGCCACGGAGGTCAGGTCGGTGCCGGGAACGATCTCCCGCAGCGCGAACGCAATGGGCGTCGTCTCGAAGACGACGGCATGCGGCGGGCCTGCCTGCGAGCGGACGAGGCCGAGGTACTGCTCGTAGAAGGCCTGCGACGCGTCGAGATCGCGAGCCTGCAGGGAGATGAAGTCGGGGCCGGTGACGGGCATGATGGAGCTCCTCCTGTTGTGTCAGTTTCCTGACAATCAGCAATCTATGTCAGACTACTGACATGAGTCAAGACGGAGTCGCTGTGGACCTCGATACGTCGCTGGGCTACCTGCTGAAAGCCGCGTCGAGTGCCCTTCGCGCGGCCATGGAGGCAGCGCTGCGGCCGCTCGGGATGACCGTGACGCACTACTCGTGCCTGGAGCTGCTCGCCCAGCGCCCTGGCCTGTCCAACTCCGAGCTCGCGCGCGGGGCGTTCGTGACCAGGCAGTCGATGAACGTGCTGCTGCAGGCCCTGGAACGGGACGGCTACGTGACCAGGCCCGCGCAGGCCCAGGTCGGGAAGGTCCTACCCGCGCGGCTCACGCCACGCGGTCGCCGGAGCCTCGAGAAGGCTTCCGCTGCAGTCCGTTCCGTCGAGGTCAGAATGCTGGACGGCATGACGCAGGAGCAGCAATCGGCGGCGTTCACGGTGCTGCAGAGCATGATCCACTCCCTGCGCGACGACAACGAGGGTGCGTGAGTCGTTCCCTGCGATCAGAACCCGGGTCACGGCGACGATGCGTCGGCCCAAGCCTCTTCCTGCAGGATGATCTTCTGCAGTGCCGCAGACTTCTCCGCCGTCCAACCTGGCGGCTGGATCACCTGCGCCCAGCCGTCCACGTACTGCGCCGTGAAGCTGTGGCCATGCCCGGACGGCACCGGAACCGGTTCGACCATGTCCGCGGTGACCTGCCAGAACGTCACGAACGGGATCCACACCATCTCCGGCAGCACGTCGGCCCCTCGCGGTTCGGCCAGCCAATCGGGCTTGCGGAGCAGCAGATCGGTGCTCCACCAGGTGATCGGGTCCGAGGGATGCGACAGGTACAGCACCCTGGTGCCGTCCCACGGTGCCGAGGCCGGCGGCGCGGGCACGTCGGGATTGTCGGTGAAGCGCACGGTCCGCCCGTCGCGGAACACCGGCTGGATCTCCGGGCTGCCCGCATCGCGGCCGTCGGTGAACTCGCGGAACAGTGAGTTGAAGTTCGGTGGGCCGGCCCACAGCACCCCGTCGGTCCGGTTCCGCAGGTCGAACTCGCCACTGAAGGCGGCCTCGGTGGAGAACGACCCGAGGCTGACGCCGAACACCAGCAGCTTCGGGCGGTCGTTCGCCGGCAGGTCGATCCACCGGTCGTAGACCGCGTCGACCAGGGCGCGGCCGGCTTCCCTTGCCCGGGTCTGGTCGACGATGAACGACACCCAGGACGGCAGGTACGAGTACTGGATCGCGACGCTCGCGACATTGCCGTTGGTCATGTACTCGAGGCTGTCGATTCCGCCGGGGTCGACCCAGCCGGTGCCCGTGGTGCCGGCGATGAGCAGATAGTCGCGCTCGAACCCGCCCAACTTGATCAGGTCGTCCACCGCCAGAATGGCGCGCTGCTCCACGTCCGGCGCGGAGACAATGCCGGCGTACGCGCGGATCGGCTCCAGCGCGGGCGATCCGGAGTAGTCCTCGATCTGCTGCGCGGTGGGGCCGGTGCCGACGAAGTTCCTGCCCTGGAAGCCCAGGCTGTCGAACGGCACCGAAGAGTCCACTGCGCCGGAACGGACCGGCGACAGCGGGCCCGACACCGCCTCGTTCGTCGTGGTGTCCAGAACCGAGAAGCTCCGATCCGCCACCGCGATCGCCCCGTCCAGCACCACCCCGCTGAGCACCCCGACGGTGACGGCGGCGACCAGCACCCAGCCGACCCCGCGAGCGGCGCGCCGCCCCATCCAACGACCCAGCAGCCGGGCAACCCAGCGGAACAGCCCACGGATCCCGCGGCTCGCGGCGATCAGCCCAACGAAGACCAGTACTGCGGCGATCGGCAGCAGGATCTGGGCGTTGAAGGACTCGGCGACGACGCCCATCAGTTCGCGGATCTGGTTCTGCCAGCGGCGGCCGAGCAGGTATGACGACAACAGCGCGACCGCCGCAACGATGAAGAACACCCGCCAGGACAGCGGCCGCGCAGGCCTGGCCGGACGATCGGCGAACTGGCGCCACACCCACGCACCGAGGACGCCGAGGCCGTACCCGATGGCACCGTTGACGCCACAGACGAACCCCTGGAAGGCCGCCGGCCGGGGCAGCAGCGACGGCGTGAACGACAGGCAGACGAACGCCAGTGCCACCCACGAGCCGGGGAGGGTGTAGCGAAACCAGTTGTACCGCTTCTTATCCCCACGCAGATGCGAGGTCGGTTCGGCGGCGGATGGCGCCTCGTCCGGACCTGCTGACGCGGGCTGCTGGTCGGGCTGAGCCGCCGTGCCCGGCTGCGTCGTCATACATCATCCACCCTCTGCTCGGAACGCCTACCCGGTTGGCAGTATCCGTCACGATTGCGACCTGGCGGGCAAGGCGTCCGGTTTCAGGCCAGTTGCAGCCAGAGCTCGCCGATGCCGTTGACCGCCCAATGCAGGCCGATGGGCGCCAGCAGGCTGTCGCTCCGATCCCGCAGGACACCGAACACCACGCCGGCCGCCGTGGTGAACAGCACGGTGCCGACCACCAGGAACACCGATCCGCCCGTCCCGCCGCCGACTACGCCGGATACCGACTCGTTCGCGGCGCCGCCACCCAGCGCCGGGAGCACGTGCCAGAGCCCGAACAACACCGACGACACGGCTGTTGCCGCCACCACCGTCCTCGGCACGGTGCTGCCGGCGCTCGGCATCGCCATGCTCGC